>CAZNTR010000058.1:0-20845 GCA_964575925.1 uncultured Chitinophagales bacterium
ACTATGACGATGTTCCAGACGAAGGCGGCTATAACCACTTTGAGTTAAAACGCTACAAACGCAATTATGAACTTAAAGATAAAGATAATAAAATTATTTTTAGTGTTGGTGATTATGCTCCTCCGATGAGGCAAGCAGCTATTTGGATTAGAGATGAAGTTAAATAATTGTTTTTATGAAATTTATTTCAATTATTTGTTTAATTCTTACTTATTCGTGCAATAGAGCTAATCCTTCAAATCCTGAAACAAAGGAGTCCCATTTGGGGCTCCTTTGGAGTTATTTCACAGCATTTAGCTCTGCACCATTGGCTGAACCTTTACTTGATAACAATTTTGTTTATATAACAGGAGGTTTAGGTTTGCATAAAGTATCTAATATTGATGGATCTAGAAACTGGTTTACTTCCACTGATGGAACAGCTTCAAGTTTATTAAATTTTCGTTTTATTCAAGATGATGAAAATGTTATAGGGCTAAAACCAAATTATATTGTTGCATTCAATAAACAAAATGGTCAACTTTCATGGGAAATCAATATTCCAGATTCAATTTATTTATACGAGTACGGTTTAGGCGCTAGATTCAACGAGTCAGCTTTTTTTACTGGTGATCATGGGTATATTATTGAATTAGATATTAAAAGCGGAGAAACAAAAAATTTATTTAAGTTTCCCTTTAGGGTTAGAAATATCAATGTATTCGATAAAGGAGATTTACTCATTCCATATGAAGACATTCATAGTGAAGAACCAATTACTTACACTGCGGTAATGGGACGTTGGAGACCTTCAACTAAAGAATGGATTTGGCAATATAGAATTGATGGAAATGGGACATTTACTTATCGCTACCCTCAAATTGATAATAATATCGTTTATTCAGGTTTTAAAGATTATGCAAGTCAAGCAGGTTATGGTTTCATTGCCATAGACGCCACAACAGGTCAGGAAATCTGGAAAACAATTAAAACAGGCTTAATTACAGGCTTCCATGTACTTACACCGGATACAATATTTGCACTAGCGCGAAATCGTGTTTATGCCTTAGACCGTCATACAGGAGAACTTCTATGGGAAACCGAACCCATGGGCATCTCCGAAAGCACACGCATTCACTACAAAAACGGTTACGTCTATTGGTGCCATAATAACGGCATTTTTATTTACGATGCTAAAACTGGCAAACAAGTTCACTACCAACGCCACGAATTCGGTGGCTACATCTGGACATCCACTATGGCCGAAGACCGCCTTTTAGTGCAAACAAGCACGCATTTGTTGGCTTATGAACTCTATAATCCCGAGGAATAAATGATAAAAAAGTCGCCCATTTCCATTCTAAATTTATTTCACTTTATATCAACTAGTTGGAAAAATGGCTTTACAAGCCTCAGAAATAGGGATGCTACTTGGGCAAAAATCATTGATTCAAAAAACTATAGTAAATCCTATTCGACTATACTCGTTAAGATTGATGATTATTGTGATGAATCTAGCCGTGAAGTTATGCTTACTCCAGATGTTCGCTGTATTGATGGTGAGTTATATGAATACCAATATGTAAAAGTTATTAATGTAATTCCTACCAAATCGGATTGCTTCTTAACATTCAATTCCATGACTTGGAATAAAGGTGATAATCCTAATGACAGACAAAAAAACTTCCATTATCCCGACGATACTCCTGAAGGTGGGTATAATCATTTAGAAATTAAACGCTACAAACGGGCTTATACTTTGCCTGGTGTGTTTAATAAAGGACAATTAGCTCCGCCGATGGAAGAGACTGCTAGATGGATAGATAACGATTTCCAAGTTAGAGATTAAATATGAAAATCTGGTTTGCAATATTTTTTGTTCACGTTTTAACTAGTTGCAATACTCCAGCAAATAATTCTGAAAAGAAGGTGCCTCAAATGATGCTTCTTTGGAGTTACTTTACAGAGTATAGTTCTGCACCAACAGCTGAACCGTTAATTATTGATAACGCTGTTTTTATTACCGGTGGATTGGCCTTATACAAAGTTTCGAATCTTGACGGATCTAGACTTTGGGTTACCACAATTAGCGGAACAGCATCTAGCTTAAGAAACGATCGTTTTGTTTATAATGAAAATACTATAATCGGTTTACAACCGTATAAAATTCATGCATTTGATATGGCACTTGGAGATGAAGACTGGACAACTGTATTTCCTGATTCTTTAAATCTTTATACGCTTAGCATGGGTGCAAGATTTGAGATAACAGCTTATTACAATACAGTTAGGGGCTATTTGTTTAAAGTAGATATGTTAACTGGAAAATTTGAAATACTTCAAAAGTTCCCATTTAAATTTCGCAATATAAATGTCTTTGAAAATGGCGATTTGTTAATCCCTTATGAGCAAAGCTTGAGTGAAGAACCTCCATACCCCTATAGAGCTGTTATGGGTCGCTGGAGACCATCAACCAAAGAATGGATTTGGGAATATGAACTCAACGTTGGTAGAAATTTTAGTATTCTTTACCCACAAATCGAGAACAATATCGTTTATTCCGGTCTAACTAATGCCGGTTTCATTGCCATAGACGCCACAACAGGCCAAGAAATCTGGAAAACCATCGATAAAGACTTAGTTTAAGGCTTTCATGTTCTCACCCCAGATACCATTTTTGTAAGTGCCTTATCTTTCTTATACGCTTTAGACCGACACACAGGTCAACTCTTATGGAAAAGCGAGGACATTGGCGTTGCAGAAGCAACACGTATCCACTACAAAAACGGATATGTCTATTGGGGACACAATAATGGAATCTACATCTACGATGCCAAAACAGGTAAACAAGTGCTTTTCCAACGCCCAGAACACGGCGGTTACATCTGGACTTCCGCCATGGGACCAGACCGTTATTTTGTGCAAACCGGTACGCATTTACTGGCTTATGAATTGTTTAATCCAGAGGAATAAATGATAAAAAAGTCGCCCAATCCCATTCTAAATTTATTTCCCTTTACATCAAAATTTGGAACAATGGCTTAACAAACCTCAGAAATATGGATGCCACTTAGGCAAAATTCATTGATTCAAAAAATTATAGTAAATCCTATTCCTCATGAAATCCCCCCCCCAACCCCCTTTGATGATTTTTTCGTGTTTTTTCGCCACTTTTTTGGGCAAAAGGGGGAGTTTTCTTTCTTTTCCTGAACTTATATTTATAGAAAACTACACTAACAAATGGCGTTTAAGACGTTTAGTCATCGATTTTACTATGGACATTGCTAAATTTTCTGTCTGATGAAAAGAACGGAATAAAATTTCTGATGAGATTTTTAAACAATTTACTTTGGTTACAGCAGTTGCGGTTGCCGTATAAGGGCTTCCATCCAACATCGATAATTCCCCAAAAATTTGTCCATGATCGTAATGAGCCATTAAAATGTCATCTATTATTATGTTTACTCTTCCAGATAACACCAAATAAGCCGAATTTTCTGTACCTCCTTGTGAAAAAATAACTTCACCTTCATAAAAAGTTATTTCTTGTAAATGCTCTGCTAAAATGATTAAGTCAGATTTTTCAGCATAGCGAAATAACTTAGTATGTTCTAAAGCACTTGCTTTTTCTTCGAGATTCAGCATAATTCTAATCGTTATTAAGGTTGAATAGACAATAAACTTTCACATTTATTTTTGTACTTTCTTGTAACAGCTCAGCTTTTCATAAATTAAACTGTTACTAAGTACATTGTAGTAAAAGTATATTAGAAGGAGAATATAATAAACTAAATCATGTTTAGTATAGCCAATTATCACTATCCAAGGCTTGTTTTTACTAAAAACGCCAAAAATTTGTTAAATCCTTTAAATCGGCAACGTTATGTTATCCGTCCCGAAGAAATTGTTCGCCTTAGGTGGATTGAAGGTGCGCTTCAATCATTAAATTGGAACAAAACCCGAATTAGCACAGAAGAATCAATTCTAACTAGTTACAAATACGCACAACTTCGTTCTGATATCATTTTATACAATGCTGATTTTACAGCTGAGATTTTAGTTGAATGCAAATCACCATCTGTAAAACTTAGTGACTCAACGGCCTTACAAGCAGGTTTATATAATTCGAGTATTAAAGCAACTACTATTGTTCTAACAAATGGAATTCAGGAATTATGGTTTTCCAGAAAAAATGAACAATGGAGATCAATTGAACAAATCCCCTTTCCTTTTCTTGCAGATTCACAATTTCAATTAACTATTGATTATTGGATTGATCGTGGCTTTTTGGGCAAATTGATAGACCGTGAAAGTTCAAAACCTTTTTTGGCTTTTTTATTCGAATGGTTTTTAAAGTCAGATCCCGAAACCATTCGTTTCAGATCATTTTCTTCCCTTTTAGACCGACTAGATTTGAGCCATTTTTATCGGTCTTGGTTAAAAGAAAAAGATGGATTCCATCTTTCTGTAGTAAGTGATTCAAAAGGGAAAACCTATCTCATTGCACTTAAATCAATAAAAGGAAGCATTTCTTCCATTCTTACTATTGATGTAGATGCGCTTCTTTCAGGCTTTAAGAATTGTGCAAATCTGTATAGTATGGGCAGTAGAAAACAAGTACATTTAGAAGATGAGTTTCTTCGTATTCTACAAAACGGAGATACAATTAGCTTTAACGAAGAACATTTTTTCTCTCAATTTTAGTTTTATTATGATTTCATTACATCGTTCAAAATTACTTTCTGTATTCGAAAAACACGAAAATAGTATCATTTTTATTAAAGGCGCTTCTATTGCATTTCGTTATAATACCGATCATGAAATGGCGTTTCGCCAAGAATCTAACTTTTTATACGTAACTGGAATTCACGAGCCTGATTTCTCCTGTATGCTTGATTTAGCCTCAGGTGAATATTTACTTTTTGCCCCAAAACGTGATACTAAATATGCTGTTTGGAACGGCTATATTACTCCTCAAGAAACCTACAAACATCGTTACGAACCTGATGCCATTTATTTTGATACCGATATTGAATCTGTACTAAAGAAAAAAAATCCTAATCTAGTTTATTGTTTGGACGAAACTCAAGCTCAAGAAATAAAAAAATTAGGCTTTTCTGTAAATTCTGAATCGTTAATGCCTGCTCTTACCGAATGCAGAGTCAATAAAACAGAATGGGAATTGGTTCAAATGCGCATTGCCAGCAAAGTAACAAGTGAAGCTCATATCGAAGTAATGCGTTACGCAAAAGCTGGTTTAAAAGAATATCAGTTAAAAGCTGTTTTTGAAGGAGTTGGCGCAAAATACAATTGTTTCCAACAAGCTTTTTCTGGAATTTATGGAGCAGGAAAAAATTCTGCCGTTTTACATTATCAAGAACGACTAGATGAATTAAAAAGCGGAGAACTCGTTTTAGTTGATGCAGGCTTAGAATACAATGGTTATGCTGGTGATGTAACAAGAACCTATCCTGTTAACGGAAAGTTTACCGAAACGCAAGCTTCGATTTATCAAATTTGCTTAGATGCACATAATGCAACTATTGAAGCCATAAAACCTGGTGTATTGACAGAAGATTTACATTTTTTAGCCGCTAGAACCATTCTTTCAGGTTTAATAGATATGAATTTACTCTATGGTGATGTCGATGAATTAATGGATCAAAATCTATTTGCTCTCTTTTTTCCACACGGACTCGGACATTTTCTTGGAATTGATACTCACGATGTTGGTGGGTATAAAAAAGGTGTCGAGCCCATTCAACGACCAGGAATTCAATATTTACGTACTCGCCGTGAATTAGAACCCGGAATGGTTATCACAATAGAACCAGGCTTGTATTTCATTCCACCTTTGTTATTGCCTGCTTTTGAAAACCCAACCCAACAAAAATTCATGAATATTCCTGAACTAACAAAGTTGCTCCATTTTGGAGGAATTCGGATTGAAGATGATATTCACATTTCTGAAACGGGCTATGAAAACCTCACTGATGTTCCGAAATCTATTGCTGATATTGAAAACGAAATGGATAATTAATATTCTTTTTAATTCATTCTCATGAATTTAATGAAAACTGAAAGCTGAATTATTTATTGTTAATTGAACGTATTAAAAAAAGCGTTACATTCAATTGCGCTAACGTTCAGATTATCTAATTGAATAGTTCTTTTTGCTTTCGCACATGATGATTACATAAAATAGCACTTATGTGACTAAATCTCGTTTTTTAACTTACTTAAACAATAATGTTGAATACATTGCTAGAGTTATACAAAAGCCTTAAAAATACATCAAAACTAACCAATCTATCGTTTAGGGTGATTTTTTTGATGTTAATTGCTATCCTCTTGCAAACCTGTTCAAAAACGAAAAAAGTTGAGCCAAAAGTTGAAATACACCCAATTTATAATCCTCTTGAATACGAATATTCGGAAATTGATACCACTTTCGGAAATTGTGATTCAGCTTTCTGTAATCAAATTGTAATAAATTATCCCGTTTTAAAAAACGACTCTTTAGCAAGAATTCAACAACGTATTATTGTTGATTTAGTCTATTGGAAATCAGAAACACAAACTGATGACGCTTCTTTAAGTAAATTAGTTGCTGAACAAGAAGAGATTTATAACGAAGTAATCGAAAATGATCTGTCAATGGGGCAAAACTGGTATTTAAATCTTGCCGCTCATATCGATTACAATGATAATGGAATTTTGAGTTATACCGTTACGAAAGATGCTTTTTCTGGTGGCGCACACCCCATTTATGAATCCATTTTAGTGAGTCTTTTTTTAGAGAAAGAACTCACACCAATTAATTGGGCTGATTTATTCGAAGAAGATCGATTGGTTCCTTTAAGAGAATATGTAAAATTGCACTTTTTTGAATTTCATGGGCTAGATTACTCAAAACCGGTAAATGATCAAGGTTTTTGGTTTGAAAGTGGCGATTTTGAGCTAAATAATAACTTTTCGCTTCAAAAAGATGGTATAGCCATTTTGTACAATCATTATGAAGTAGCGCCCTATTCAACAGGTCCGACTTCCCTTTTTTTACCTTGGGCTGATATTCGAACTTGGCTAAAACCTGAATATCAAAAGATGTTTAAGTAAGCATTTTGGACTCTAAAGTAGATTTTTTTAACAGGGAAGCACGAGCGGACGCTCGCGCTAGATAAAAGACATATTTAATAACAGGTATTCTACCCTTTAACCTTCAACAAATCCCGAATTTCAGAAAGCAACTCAATATCTTTTGGCGTTGAAACCGTTACATCCTTCGCATCTTCGGCTTTTTTTCTAAAACTATTAAAGAGCTTTATTACAAGAAATGCCGATAGTGCAATGATCGTAAAATCAACTAAAACTTGAAGAAAGTTGCCGTATTTAATGGCTACCAACTCCTGAATTACGACTCCCGTACTGTCAACTTGTTTATCTCTCAAAACAAGACTCAGATTCTGAAAGTTCACTTGTCCTATTAGTAAACTCAAGCTTGGAAGAATTAGATCATTAACTAAAGATGAAACGATTTTATTAAATCCTGTTCCAATTATGATTCCAATTGCCATGTCGAACATATTTCCTTTGATGGCAAACTCTTTAAATTCTTTAATTATGTTCATATTTATGCGCTTTTTTAATCAGTTTTCATTTGTTAATTTATTCTCTTAGCAATTTTTCACTTAAGCAAGATAATTTCTCTCTTATGTTTGAACTAGACAAATTCATCGTTTCAAATTATCCCCAAAATCTACTAACGATTCGTACTACATTTAAAGACTATAAATAACTCGCTTTATCTTTTGCTGAACTTCTGCTGCTATTGGAGCTAACCCTTCATTTTGAACGGAAACCATCGAAGCAATCGGATCTACCGCTGAAACTTCAATCATCCCGTTTTCATGTTCTTGAACAACCACATTACAAGGAAGAAAAACCCCGATTTTGTCTTCCGCAGTAATTGCTTTGTACGCAAATTGTGGATTACAAGCTCCCAATATTTTATACTGTTTCATATCAATATTAATTCTTTTCTTTAAGGTAGCTTGAATATCTATTTCGGTTAGAACTCCGAATCCTTCTACTTTTAATGCAGCTGTAACATATTCGATTGTATCGTTAAAACTCTTTCCTTTAATTATTTTGCTAAAATGATAACTCATTTATTACTCCTATTTGTTTGTCTTTTATCGACTGCTAGAATTACTTAAATCTTTTTCGCAAGTATAAGCCTACATTGAAGATATCATACTTATTCACCTTCATTTCGATTCGTCATGCTCTTATAACATACTAAAAACCAATCAATAAACAATAAAAATACACTCTAATTAGCTTTAAACAGAACCCTTTTTTTACTCACTTTTTAACATATTTATTCTCTTTCCATCTAGTCGTTTCAGCTTGGCTCTCTTCAATTATTTTTTCTAGTCTTTCTACTCTAGTGACTTCTATTTTTGCACTTATAATCCATTTTATTGAAATTTTTCTATACGATGGAGCAAAGTTTTGAAAATATTCCCAAGCTCTTTTGTTTGCCTTAAATTGCGTTTCAAATTCTTTGGATAAGGTTCCATCTTTTTTTTCGTACGTATATAATCTTGAACAATATTCTGTTCTTTTTTCAAAAATTGCGATTCCAGCATTAAACATAAGTCATTGTTTTATAGTAACTTAAATCTTTTTTATATTTACTGTACTCCAATTGCTTGTTTCTCTTTTTGGAGTAAACCGAATGTGATATCTATCTTTTATCTATTTCATGTCGAACGCCATCAATCTAGCCAAAACACAAAGCTTGATCAACAGATTGCGACCATGTCATACTAGCTTTCCCGCTTTACACTTTTTAGAATCCCACAATTAATTCGTTTTCAGTTTGATGGTTTTGTTCTAATTATTTTCTAAAGTCTAGCTGTGTTTCAAAGAAAGTTGGACTCAAAATGTAGCTTTTCTGAAAATTTAATAGCTGAGTGTACTCCGATAAGTAGTTTTTAGCAAACTATTCGACGAATTCGAAGGTTTTGGAAGGGTGTAAGCCAAAAGAATCGACTTTTTGGAGTGGACTCATAGCTCATTTTTTCCCAAAGATGCAACTCATCAAATACTCTGCGTTGAAGCAATTACAACTTTTGGTAGTCCACAAATTCATCTTTTTTATGCTCTAAGGTTGATAAAACTTCGAATCGGAACTGTTCTTCACCCAAATTTTTCAAATCTGATTGCAGTGCTTTATTTTTATGAATCCAAATTTAAGTTCTATTTTTTACCGATTCCATTTAGCCACAACATCCAAACCATGATCAATAAATACTTTATTGTTTTAAAGATTTCTGATAGAAAAAACTCCCATTTGAGGTTTTGACAGTTTGTACTCGTTTTTTAGCTCTTTTTTTGTATTCATTTTAATCCATTTAATCCTTTGCCTCAATTATTAAAAATACAGCTGTACTGTCGCCAATATTCAACACTGTGTGCCAAACAATTCCTTCGTTAATAAAACTGCTACCTGTAATCACATCCACTTCTCTTGTTCCTGTAGTGTCATGTATGCTAAATCGACTTCCTGCAAGCGTATAACCAATATGAGGTTTATGATAATGTCTTTCATGCCCAACTCCTGGAGCAAACGTGCATTTCAACACTCTAGTTGCTTCTGTTTCTCGAACCACTTCACAAACGGGTTTATTTTTCCAACCTGCTTGCAATGGATCAGGCAAAGTTGACTTTTTGGTACAAGAACTTTGCAGAATCAGCACAAACACCATCAAACTAAAAAACGAAGATAATGTAAGGGACATACAACCTTTAGTGGTTACAAATGAGTTGAAAAAGGCAGGAACCCATGAACATGAATTTGATATCATAAAAGAGTAATAATGCCATTTGTTGACGCAGCTAGATTATTGGCCTTGCAACATCAAATTGAAACTCAGAATACAGTAGAACGATTTTGAGAACTAAAAAAGAAAGAACCACGTTATGCCGAATTATTTGAAGATGCAACTCAAGCATTTGAATCGATTTAGCGTTTCAGCGTGAATCACGCCACAAATTCTGAATCATCTCGATGATATATTCCCATTCAAAACAAAGGGAAATTTGAAAAGTCGATTCTCAAAAACACGTTTATTCCACGAAAAGAACTTCAAGAAATTATCGAAATTCGTTTAAAAACCGATTTAAGTTAATCAATGAAAAGCCTATTCTCCTCTTTCAAATCAAATAGAATATTAAAAAGAAAAATGTTGACGGAATTGATCAATTAGCTTTCAAACTAACTGAAAAAATTCCATTAAGTGAACGTGCCTTTATACTTCTTGATACAGAAACTTTGGGTTTAGATAAAGATGCACAGTTAATATCATTAGGTTTATTTGAATTAAATAATAATGAAATTCAGATTGATAAAAGTTTAAGTCAATTCTATTATTGTGAGACATATAATGGCACATCTAGTATTCTTATAGAATTAAATCGAGAAATATCCACAGAAAAGGAAAAAGATCGGCTCAGTAATTTGATCAATAGAATTGGAACAAAGCCTAATGCTGATCATCATATTCATTTTGATATTGCAGTGATAAACAAAACATTTATCGTGAATTTCCCGAATGTTAAACTCAAAAATAAATTACTAGATACCAATTCATTATAGAATCGCCTCAATTCTAATTCAGAATCGTTACTTTTAAATCAACTTTGTTCCAATTTCGGAATTACAATAGAAAAAAGACATACCGCATTAGGTGATGCCTATCTTAAAGCCGTGGTATTTATGAAAATAATGGAGAAATTGAATAAACGAGGTATTGTGCAAGACAGAGATTTATTTAAGAAAAGAGTTGGGCTCTTTTAAAGCTTTGCAATCATTTATCAGATAATTTTCCAAAAATGATTGCACTCCAAAAAGTCGATTCTTTCGGTTTAAGTTCTTCAAAATCCTATGTATTCAATGAATAGTTTGTTGAAAATTACTTTTCGGAGTAAGCTTTAAAAGTGGAATAAATTTAGAAATTTACCTTTAGTTAAAAAATGGTGATAATGGTAATTTTTTAAATTAAATTCTACAGATGTATAAAAAATCATACACAGATTTGCCTAATGTGATTCTTAGCACTCAACGTGCTATTTCGAAATTAAATCAAAATCTGACAAAACAACTGCTTTTTTTGAACCTCACGTGATTTATTATATCAAGTATTGAAGCAATAAAATGTAAAGAACTCAAGAAATAATATACATATAGATGTATATAGACGTAGGATTGCTAACGAATTAATTTACTAAAAAACTCTACAAAGTTAGAGAATGAATTTGAGTGACAAGAATAAATTTAGCAATCAAAATAATCAGGTATTAGAATTATTGTAAAAATAAGGTAGCTACGGCTTTTTTGTTTAATAAAGAGAGAAATATATCTTAAAATCATTTAACATTTAATAAGGGATTGCAAAAAATGATTATATTGTCTTTCAGGTGTGAAATCGAGACTGTAAACGAATCTAAATATGATATCAGCAGAGAAATTAGTGGATTCTGCCCCTTTTGGTCTGGCATGTTATCGAATAGTTAGAGATAGCCATCATACAATGAAAGGATTTGAACTTCATAAAATAAATCCATCATTCAAAAGTATATTTTCATTCGAGAACGAAAGTAATGCTCTTTATAAAGAACTAAAACTTAGTAATGCCATTGGGTTCTTCGAAGAGACCAATGAATCTGCAAGTTTTAGCCAACTCATTTTTTCAGAGGCAACTAACGCATGGTATTATCTAGATTTTTGGATTGCTGAATCAGAGTGGTTAATGATTTCGGTAAAAGAAAAAGTAGAAACTCGTATTTCAGAGGAGATTTTTGAAAAATTATCAACACAGTTCGCACATCTTTCAGGAAAAGATTTCTTTGAAGCTATTTCTGCTCAAATCTCATTAGTTTTAGGTATTGATTATGTTTTTGTAGGCAAACTAAATTACAATGAACATAGTGTTACCGTTTTAGGAGGGTATGCAAAAGGGGCTGTAATGGGCGATTTAACGTATGATTTAGAAGGAACCCCCTGTAATAATGTAATGGGAAAAGAGCTTTGTATTTATCCCGATGGTGTTCAATATGTATTTCCCAAAGATATTTTATTACAAGAAATGGGAGTAAATGCTTATTTAGGTTCACCAATAATGTCAAAAGAAGGTGATCCTTTAGGAATAATAGTCGCATTAAATGAGGAACCATTCAGCACTACAAATCAAATAAAGCGAATTATAAATTTGTTTATTGAACGCATTACAGCTGAAATGCAACGTTTTAAATCTGAACAGTCCTTTCAGCAAAGTCAACTGCGTTTGAAAAGTATAATTAATACCATGGCAGAAGGTTTAGTTATGCATATTTCAACGGGTGAAATAGTTTTTGCGAATCAAAATGCAGAGAAAATTTTAGGATTAACAAATAATCAGTTATTAGGAAAGTCTCCTATTGATTCTACCAGGAAAATAATTCATGAGGATGGTTCTGATTTCCCAGTACATCAAAATCCTGCAATGATAACCTTAAAAACGGGGATTCCTCAACGAAATGTTTTAATGGGTGTTAGAAAAAATGATGGCCAACTTATATGGATTTCTGTGAATTCACAGCCTGTATTTACTGAAAATGAGACCATTCCAAATGCCGTAGTCGCAACCTTTAATGATGTGACCGAAACCAATAAAATTACAACACACTATAAAACTATTCTGCAAAATTCTATAGACGGGTTTTTGATTCATGATTTAAACGGAAAAATAATTGAAGTGAATGATGCCTTTTGCCGATTGTTAAATTATTCAAAAGAGGAGCTATTAACCCTGTCAGTAGCTGATATTGAAGCAAATGAGACAGAAGAAGATGTTATGCACCATTTAGCAAAACTGATAGAATTTAAATCAGACCGATTCGAAACTCAGCATAGAAGAAAAGATGGAAAAAAAATAGACATTGAAGTTAGTGCAAAATATGTCGATTTAGGTTATGAGTATATCGCTATATTTGTTAGAGATATAACGGAGAGGAAACAGTATGAAGCAGCACTAAAAGTTAGTGAAGAGAAATATCGTAACCTTTTTAACACTATGCCAAACGGTTATTATCAATCTGTTCCTGAAGGTAAATTTATAAATGCAAATCCTGCGTTTATTGAAATGCTTGGTTACAAAAATCTTGATGAACTTAAACAAGTAGATATAAAAAAGACTCTCTATGTTCAACCCGACGAAAGAGATGATATACTAACACATAACGCTGAATTTATTAATCAAGAAGAGAATTACCGATTACTTAGAAAAGATGGAACTACTATTTGGGTTGAAGATAACGCTCGTTATGTGAAAGATGAAGAAGGAAATGTCTTATATCATGAAGGAATTTGTCGTGATATTTCTGATCGTATAAAATTTGAAATGGAACTCAGAAAAAGAAATTCTGAACTCGATAGATTCGTCTATAGTGCTTCCCACGATTTAAGAGCGCCACTTTCATCTTTATTAGGCTTGATAAATTTAGCAGATACAATGACTAATGATAAAGAGTCTGAGTTCATTCAGATCTATCAAATGATGGAAAAATCTGTAAAGAAATTAGATGATTTTATCTCTGAAATTTTAGATTATTCAAGAAATCATCATTTACCTATTGTTTCAGAAGAGATAAATTTTGAAGAAGAAATTAATCAAATAATAAAAAGTTTAGATTATCTCAATAAGGGGACTACTTGGAAATTATCCATTTCTATAATTGGGAATTCAGTAATAAAATCGGACAAAAAAAGATTAAAAATTATCTTGAATAATCTAATTAGTAATGCAATTAAATATTTAAATGGCTCAAAACCAACATCAGAAATATCTATTACTATTGAACAAAACCCCAATGAAGCAATAATTTATGTTAAGGATAATGGAATAGGAATAAAACAGGAATACTTAACCAAGATATTTGAAATGTTTTTCCGTGCAACTGAAAAATCAACAGGTTCTGGTTTAGGTTTATATATTGCAAAAGAAACGGTTGAGAGATTACATGGTTCCATTTGTGTGAACTCAACCTTTGGTGAAGGAAGTATCTTCACAGTTAGAATCCCAAATCAAAATCACTAACTGAGTGTTCTTCGAAAAGTAGTTTTTAGCAAACTATTCGTCGAATTCGTAGGATTTGGAAGGGTGAAAACCGAAAGAATCGACTTTTTGGAGTGGACTCTTAACTCAAATTCGGACTTGTACCTTTTGTAACGTCTATTAATTTTTTAAAAGGTTCAATTTTGCAAAAAAAATAAAAACAATTAACTATGCGCAAAATATAGTTCTTATTTCACATACGTCATTTCGTCATGCTGGTCTCTGATCCATCATCTCAGTCTAAGAACTTAACCTATTCAAAAGAACTAGCTTATGGCCTAAATAAATTTTGGACGGTGATTGCACTTTGTGGTTCTTCGAATCGTGTCAGGGCACGGGAAAACCTTTATTTTGCAAAAAAACAGTGAAGTTTGCTTAGAAACGAAGTCCGAATTTGAGTCATTAATAGGCTTGCAAAAAAAATATTACTTGTTGTTGATAATGAGGTAGTTATTTTGTAACACCGACCGTTGTAAAAAAAATTGCGGAACCGATACTGTTTCGATAACACGTCCTGGCTTAGAAGCCTTATTTTTCATAAAAAATAGCTTAAAATCTTTCCCAGAAATTATATGTTTAGATGTGTTCGAAGATATTAAAGATGAAAATAAATCCTTCTTGTGGAATTTATATGATATCGTTATCTCAAGACCCAAGTGATGTTCAAAAATCGTGTTCAAATCCTTTTGTGAAAAGGTATTAAGTAAACCTAATATGAAAGAATTAGTAAAGAATTTGTTTAGCTAAAGCGAATTTTTCTATTTGAATTATTCTTTTGTTTGGATATAATACTCAGAATTGGGAGATTAATACGTAGGTAGGTCAGTAAAGAGTAAATTTAAAAAGTTAACAGCTTATTTATTCAAATTAAATGGGTTTATTCCAACATAATCGATTTTTTAGACTAGGCTACTTTGCTGGTTATAAAAAAATAATTGCATAAATAGTTAAGTCCAATCCGCAAAGTCTGAACGGTCTAAGTCCTAACTCATTATGGAACACTATTAAAACAAACCATCGAAGCTTTATCTGTATGAATTAAATAAGTCTCCACTTTTTTGCATGTCTAGTATTCATGTTTACCGAGCTTATTAACTCACTAATAATACCTTAAAAAAAACTACTTTTCACACTTAGCTCAATAGTGCAATTATAAACCATTTACGGTGAAATATTGATCCCCCTAAAATGTATTTAAAGGCATTTTAAAGTATAAAAACAGCTCATTTTGTATAAAAACGATATCGAAGATTAAAACCAGTATAGCTTAGTTTTAAATCCTTAGCAGTAATAGCCTGTAAAGGATACTTCAAAAAGACCTCTGTTTCCCAGCGTTTTGAAATACGATAAAGCGTGCTAATAGTAGCGAGCCCAGCCCAGTCGGATTTTTCTAAAGCAGGAACTTTTTCTTCATTTTCAAATGGTTCTGTGTTCAAAACGGTATTAAATACGCCATTATTTCCTTCAACCTGTGTTCCGTAGTATAAATTGCCAGAATTATAAAATGACTGTTTTAAGTAGAATAGAGATGAAATACCTAATCCTAAAGACCAGCCTTTTTCTCGTTGAGAACTATAATCATATTGAGCTATTAAGGGAATTTCTAATGCTATTGTTTGAACTTTTTGCTCTTCATAAACAGTTACAGGTGATTGTCGACTTGCACTTACAAAATCGGATAATAAAACTTGAGGTCCGAAATCTTTATTTGATGAATAAGAATTACTGTTCTGTGATAAATATCCACCTGTTCCCAACTGAATCGATGTAGAAATTCTCCAATAATGCATAGCACCCACAGAATAACCTAGACCATCAGAAAGCTCTTGATCTGTAAAAGTTACCATTAAACCCATAGTTAAATCCATACTACGTTCGATTTCTTGCGATTTAATAATAATGGGTGAATTATTAGGTAAAAATGGTTCATTCTGCTCTTTTGAACGTTGTTGTTCTGCCAGAAAATCGATTTTAGGCAAACCGATTGTTGATGTTGGATTTTTTTCTACTGTTTTTAAAGAATCAATAACAGAAATTGATAGATATGCAGCTATCAAATAGTTAGAAAAAACGATATTGGGTGAATTTGGCTGTGTATTTTTTAGTTTAGAATTTGCTGTGAATGAATCATTTTTTTCTTTATTTATTGACTCAAGACCTTGTTTGTCTTCTACTTTAGTGTGTTCAATTTCTAAAAGAATTTCTTTTTTAACTTCTAAACTGTCAGTTAATTGACTAGGCTGTTTTTCATTAGTTGGAATATTTTCATACAAATTCTGTGCAACTTCATGGTCTTGAGATGCAGAAAAAGGAGTCATTTTGGTAAAATAAAAACCGATTCCTAAGCTAAGTACAATACTAGCAGCTACAGCCCAATAGAAAGGTTGAGAAAAAATGGATTGTCGCTTTTTAAGTAAAACAGAAAATTGTTGCATCGTTTCACTATCAGGTGTTTCCTCATAAAAATCGAACGATTTTCGAACTTGATTGGCAAACCATTCGTCAAACTTCATTGTTTTTCCATTTTAAGATGTTCAGCATAAATTTCTTTAATTCGTTTTTTAGCGCGACTCAAATGAGATCGAGAGGTGCCAGGAGAAATACTCAACATACCTGCAATTTCGTCATGACTATAACCTTCCAATTCAAATAAATTAAAAATGTGTCGATGCAAATCTGGTAATTGTTTAAAAAGTTTGAGTATCACATCCGTTTTCAAATCAGACTCCCAATTAAACTGTATTTCAGCATCTAACTCGGCTTCATTTAATTCAATGTGAAATAAATACTTTTTTCTTGATCGGTAATAATCAAGTGAAGTATTTACTAAAATGCGTCGAAACCAGCTTTTAAATGGCTTTTCTTCATCATATAGATGAATTTTATCGAAAACTTTAAGAAAACTATCATTCAAAATTTCTAATGCATCTTCTCGAACAGGCGCATAACGAAGGCAAATTGACATAGCAAATCCAAAGTAGTGTTTATACAGCTCTTCTTGAAATTTTCGCTTTCCTTTTCTACAGCCTTTAAGCAGTTCCTGTTCGGTATACACTAAGTAATAAAAAATTTAATTGAGCTATAGTTTAATTAGAACATTCTTTAAAGTCAGCAGTTTTTTGGCGTAATAGTTCAACTAGTTCAGAAAGTTGATTTGGTTCATGCATGTATTCAAATGTTACTCGTTGCTTTAATCCATCAAGAAATATGAGTTCTATGTATTCTGCACCACCATCTGCACAATCGGGGCAACCAATAATAGGAGGTAGTTTTTTAATCTCAGAAATCGAAAGTATGCTTGAAATTGCTATAAAATCCGATTCAGATAAATCTGTAGTACATGATTTTGATGGAACATCTTGCCAAGACCATGTTGATTTAGTTAATCTTATTTGGTGGTCTGTGATTTCATATAAAGTTTGACAAAATCCAACGCACATTCCGAATGATGTTCCATAATTCAACTGTTTTAATTCATTAGTAAACAATGTGGGATTGCCTGTATAATTAGTACAAGAATTTATAAGAAGAAAGAGTAGTAGTAGTAGTAATAAGTAATTGATTTTCATAGCTATAAATAATTAGTATTCAGCCTAAAACGAAAAGTGTAAATCGCTAAAATAATCAGTCCTTTAAAAGATTTAAAAAGGAATAAACTGGATAAACCGAAAAGATTGATTTTAGAAATAGGCTGAACAAAAAAAGGATGTCAGAATTAATTAGCTGGGTTTAGAACTGTTCCAGCGAAAAGAAACGCATTTGTGGTACGCTCACGAATCATAAATACAAAAGGTTTATCGAACACATAATGGTCAATACTAGGAGCTGATGTTAATTCGACTCCAATTGTTGTTACCGCAGCGGCTTCTGTTCCTTCTTCGTTCACATCAACAAATGTATTTTGTTTAACAAATGAGACAAATAAATTTCCATTGTCACTTATTCCTCTCAAGTCAGCTAGATTTGGATCAAAAGCGTCAATCATTCCTAACGATTTTAATTGATTAGATAAAAAAGTTTGATAACTAAACGTGAACTTTGGAAGAATTACGGTTGCTTCTCTCCAATAATTTTGTTCACTTAATTGTGAAGTTAAGGTATTCCAAGTTTCAGCACTTAGGCGATCGTAAATTTCAGAAATGGAATAATCAGGCAAGAGTAAAATCATAGAAAAGTTTTTTCTTCCATAAGGAAGCTCTATAGCTCGTAAACCGTTAGATTCTGCAAAAATTAGATCAACATCGCCATGCATAAAAGGTGTTTTTATCGAATTGCCATTACTCAAATAGAAGTTTTGATCACTCGTATCGTCTTTATCAAATTGATTAGACCAATTTCCTTTGAAGTAAAGCGCATTCATTAAAAAAAGAACAGTACTTTGATTAATTTCATTTATCACCTTATTGATCTTACCATTAGTCTGTTTAGAAGCCCAAGAATTAATCGTTGAAACAGCATCAGCTCTAGCAAAGTCTAATCCTTTAACTTCTGCATTATAACTGTCTTTCAATGTTGATAGATAGTCTAATTTAACAGGAAATGATTCTCGATAAAAAATTGCATTAGCAACAGAGATATTCACTTTTGAATCAGCTGAGAGTAATTGGTCAAGCAAATTTTCATAACTACTATTAATGGTAGTAAACGATTGACCGCTATAGCCTAGCATGTCTTTCATTTGTGTAGCTGTTTCTCCATTGGTACCGTTAAGTAACATAGATAATGCAATAGAGGCACTAAGTGGAGATATCATAAGATTTTTATCTACTGGAACAGATTTGAATAATTGAATCCCAAAATTATTTGATTGAACCAACAATTCTTTTTGGGAATCATTGAGAGTTATTTGTTTTGGAGTATCAGGATCGTTTGAGTCATTGCTGAATAAATCACATTGAGTGAGAATGAGGCTCAAAAAAAGGAGAAATAAGACTGATGTTTTTTTCATTATAAGCTTTTTAGGTTGTTCTTATACCTCTAATACGAATCTCGGTAGTTGAATTGCTGCAAGGAGAGAAAATTTTATTTTTATAGATTACAAATTCGGACTTAGACCTTTTGTAAAGTTTATTAATTTTTAAAAGGTGAGCGTACTCCGAAAAGTAGTTTTTAGCAAACTATTCGTCGAATTCGTAGCATTTGGAAGGGTTTAAACCTAAAGAATTGACTTTTTGGAGACGACTCAAAGGTTCAATTTTGAAATAAAAATAAATAAAAACAATTTTCTATTCGCAAATAATTGTTATTATATCATATATGTCATTTCGTTATGCTGGCACCGACCCAACATCTCAGCCTTAGAACTTAACCTATAAAAAATTACTGCTTATGGTGTAAAAAGATTTTGACAGAGATAGCACTTCGTGGTTCTCCGATTCCTGTCGTGGCACGGGTTGACCTTTTTTTTGCAAAAACCAGTTAAGTTTGTTTATAAACGAAGTCCAAAAGGTAAGTTAGCTGAAAATTAAGAGCCGATTATATAAAAACTGAACTAGATTTCTAAAAGAGTTCGGGTTTTAAAAGAAAACTTCACATTTGGTACAAATAAAACTTTAGACAAAACCTACTAAAAGTAAAAGTATTCGTTAAAATAAATTAAAACCTATTCACGCAATTACAAAAGTCCCATAGCCTTGAACCAAACCTTCAATAGTCCCTATTTGAACTAAAATCCCTTGATTTACTAATTCTACAGCTTGTTCCAATTTTACAATCATCCCATCTTTAATCCATCCATCGAGAATTCCTGTTTCAATTTCTTTGATGGATATGGTTTTCATCCATTCTCCATTCGCATTCTTTACACCCGCTGTTTCTGAAGCCATTAATACGTTCTTCGCTTGCACTCCTTTTGCGAGTTCTTTTGTTATAGTATCAGCATTTACATTTAACCAACCGTAATTCGGATCAAAACCAATGCATGAAACTACAGGAATTCCGAATTCACAAAGTTTTTCAATGGCTTTAGGTTGAACACTTACAAAATCACCAACAAAACCAAAATCAATAAGTTCACCATTCATTAATTTCGGTGGTCTTTTCACGAACTGCATCATTTTTGCGTCAGAACTTGTCACCCCAATAGTTGAAAATTCGTTTTCGAGAAGTTTTTGAACGATGTTTCGATTAAGCTTTCCATGAACAAGTTCTAGCATTAATTTCATAATTGCTTCAGAAGTAATGCGTCTTCCAGCTATTTTCTGAATCGGAATAGAACGTTCTTCACACGCGCTATCAACTTGTTTTCCTGCACCATGAACAATAATGATAGTTGACGTTTCGGAAGCTAATTTTTTTACCATTTTGGGAATGAACGCCAGTTGTTCTTCAGAATCTAAAACGAAGCCACTAAGTTTTAAAATGGTAAAAGACATAAAAACGATAAAATTTTAATTAGTATTTAATTAGGAAAAACAAACAAGAAATAGCAAACTCCGACATCCGACATCCGACATCCGACATCCGACATCCGACATCCGACATCCGACAATTAAATTAGACCCCAAATATGCATCATAAGAGCTTTTTGAGCATGCAATCTATTTTCTGCTTGCTGATAAATTACTGATCTTGGATGATCTAGAGCTTCATCACTCACAACTATATTTCTACGAACAGGTAAACAGTGCATAAGATGAGCTTCTGACGAATTGTTCAAGTGTTTTTCATTTACAGTCCAATCTGATAAATACTCATTTCTCAATTCT
>CAZNTR010000059.1:0-20705 GCA_964575925.1 uncultured Chitinophagales bacterium
CAATTTTAGAACTGCAACAATCTTCACCACTTTTTTCAAATTATGCGCTTGATCAGGCGTTTGACGAAATGTTTACATCAAATGGAATTCCACGTGAGCATTACGAAATTCTTTATAAACGACTTTTAGAGTTACCTGCTGATGAGCTTCAAAAGCGACAGTTTGATGCAGATGCTACATTTATGAATCAGGGAATAACGTTTACCGTTTATCATGATTCTGCAAGTACGGAGCGAATATTTCCCTATGATTTACTACCAAGAATAATTCAGGCAAAAGAATGGGAGTGCATCGAAGTAGGATTAAAACAACGAGTCACCGCATTAAATTTATTTCTGAAAGATATTTACCACGAAGGAAGAGTATTTAAAGACAATATTATTCCGAGAGAATTAGTGTATTCATGTAAAGCATATCGCCGAGAGATGAGGGGAATATCAATTCCACGTGACTGTTATATTCCAATAGTGGGAACCGATTTAATTCGTGATGGTGACGGAGAATATCGCGTATTAGAGGATAATTTACGCGTTCCAAGTGGAGTTTCATATATGTTGAGTAATAGACAAGTGATAAAGCGTGTTTTCCCGAGAATTTTTCAAAATTACAATATTCGTCCAATCGATCAATATGGCCAAGCATTGCATGCAACCTTGCATTCTTTAGCTCCAAAAGGTGTTGATAATCCAACAATAGTACTTTTGACTCCTGGTGTTTACAATTCAGCATATTTTGAACATACTTTTTTAGCTCGACAGATGGGAATAGAGTTGGTTGAAAGTCGAGATTTATTGGTTCACAACAATGTAGTTTACATGCGAACTACTTCTGGATTAAAACGAGTACATGTAATTTACAGAAGAGTTGATGATGACTTTATTGATCCTTTAGTATTCCGACCTGATTCTATGCTGGGCGTTCCTGGGATTTTTAATTCGTATAGAGCTGGGAATGTAACTCTTGCAAACGCACTTGGAACTGGAGTGGCCGACGATAAAGCGGTATATGCTTATGTTCCAAAATTAATTAAGTATTTCCTTGATGAAGAACCAATAATTCCTAACGTAGAAACTTTTTTGTGTGAGAATAAAAAAGAGCAAAAATATGTATTAGAAAATATTAAAGATTTAGTTGTAAAAGCAGTTGGTGAAGCAGGAGGATATGGAATGTTAATCGGACCACATTCAACAAAAGAAGAACAAGAAAAATTTAAAGAATTGATAAAATCAAACCCAAGAAATTATATAGCTCAACCGACACTACAATTATCGAAAGCTCCTTGTTTTATAAACGGCGAAGTAGATTCAAGGCATATTGACTTAAGACCTTATATTTTATTTGGTGAAAAAATTACCATAATGCCCGGCGGTTTGACTCGTGTAGCATTAAAAAAAGGCTCATTAGTGGTGAATTCATCACAAGGTGGCGGAAGTAAAGACACATGGGTATTAGATAAGTAAGAGGATTTTTATGAGTACATTATCACGAGTTGCTGATTCTCTATATTGGATGAGTCGCTATTTGGAAAGGGCAGAACACATTGCGCGATTAGTAGATGTGAATCTACATGGAATGATAGATCAGCACCAAGTTGACTCTGAGGAACGATTGAATTATTTACTTGGAACCATAGAAGCTACCATTGAAATTGACAGTGAAGCGAGTTCTTTAGAGTACGAAATAATGAGAATTAGCACATTTGACCGTGCAAATTTAAATTCGATTTATTCTTGCATTGCTGCAGCTAGAGAAAATGCTCGACATGTAAGAGAGCAAATTTCAACAGAGATGTGGATGCAAATTAACCGTTTGTATCTCTTTATGAAAAATGTAAACCTAGATAAATTGTGGAAACAGCAACCTCATGAGTTTTATGTGCAAATAAAAGAAGGTATCATGCTTTTTCAGGGAATTACAGATTCTACAATGAGCCATTCGGAAGGTTGGCACTTTATTTATGTTGGTCGTTTTATGGAGCGCACCTATGCTATTAGCAGACTTGTTGATCGACACTTATCTCGATTCACGAATTGGAAAGTAAATCCTCAAAGAGAAGTTGAAATGACAGAATACATGGATTGGGCGACTCTTTTAAAATCATGTACCGCATTTGAAGCTTATTGTAGAACGTTCGAAGTGAAGTTAACACCCCAACAAATTGTAGGGTATTTGTTGTTAGATGGAGAATTCCCACATTCAATTCGTTTCTCATTGGAAACCATGAAAAAAGCACTAAATGTGATTTCAGAATTAACAGAAACAAAGAAATTCGGGTACATAAATCGACTTGTTGGTAAGGCAGTGGCCCAATTAGATTATTCTACCGAAGAAGAGATTATAGAAAACCCACAAAATGTAATTGAGTTAATTAGAGCTCAATGTGAGTCGATTCATGATGCGGTTTATACAACGTTTATATCGTATCCGATAGAATCGGTAGATTAACTAATGCCAATGGTTAATGGTAAATAGTGAACATGAAATTAAAAATATTATTTTTTGTAAGAAGAAATTATGGTAACAAAAGATAGATTGATTATTAAATACAAATAACTATGAGAAGTTTTGAATTCTATTATTTACTCAACTTTCAGAGTTCGATTTTGACCTCAGAATTAATAAGGATATTCTATGGTTTGTTGCAGCAATATGCGAAAAAAATTGTTTTAAGAAACACTTTAAGCATAAAACGGTCATCCCTTGCTCTGATATGGGATCTCAGCGGAATGTATGAGTATGAATGTAACACTACACAATGCGACCTTGATCTTGTTGTGCTTTTTTAGCAACAGTTAAACCAATTGCATTTTGGAAACTCAAAAAAGTTTCAAGTCCGAATTTAAGATATTTTCAATAAATCAGAAGTGTACTGAACTAAAAGTTTAGCAGCTTATAAGCTCATTGATAAAGGAAGTCAAATAAAATGTCCGGAATTAATTATCAAATAGAACACGAAACGGTATTTAAATACTCAGATGAAATTGCAGAAAGTGTGATGGAAGTTCGTGTATATCCAAAGCAAGATACGCATCAACGTTGTTTGTCATTTCAATTGCGAATAAATCCACATGTGGCAACACATCAATACCTCGATTATTTAGGAAATGTTATTCATCACTTTAATATTCCAGACTTAGTGAAGGAACTAGTAGTGCTAAGCAGAGCTGTAGTTGAAGTTTTTCCAAGTAACATAAAAGAAGAGTTAACTGTTAAAACGACATGGGAAACTTTGAGCCAAGTTTGCACAAATCCAAGTGATGAAATTTGGGATATGCTACAGCCTTCTCCATTCGTTCTATCGACTGATTTACTTAAACAATTAATTTTTGAATTAGAACTAAAAAAGTTAGATAATCCGTATGCGACCGTTATGAATATCAATAAAAAGTTAAATACCTATTTTTCTTATGAACAAAATAGTACAAAAGTGGATTCATCCATAGATGATGCACTCACATTAAAAGCAGGTGTTTGTCAGGATTTTACGCATGTAATGTTAGCTGTTTTACGTGAATTAAAAATACCTGCTCGGTACGTAAGTGGTTATGTTTATCCACGATTAGATTCAGCAGATAGATCAAGTGATGGAGCTACACATGCTTGGGTAGAAGTGTTGTTTCCAGAATTTGGCTGGGTTGGATTTGACCCAACAAATGGAACGCTAGCTTGCGAACGTCATATTAGGGTTGCAGTTGGTAGAGATTACAAAGATGTTCCACCAACAAGAGGTTTGTATCGAGGTGGAGATACAAGTGAGTTAACCGTTAAAGTAAAAGTGACTAAACTTGATTATTTTCAAGAAGATACGGTACAAGATTTACAGCAAGCCACACCAACTAGGGTAAAACGTAGTTTTAAACATTTAGATTATAATTATAGACAACAACAGCAACAACAACAGCAAGAAAATTGTGAATTTTAAATTGTGAATGTTGAATTTCAACTCGGAACTTTTGTAGGATTTTCGTAAATCGTAAATCGTAAATCGCTAAAAACTTACTCTTATACCTGGGCCAATTAAAAAGAAAAATTTTGCTTCTTGCATGAAATAACCAAATCCACCAAATAATGGAAAGTTCAATTTTCCTCTTTTTTGAAGTGGATAAACCGAGCCAATTACTACAATTCCTAAATCTCGTTGTGCATCTTGGTTAAAGTTAAATGCATTTTGTGCTAAAAATCCCAAACCAACTTTAACAGGCAATAATTGCTGAATTTCACCTTCTTTGTAAAAGCTAAATTGTGCCATCATAGCAAATCCAATTCCGCCAAAGAGTGGAGATAGTTTTTCACCCTTTCCGATTTTTTGAGTAATCAAACCGGCAGGAATAGAAACATCCACATCAAAGGTATATGACTTTTGTTGATAGATAACAACTTGTTGTGAATAGCCTTCCGTTTCGTACGCATCTGGTACATGTTCAATTATGAGTTCCACTTTTGCCCATTCACCGAGACCATATGTTTTTTTGGTTAAAAAGCTATTCAAAGAAATGTCATCCATTCTACAACCGTTACGTGGGTAGAAGCTATAACGTGGGGAATTTTCGTTAGGACAGATTGTAAATTTGCCAAGATTTCGCGTTTCAATTAAAGTGCCATTTTTATCTTCCATTCTTGCTTTAATTTGAATTTGTTGTTTCCCATAAAGAAGATCTGGCAAATCAATTTTATCGCCTCTGAAAGAAATTACTACATCTTTAATTGTTTTGGGATATAGAATAGCGTGATTTAAAGTATCCACTTGTTTTTCACCATTTCCATAATCAACGTAGATAAAATCTAGGGGTT
This sequence comes from uncultured Chitinophagales bacterium, assembly GCA_964575925.1. Taxonomy (GTDB): domain Bacteria; phylum Bacteroidota; class Rhodothermia; order Balneolales; family M1805; genus M1805. The sequence continues at coordinate 4,792 of CAZNTR010000059.1, forward strand.
TAGGTCTGTCATATTCTTTTATAGAAATAGAAACAGAAGTTCGAGTTTCTTTATCAAAAAGTGCTAAAGATCGCTTCGAAATATTTAAAGGAATTTTGTATCTAAAATTTCTTACATCGTCATTATTATTTAAGGAATCACCACCAACATTTTTTAAATCTTCCATATAATACGTAGCTTTTAGTAGATTTTTCCCTTCTATGCGTAAATCGATAGTTTCACCAGGATGAGCAAATAGATTTCCTGACCAATCTTCACCATAGCGTAAAATAGAGGTTTTTTTAATATTTGGAAGGGGAGATATAGACACATTCGTCATAAAAACTGGATTGTCACCATCTTTTATAAACAAATAACCATCTGTTATTGCATGGTCTGCGTAAGCTCGAAACTCACAAAGAATTCGATCATTATTTAAGCGTGTTTTGGTAAAAATTTCAGCAATTAAAGGTGTACCAACATCTTCACTTGCTTCAACCCGATAGGTTTTTCCTAATTGTAAACGTCTATTATTTTCAAGTTGGATTTCAGTTCCTTTATGATTTGATGGATCTCTTGTTATTTCACGAACATCCATTCTAAGGAAAACGTGGCGACTTCTTTTGATGGTAAACGTGTGACTTATTAAAGGTAATTGCGAGGTGATTCTGCCTAAGCTATCAATAAAAGGTTTTTTTGTTTCTAGTTGTAATTCAAACGTTTGCTCGCCTCTTGTTTTAGGTTCAAGAAATAAAAGTGCTTTTTCTCCTGATTGAGCTAAACGATAATCAAAGTTTTCTCCTGTTTTCCATTCACCATCTAAGATTAGATTTGAAGGATTATTACAAATAAACTCAAAAGAACGAGATTCGCCTAAATATAAATCTTCATTTGCTGGGTAAACAACAGCTCTAGTTTCTGTAAATGGGAATAAAGGAATTTCGTACAGTATTGAATTTCCTAAAGTATCGATCTTTTGGAAGGTAAAAGCAGGGTAGGCGGCGTTCGAAATAGATTTGAATTTGACTTGAAAACGAAATAGTCCATTTGCCAAGAATTTCAAAGAATCACTTATTTCAAAATCTGAGGAGGGTACTAATTGGTAGGAGTGGAGTGAGTCAGGTTTCAAATATAATTCTCCGCGAACATCTTGTTCATTAGAAAAATATTCAAAAACTAAATGTGGTTTTCTATTTACGTATCTGAGGTCTTTACTTGTACTATAAAAACTGGAATTGGATTGAATAACTAAGCTGTCTAATTGAGGGAAATATTCTTGAAATTCAGATAATTGCGCTTTAACTGATAGGGAAATGAGAAAAAATAAAAGTAATATTGAAATGAAGTATGTACTCTTTGGCATCTAACAAAGATACTTTTTAGGACTTGAAAAATCTGTAAATAATTTCAATTTATTTAAGATTTAAGAAAAATTTTAAAATTGAGAGGGTACTAAATTTACTAAACAGGTTCAATATTATTCTCAATCTTGCAGAATTGAGTGTTCTAAACACTGTGGGAATAGTAAGAATATACTAAAAATCAGTTTAAGCTTTGAGCCAAAACAAAAGTTCAATTTTCATAGTTTGCACCCTTTAAAAAGGTGATTAGTCCTTTATTATATTGAAAGCTACTTTTTAGAATTCACTTTGAACTACTATTTTGCGAATATCGGAGTTGAAGTCAACTTGTTGAAAAACAGAATCTCTGCCACTTTGTAATTTTTCGAATTTAGTTTTGAACGAGAACAAGAGATTATGACTTTCGCCATAATGACGGAAAAGAAGTCATCCTGTTGACACTCTCAAAGTGCCGCGAAGCGAAAATCAGGATCTCTTTCGAATTGGGAGTTCATTTTGAGCAAATACTCAGTAGTTCTCGGAATGTACGTCATCCTGTTGTAAAACAGAATCTTGGCCACATTGGGATTTATTAAATTTAGTTTTGAGCGAGAGCAGAAGATTATGGTTTTCATCCTAATGACGGATTTGTTATTTGGCTAAATAGGAGTTTAATTCAAGATAAACTTTAACATTGTGGCGCATTTCGAATGTAGGTATAATGACGATTACCTTAATTCTAAAAAAAAAGATAGTTTTTACTCTAATTCTAATCAAGAACTTAGTCTAATACAGTTCAATTATCGATTTGGTAAAAATAATCGGTAATCATAACTCTAAAACAAAATCAAATCTGAACATGAAATTCATGAAAGAACTAAAATCAACTAAATAAGTAAAACTGTCAAAATGAATTTAGAAATGCCAAATATCTTTGGCACTTCTATTTATGAGTCCACTCCAAAAAGTCGATTATATCGGTTAACACCCTTCCATAGCCTACGAATTCGACGAATAGCTTGCTAAAAACTAATTTATGGAGAACACTCATTTATAAATTATTTATATAAATTTTCGATTTCTTTAGCGTAGTTTAAAGTAATTACTTTTCGTTTTAAACTTAATTTCGCAGTTAACTCACCAGCTTCAACGGTCCAAAGTATCGGAAGTAGTGTGAAGTTTTTAATTTTTTCCCATTGAGCAAAATGATGATTCACTTCATCCACTTCACGTTGAAACTTTTCAAGTACGATTGTTTCGTGAATCATTTGAGCATCTGTAGAATAAGGAATTTGTTTATAATGCGCCCATTCTTTTAAAGCATCATAATTTGGAACAACTAAAGCAGCTGGAAACTTTTGTCCATCACCAACAACCATACACTGTTCAACAAAAATAGATTCTTTTAATTTGTTTTCAATTACTTGTGGCGCAATATATTTACCACCTGAAGTTTTAAACATTTCTTTTTTTCTATCGGTGATTTTAAGGAATCGACCTTCAATAAATTCTCCAATATCACCTGTGTGGAACCAACCTTCAGCATCAATTACTTCGGCAGTTTTTTCAGGCTGTTTGTAATAACCTTTCATCACATTTTCGCCTTTAACCAGAATTTCCCCGTCTTCAGCAATTTTAACGGTAACACCTGGCAGAATTGGACCAACCGTTCCGATGCGAATATCTTCTTTGTTATAGCGATTAAAAGAAATTCCAGGAGAAGTTTCTGTTAATCCATAAGCTTCAAGAACAGGAATTTGTGCTGACCAAAAAATAGTAGCTAAACGAGCTTGTAAAGCAGCGCCACCTGATGCAATTAATTTGATATTTCCACCAACTGCTTCACGCCATTTACTAAAAATGATTTTATTAGCTAATTTTAATTGGAAATTGTACCAAGCACCTTTGTCATATTGAAGATCATATTGATGACCTAATTTTAGTGCCCAGAAAAACAGTGCTTTTTTCACACCAGTTAATTCCATTCCTTTACCTACAATCTTGTCGTAGATTTTTTCTAGTAAACGCGGAACAGTTGTGAACATATCTGGTTGAACTTCTTTTAAGTTATCTCCTATTTTATCAAGACTTTCAGCATAATAAATTGATACACCACGATAGAAGTAGAAGTTTACACAAGTGCGTTCAAAAATGTGACACAATGGTAAAAAGCTTAGACTTTTTTTAATATTCAAATCTTTTGGAAGATTATCAGATACCGCAATAGTATTACTTAAAATATTATGGTGAGTTAGCATTACTCCTTTAGGATTTCCAGTTGTTCCTGAAGTATAAATTAAGGTTAATAAATCTTCATGATGAACGGAATCACGATGGGGTTGTAAATCAACTTCCTTTTTTGCTTTTCCTAAGTTTACTACCTCAGTCCAATGTGGGCAATCGTCAACTTCATCGAAACAATACAAACCTTTAAAAGTTGAAATACCTTCTGAGGCTTCTCGAACTTTATCACAAAGCGCAGTATCAGAGGCAAATGCATATTTCAATTCGGAATCTTCAAAAATATAGCGGTAATCTTTTATGGTAATTGTGGGATACATTGGAACAGAAACAGCACCAATTTGCTGTAAGCCTATGTCGATAAAATTCCACTCTGGACGATTATTTGAAACGATACCAACTTTGTCATCTTTTTTAATTCCGAGTTCTAATAAACCACGAGAGACATTGTCCACCATCTCGATAAATTCCTCGGTGCTATAGGTTTTCCATGCGCCGTTCTGCTTATAAGCTAAAGCAACTGAAAGTGGCGAATTATTTTTCTGAAAATGGAGTAAATCAAATAATCGTGTTGGCTTCATAGTGAGAAAGGTTCGGGCTGTTGTTTGTTATTGAATTTTGTCAATATAAACTTTTAAATGAATTTGACCAATAGAAGCGCTTCCAAACTAATCACTTTTTAATAAGTTCTAGAAAATAAGTGCGAATCTTAGTAATAATTGTAGTTTAGGGTAGTAAATTAACTAAAAATCAGCTAGCTATAAATTTCATCCTGTTACGCTTTGACCCAACATTGCAGCCTATTTTTGTTTTTAATTAAAGATAGCACCGCTAAGTTAATGCAGGTTCATCATTGCTGATTCATTTTTTTTGATTAAAATCATTGAAATAAACACCAATCCGAACTCAGCTTAATATAAATCCCTTCGAAAATAGATTAATGTTTAAAAGCTGAGTCCTCTCCAAAAAGGCAATTCTTTAGGTTTATACCCTTCCAAATACTACGAATTCGACGAATATTTTGCTAAAAACTACTATTCGGAGTACGCTCAAAGCTTGATTTTGAACTGCTTTCAATTTTTTGGTTCTAAATCACCGAGAGTTACGGTCGAAATAATTAGCACACGATTAAAAAGTAAGTAAATCATTTAGCTGTTTTATAAACATGAAATGAGTTCAATTCATATAATTTCTTGAGAAGAAAAATACTCCAGTTCAGAGTTGCTCTTATTTGATGTCAAAATTAACGGAATCTCGCTTAGAATTTGTTTGTGGTCAAAATCAAATCAAAGAAAACAATTGAGAACAGTAGTTATTTTTTAACTGTGTAAACAGAAGGTAAAACTCATCTCAATCACACTTTTAAACGTAAAGTTGAAACATTTTGTGACAATTTGTTACGAAACCTTTTGATTTTAATTGCGAACCCTGCGTTCGGATTTAAAAAGCTAAAAATTTCTTTGTATGAGTCTTATTGTATTAATTTTATTTGTTTTATTTGGTACTGCTCAAACTTCTGATAAAACTAAAAACCCAATTATCAAAGTTGTGGAATCAAAACGTAGAGTTGCAAAAATTAAACTAGATGGTGTTGTAGATTCGGAAGAGTGGGCAGGAGCAACTTTACTTGATAATTATGTAGAACTTAGACCAAATCCCGGTAAGCTAGAAAGTGATGACGCAAAAATGATAGCTTATTTAGTCTATGACAATGAAGGAATTTATTTTGGCGGAATCTGTTATGAGAGCTCAAAAGACATGATTTCCTCAGAGTTAGTAGGAAAAGATGGATTTGGAAATAATGATTTTGTGGGGATAATTTTTGATACCTATAAAGACAATCTAAACGCATTTGAATATTTTGTAACTCCTTTAAATGAACAAATGGATGCTAAACAGTTTCCAAATCCTAACGGAAATTCAGAAGATTTTTCATGGAATAGCGTATGGCAAAGTGCTACAAAAATTAATGAGAATTCATGGAGTTTTGAAATGTTCATTCCATTTGCATCTATCCGATTTTCTGATAAAAAAGAACAAGATTGGGGTTTAAATGTAGTTCGAAGACGTCAAAAAACGGGGCAACAACTTTTTTGGAATCCAATTGATCCAAAGGTAAATGGATTCTTAACTCAAGAAGGGTATTTAACAGGATTAAAGGATATTAAACCTCCTGTAAGACTTCAGCTTTCTCCTTATATATCGTATTACGCAAATCATTATCCTTTACATCATAACAGTGGTGATTTAACATCACAATTTAATGGTGGAATGGATTTAAAATGGGGAATAAATCAGGCTTTTACCTTAGATGCTACCTTAGTTCCAGATTTTGGACAAGTTCAAAGTGATCCACAAGTATTTAATTTGTCTCCTTTTGAGGTTCGGTTTAATGAAAATCGTGCATTTTTTACCGAAGGAACAGAATTATTTAATCAAGGGAATTTATTTTATTCAAGAAGAATTGGTGGAACACCAATTAATTATTGGAACGTCGCAGATAACTTAAATGCTAACGAAAAACTTATTTCAAATCCATCTGAATCAAAATTATTGAATGCTTCTAAAATTTCAGGGAGAACTCAAAATGGATTGGGCGTAGGGATTTTAAATGCAATTACACGAGCATCTAGTGCTGAAGTACGAGATACCCTTACTGGGCAAAGAAGAACAATCGAAACTGATCCTGTAACAAACTACAATGTTTTTATCTTAAATAAGTCATTAAAAAACAATTCATCTCTCAGTTTTATTAATACAAATGTAACTCGAAGCGGTAGTGCATACGATGCAAATGTTACTGGTCTTATATTCAATTTGAATGATAAATCGAATACGTGGAATACTGGCGGTCAACTATTTTCTAGCCAATTAACGAGTCTTCAAGACGAAAAAAATTCTTTTGGTTACAGTCATGTTATTTATGCAGGTAAAACAAACGGAACCTATCGATTCAACTTATGGCAAGAATTAGCAGATACCAAATACACAAGTAATGATTTAGGGTTTTACACCAATAATAATTTCATAGAACAGGGAATTTGGATTGGAATAAATCAGCCAAAACCTACTAGCTGGCGCAATCAAATGAATACGAATATTAACATCAATTATAGTCGCTTGCTAAAACCTATTGGTACTAATAATCCGATGTATCAGTTTTCCAGAATAAATGTAAATACAAATGGGCAACTGAAAAATCTGCACTGGTTTGGCTTAAATGGTAATGTGAATTTTGACGAAAATGATTTTTATGAACCAAGTTCTGAAGGTTCCTATTTTAAAAGAGGTGGAAGTGCCATGATTGGTGCTTGGCTTGAGACGAATAATGCAAAGTCATGGTCAATAAACCCCGAATTATTTATTAAAAGATTTTTTGATTTTTACGATGCAACGGCTGTTGATATGAATTTAAACCAAAATTGGAGAGTAAACGAAAGGCTGTCCTTACGTTTAGGAGGATCATATCAACCTAGATTTAACAATGTTGGTTTTGCTGATTACTCTGATTCAGAAGAAACATCTGTATTTGCAAAACGAGATATTCAAACCTTTGAAACATCACTTCGCGGAAAATATAATTTCACGAACAGAATGGGAATTACTTTAGTGGCACGTCATTATGTGAGTTCAGTAAAAAACAAGCAATTATTTTATTTACAAAAAAATGGAACTTTAAATGCCAATGATTTAAGCCCAGAAGAATACAATAGAACGGCGAATTTTTTCAATATTGATATGGTTTATACTTGGCAAATTGCGCAAGGTAGTTTTGTTAGTATCGTTTGGAAATTTGCTGTTAATCGGTTTGATGAAGAATATAGAGCAAATTATATTCGAAACTTGAGTAATACCTTAGGTGAGAATCAGAATAATAACTTATCTGTTCGCTTGATTTATTTCTTGGACTATAATACTGTTGTAAATAAAAGAAGAGGTTGATAAATTTATCAACTAGCGAATCTTAATAATTTTCTGAGTTATTGTAAGGCTATTAGAAAATTGAACGCGAATAAAATATACTCCTGAAATAAGATTTTGTATAGAAACTCGATGTTGATTGGCTTTTATTTGTCTTAAAGTGCTTACTTCTCGTCCAAGAATATCATAAATAGTGTACGATTCAATTAAGTTTGTTTTATGACGTAATGTTATAAATTGTGGTGATGGATTTGGATAAATTTGTATTTCATCAGAAGAAGATGTTGCGTTATTTTGAGCAAGACTATTCGTTATTGTACTAGATAATTTCCAGTTTTCAGCAAGTGAATTGTCTGAATTTAAATCGGATAAAGTAAGATAAAATCCATCACCATCACCATCAGCTTCTTCTGGCCAAGGAGCAGTATCTGAATAACGAACAGAATCTATATTTTCACCAAAAGCATTAGCTAAGACTATTGGATAAGAAAAATTTGACAATCTTCGAAAGTATTCACCATAGGGGATAATTCCGTACTGTTTTCAAATGCAAGAGAATCGCTTGCAAGATATAGTGTTTCGCAGGCATTTAGTATTGAATTAAGTGGAAATTGATAGGACAATCCTAATTGTTTAATTTAAACGCCTGTTAAAGAAATGATACTTGTTCCTGCGTTCGTAATTCCAATAAATTCAAGTTCTTTACTTTCGAATTCAGGAGAATCTAAAGGGTTATAATTAATTTCTGTTATAACTAGATTGGGAGAGTCTATTTGATCTTCACAAGTAAGCCCGCGAAATTCATTATTAATCCACAAAAAGCGATCATTGATCCAAGATTTCATTAAATCAATACTTTCTTGATGATTACCAACACTATTCCAGCGTAATTCTTCGCGATCTTTAGCTTCAGAAATAACAAATACTAAAGAGTCAATTTTATTATAAATCCGTTGTTTAGACCAAATACCGTTTTCAGAAGTAAGTTCAAGCCAACGTTGACTTAAGCGACATTTAAATGAAGGTAAATAGAACATGTCTTTCCAAAACCTCGAACCAGTATTATGAAATTGAAATTGCCAAACATCAGTAAAACTTCGGTCAAATCCCCAAATGAATAAATCATTTCCAAAAGTTAAGTTGTAATCCCAAACTGGCCCAGCACGTAATTTCCCACCACGTTCTTTATGAAAAAAGGTGCTATACTGATATGAATCAGCATTTGGAGCTAACTCACTCATTAACATATAATCAACAAAAGAAGGAATATCTATTAGTGAAGCATAACCCGTTTCAATGGATTCATCTTTTGCAGAAACTCTCTCTGCTAGTTTATAAAAGACAGATTTGATGTAAGCATCTTGTTGGGTTGTAATATCCTTTGGTTTTGGCGATTCGTGAATGTAATCGGTATATCCCATTGTCCATGCCACAGGATCACCACCTGTTGTTTTATCCGCTTTGGTAATAAAACCACCTGTAACTTCTTTTCCAGCAATATTAGTTTCGTCCATTTTCTCAATATCAATGCGACCTTCATCAATTTTGAGTTTTTCCATAAAAACATACAAACCTTTATATTCTCCATTTATGATGACTTCGCAATAGCGACCTCGTGAAGCATAATTTCCCATTTCGGCTGCTAGTTCATACGACAAATAATCACAAATCAGAGAAGGGTCAAAGGCTAGAGCATTAAGTATCCAGTCGTTTTCTTTCGGAAATCCGAAGATTTCTACATTGTTATTTGAAACATTATCACTTTGCAAGGTTGTTAAACCATAGGGTTTTTTTGGTAATACTTGTGAAGAAGAACCCCGAATTTCAATTCCAATTCTTCCATTGTACTCATGATGAGTTGAATTCATTATATCGGTAAGGTAATTTCTAGAACCATCTTTTCTATAAATAATGGTCATATTGGCCAAAACTTTAGGCTCATCAGGAATTTCTACTGCTTGCCCGTTTACTTTATCAGTTTGAATAATAATTATTGGTAAAGGACTATTTTCAAAAGTCTGAGAGACCCCTAATTGGACTAGAAAAAAAAGAAAAATGAATAGTTGAAATAGTTTCATATAAATAGACCAGTTCGAATAGAAATAGGTCTATTAATATAACTTATTCTACTTGTTTAGTTCCATCTAATTTATAGCTGGAAATACCCTTTGTAAGGCCAATTATAACAATAATATAAGCAGGTGTTAATCCAAATTGATGAGAAATAAAAACTCCACAATAGATAAGGAATAAGCCACCTAGCCAAGTTAGTGTACCCCAAAGTGATTTTTCTTGAAGATCTTTTTGTTCAAATGCTAATTTACCGCTAAGTAAGTGAATTAACTTGGGGGATTCAAACCAAATTAGACAAGCTAACTGAAGCAGAAAAAAACTAACAACATAAGGAGTTCCTCTCCAATTCAAGGAAATAGTAATCAATAAAATATTGAGTAACATCGGAATCAACATAATTGCACCGAAAGTTCTAAATCGTGATATGATTAGGCTATAACCGATAAGAATTTGCGAAACTGCTACAAATTCACCAAAGAGTTATAACTGATATTCAGCTAATCGTTCTGCTAACCAAACCGGTCCCATAAGACCAGGAAAAGCATGAGCTGCAAATATTTTCCCCATTCCAGCAGTGAAAAATAACAAGCCAAGAAATATGAAGTTAAATGATGCAGAGAAGCGAAAAAAACGATTAGATCTAATATTGAATTCATTTAAGTTTAAGGTTTAGCGCTTGAAACGAGAGAAGTGATTCACAGTTTCAAAAAAGAGTAACCTGAGTTTGGGATTTGGATTCACTTCATTGTCATAATCATATCTCTAACGGTCACATTGAAAGGAGTATACTGTAATCCCAACTCATTTATGCTTTTAGAGTTATTAAACTTAATTGAATAACCAACATTCCTACTAATAAATTTAGCAGTTAAGCCGAACATCCAACCAACGAGATATAGCATAAATTTAGGAGTTTTCATCATGGGTGTTTTGTAAACACCTTTAAATTCTTGATCAATAATTTTTCCTAATTCGAAAAATCCGGTTGTGCGTTCTGCTAAAATGTGACGTCCTTTTGCATTTGGATTTTCTAAAGCAAGAATATGAGCTTTGGAAACATCGCGAACATCTACAAAACCAAATTCTAAAGCTGGTGCACCTGTGTAAAATTTCCCTGAAATCATGTCATTCATAAATTGAATACTCTCTGATTTTGAATCAAGAGTAAGTGGAGGACCCATAACAAAAGAAGGATTAACCACAACTAGGTTCCATTTATCTTGAGCTTCAGCCATTTTCCAAGCGGTCTTTTCAGCAGTAACTTTGGAGTAACTATAAGGCTGATGCTCAACAGAACTAGTTGTATTAAAATGTTCTTCTGTAAACTCTGATAAGCCAAGCTCTTGCATATCGATATTATCGCCCAAAACAGCAACAACAGAGCTCGTTAAAACTACTTTTTTTACCGTTGAAGAAGCGGAAGCAGCATTTAGAATATTGATTGTTCCATTTACAGCAGGCTCAATGAGCTCTTTTTGAGCATCTTTAAATTTTAAAAAGAAAGGAGATGCCATGTGAATTATTGCATCAGCGCCTTCTGCTGCTGCATTATAGGAACCTTCTTTTAACAAATCCGCTTTCCAAATTTCAAGTTTTCCGGGAGCATTTTCTGCAATTTTTGATAAGTGTTGATATCCAGATGTCTTGTTTTTATTTCGCACTGCTAATCGTACAGTATATCCTTTTTCCAATAAGTCTTTTACGACCCAAGAACCGACGTAACCGGTTCCACCAGTAGTTAAAATTGTTTTCATAAGTTTGTTTTTGTTTGATTTAATTTAGTGAAAATGATATTGCCTGCTGCACTATTGATTTAGTGTGAGTTTTTAACAGCATTCCAAGAAAATACAAGCGCAGATTCTCGTTCTTTAGTGGCTTCTTCAAGTTTTGAGTTAAGCTCAAGTTCTACCATTGTAGTTATAATTCCATGCACTAATTCTGCCATTAAAACAGGACTCATAAACTGAAAAACACCTTCTTGAATTCCTTTTTCAAAAAAAAGAATTACAGCTTGATAATGCTTTTCGCCTTTTTTCTTGGTTTCTTCGTCAATCGCAGGAGAATTTGTTACTTGTTGTAGGAATAAAAATTTTAGTGTATTGTTTAGGTAATAAGCATGTAATCCAAACCAAATAGAATCGAAATTCTCTTTGGTATTTTTCGATTCGGATAATTGAGCCTCAATGATTTCTTGGAAATCTTGTTTTATGCGTAAGTAAATTTCTTTGAGAATGTCTTCTTTACTTTTGAAATGATGATAAATCGTTCCAATCGCGACTCCACTTGTTTTAGCAATTTGCGACATTGGAGTAGCCTGAATGCTTTGACTAGCAATCAATTGGAGAGTAGTTTCGATAATTTGTTCTTTTTTATCCATTTGCACAAACCGACCGAATGTTCGTTCGGTTTAAAGATAGGCGAAAATTTCGAACTAAGAAATATTATTTTGAAGAAATAATTATTCGTTACCTGAGAAAGGGACAAGGATTTTGACAATGTTTTTAGAATCATCCAAGAAAAACTAATGACGATATTTCGTAATCCTGTTTCCATGTTTAATTCCTATCCCGAACTCTGGCTAGTTAATCATGAAATTCCCAAAAAAACATTTAAACATCTGGCGTTTATTTGGCAGTTTAATTTTGAAAAAATGGGGTGTTATTCGGTTTTTGATAAATAAAACTCTTAGGTAAACTCAAAAATCATCTTTTAAAACAAAATCATTCGTTACAGAACAGAAACAAAAAAGGGCTTTATCAATTGATAAAGCCCTTTTTTACAAATAAATCAGAATAAGTAAATTAATTTATTCTTCAAATCGTTTATAAACACTTGTTGCAATGTGACCGCCAAAGCCAAATGTGTTACTCATTGCAACACGTACATCTTTTTTAACAGCTTTACCTAAAGTGAAATTAAATGCGCCATCAAATTCAGGCTCAACAGTTTTAGTATTTATGGTAGGTGGAATTATTCCAGTTTCAATTGCTTTTATACAAGAAATAGCTTCAACAGCACCTGCTGCACCTAAAAGGTGTCCAGTCATAGATTTAGTTGCACTAATATTTATGGAAGAATTTCGACCAAATACACGTTCAATGGCTCTCATCTCACTAACATCTCCCAAAGGCGTTGATGTAGCATGAGCATTAATATAATCCACATCAGAAGGGTTGAGTTCGGCATCTTCGAGTGCTAATGTCATTCCGAGGTAGGCGCCTTCGCCTTGTGGATGCGTGCCTGTTAAATGATAAGCGTCTGCTGCCATTGCACCGCCAGCAACTTCAGCAATAATACGAGCTCCACGCTTTTTTGCATGTTCTAATTCTTCAAGAATTAATGCGCCACCACCTTCACCAATTACAAATCCATCACGAGTAACATCAAATGGACGAGAAGCAGTTTGAGGGGAATCGTTTCGTGTTGAAAGTGCACGAGATGCGTTAAAACCACCAATGGAAACAGGTATAATTGGCGCCTCTGAACCTCCTGTAATCATCATATTCGCTTTTCCCCATTTAATATAGTTAAAAGCATCAATAATAGAGGTATTTGAAGTTGCACAGGCTGAAACAGTACTAAAATTTACTCCACGGAGGCCATATTTAATGGAGATAATTCCGGCAGGCATGTTTACAATCATTTTAGGAATAAAAAAAGGACTGAAACGAGGAGTACCATCACCTGTTGCAAATTCAGTTACTTGTTCTTCAAAAGTTTTAAGACCACCATTTCCAGAACCCCAGATAACACCAATTCTATTTTTATCTAAACTATTAAAATCAATTCCCGCCATTTTTACTGCTTCTTCAACAGCGACTAGACCATATAAAGTGTATAAGTCATATTTTCTTGCTTCAGAACGTTCAAAATGATCTAAAAGATTAAATCCTTTGATTTCGCAAGCAAAACGAGTTTTAAATTTAGTTGTATCGAAATGACTAATTTGAACAGCGCCACTAACACCATTTATTAAGCTTGTCCAAAATTCATCAACAGTATTCCCGATTGGAGTAAGAGCACCAATGCCCGTAATTACTACTCTGCGCATATTATCTGTATTTGTAAATGTTTTAAGTGTGCTAAAATAGCAATTTCTCAAAAGGATTAAAATTATGACCTAATTAAATTGTAGAATTGGTTGAATTTACTTTATTGTTGGATATAAATAGTATAAAGAATTAACAATTTTCATCGGGAGTACAGACACTACCATGCATATATAGTACCTGAATATCTGATTGTTCATTCAAAACAGTTTCCAAAACTTCTTGAAAAACAGCAATTGGTTGAGCTCCAGAAACCTCATATTTATTGTTGAATACAAAAAATGGGACTCCTGAAACACCTAGAGTATGCGCTTCATGTATATCAGCCTTTACTTTTTCTGCAAAACTCGAATTTGTAAAAGCGCTTTTAATTTTTTCAGAGGATATTCTAATTTCTTGAGCCAAACTACTTAAATTTTCTTCTGATGAGATGGATATTTCATCCTCAAAATAGGCTTTCTACCTGAGTTCGGGTTAATAATTAGTAGAATAATTTTAATTAAAACCCAGAATAAATAATGTAGAATGCCATTTGGCTTAGTAGTGGAAACTCGAATTTATTACCAAATTTGGCAGAGATTCTGGGTCAGAGTCCAGAATGATTGAAAAGAGAAAGACCTCCACCTTGTGTTGTTACCCATAAGTTTCCTTCAGAGTCAGTAAATTAGTGCGAATGCGATTATTTCTTAAACTTTTAGTATTATTAATTTCGTGTTTAAAAATTCGAATATCGTGACCATCGTAAAGCTGGAGTCCATTACCACTTCCGAACCATAAAAAACCATCTTTATCTTGAGTGATTGTTTCAATATTCTGTTTACTAAGCCTTTGCTCAACTATCCGACTTACTAAAATTTCTATGTACTGCGCAAAAACCTGATAATGCAACAGAACTGTAAAAACACATAATGAAAACAAATATTTAATAATCATTAGAAATTTGGCATTTTTAAATAAACCAAAGTTTTAAATTAGAAAACCATTTCGAATATACTTGTTTCAGAATTGTTTTAAAAGGTGTTAATAGTCCTTTAAATTTACATTAAAAGATAAGTTTGGTGCTAAAGTCTGTTTTAAATTCAATAAGTTGATTTTTGGGATTAAAAAAAGACCTCATAGGTTGGAAGCTAAATGAAGAAAAACCTATTTCAAACCTGATTAGCGTTAATTAATTTAGAATTTTTTTTCGAATTGAGCTAAACTATAAAAAGAAAAAAAAGAGAAATACGATTTTATAAATCTTAATGTCGCATACTTTGTAACTTATAACAAATAACACATTATAGTATGAGAATGAATGTAGAATCTATTTTTTCTGAACTTATTGAACACAGAAGGCATATTCATCGCAATCCTGAACTGAGTTTCAAAGAGTTCAAAACGACTCAGTATATCGAAGAATTTTTAAAACCATTGGGATATGAACTTTTCAAACCTCTTGAAACAGGGCTTGTAGCGGTTTTAAATCCTGATGTTTCATCAAAAAGAATTATTGCTTTTCGCGCTGATATAGATGCGTTACCCATAGAAGAACAAGGTACTTTTAAACAAGCGTTTATTTCTGAAAATAAAGGAGTTGCGCATTGTTGCGGTCATGATATGCACACCGCCAATTTAATGGGACTAGCGAAATTATTGAGTGAAAGAAAAGCTGAAATTCAGCATAAAATGGTGCTCATTTTCCAACCTGGTGAAGAAAAACTTCCTGGTGGTGGCAAATTACTTATGGATAATGGCATTTTGGAAAGATTAGGCGTTACCGAGATTTATGGATTACATACCTCTCCAAAATTCCCTGTCGGCAAAATTGCGCTAAAAAACGGTCCATTAATGGCGAGACCTGACGAATTCTTATTAAATATACTTGGAAAAGGTGGCCATGCGGCTGCTCCACACGATGCGGTAGATCCCATTGTTATTGCAGCTCAAGTAATTACAACGATTCAAAGCATTGCAAGTAGAGTAGTTGACCCAACCGAACCTGCCGTTGTAACTGTTGGTTCCATTCATGCTGGAATGGCACATAATGTGATTCCAGAGCGCGTTGAGATGATGGGAACAATTCGAACTTTCAGAACAGAACTAGCCGAAAAAATTGCTTCAACGATTGAAAAAACGGCAAAAGGAATTGCGCAAGCTTTTGGAGGTGATGCTGAAATGATTTTTTCGCCAGGATATCCGCCTGTAATAAATGCGGTTGAAACAACCGATTTTGTTCGCACTATGATTACAAAGTCATTGGGAGAGAATGCAATTATTGAATTAGAGAAACCAATAATGGCAGGTGAAGACTTTGCTTTTTATCAAGAAA
>CAZNTR010000060.1:0-20671 GCA_964575925.1 uncultured Chitinophagales bacterium
TAAGGTAAATTTGGCACGCAAAGATACGGCGATACCCCCTAATTTGCAAAAATTATGGGAATAGACTAAATAATCTTTTATCAATTAAATCTAAGATTACTCCTAAATCTTCAGATTGATTTACAAAATCAAGATCATCTGTTTCTATTATGAGTTTTGGATGAGGATATCGATCTATCCAATCTTCATAATGTTTGTTCAGACGTTCAAGATAATCAATTCGGATAGTGTTTTCATAATCTCGCCCTCTTTTTTGAATTTGACGAACCAAAGTTGGAACTTTTGCTCTTAAATAAATCAATAAACCTGGAGGTCTGAGGTAACTAACCATCTCATTGAAAAGTGCTTTGTAATTCGTGTAATCTCTTTCTGCCATCAAATTCATTTCAAATAAATTTTTAGCAAAGATTTCAACATCTTCATAAATGGTTCTGTCTTGTACGAAACTTTCCGTACTTAGCATTAATTGTTTTTGATGACGAAAACGTGAAGAAAGAAAATAAATTTGAAGGTTAAAGCTCCAACGTTTCATATCTTCATAAAAATCAGCAAGGTAAGGATTATCGTCAACGGATTCGTAAACAGCATTCCAATTATAATGCTTTGCAATAAGTGCCGTTAAACTAGATTTCCCAGCTCCAATATTTCCAGCGATAGCCAAAAAATGAATTCCCTTATTTTGATTTTCAATCATACTAATAAACTAAATTATTTTCCAAGAAGACGATACATTGCTTTTTTATAACCTTCAACACCTGGTTGATCAAAAGGGTTTGTATTTAAATTATAGACATAAATTGCACAGGCAAGTTCAAAAAAGTAAAGTAATTCACCAATGGTTTCAGCATCAATTTTATTTAATTCAATTGTTAAAATTGGAACTCCCCCCTCAACATGAGCTTCTTTTGTTCCAAGAAACGCCATGGTATTAATTTCATGAAAGGTTTTGCCTGCAACAAAATTTAAGCCTTCAAAATCGTCATAATCTGATGGTACCGTTAAATTAACAGCCGGATTCTTAACTGTAATGAATGTTTCCATTATAGTTCGTTCACCATCTTGAACCATTTGTCCTAAACTATGTAAATCTGTTGAGTAGCTATGAACCGCCGGATAAAGTCCTTTTTTACTTTTTCCTTCACTTTCTCCAAGTAATTGTTGCAACCAACCCCCAATTCCACTCAATTCTGATTCAAACGAGGCAATAATGTCTATTTTAAAACCCTTATTGTAAAGTGCATATCGAATTGAAGCATAATTTAGAACTTTTGCAGGATTTTTTTCAAAAGCCTGAAAAGCAGAAACTGCTCCATAATAAAGTGACTTTATGTCAACACCAGCAACGGATATAGGAAGTAATCCAACGGGAGTTAAGACAGAAAAGCGACCTCCAACATCATCTGGAACAACAAATTTTTTGTAATTATTAGCATCAATAATTTTGTTTAAAGCACCACCCTTTGCACTAGTTGTACAAGAAATTCTCTGTGTTGTCTCTTCTTCTCCATAACATGAAATCATCCAATTTCTTAGCACGCGAAAAGATAAAGCCGGTTCAATGGTTGTTCCAGATTTTGAAATTACATTTAGAAAAACAGATTTTTTTGAACCGTCTGCTTTTGGTTGTGAAATATAATTAATAAGACGTGTTAAATAGGTTCCACTCATATTGTGACCTGCGTAATGTATCTCGACTTTTTTGCCCGTTCTATGATCAATTAGTGCATCAATTACAGCTTTTGCTCCTAAGTAAGATCCTCCAATACCACAAACAATAAAAATGTCTGCCTCCTGTCGTATGTGATGTGCTAAGCGTTCAATATTCTCTAATAAGGCGTCATTAGGGTTTTCAAGAATAGTTCTCCAACCTAACCATTCTGAGCCTTTGCCTGTTTTTTGTTTCAGTTTATTAAATGATTCTGCTGATACTAACTGAGATTCTGAGACTTCCTCAGCGTTTAAGTATAAGAGTGCTTCTTGTAAGTTTAATGATATCATAGTTAAAAAGCTTCAATGGTTGATTAAATAATATTTAAAATCTGTTACTCCACGATATATGTATTTTCGTAATTTATGTAAAAATACAGTAAAAAAGTATTGGATTGAAGTTAATTCTAGGTCGATTTGAATGTTTAAAATAAAATAGAGTGTTTAAATCGCTTATATATCGGTTTATACGAGATAAAGATTTAGTATTTTCCAGTCCTATTTTAAGTACTATCTGAACATTTGATATTGTATTCATGCACTCACCATTTAGCAACTCAAACCTATCCGTGTCACCTTTATTAATTGGTAGTTCTTCGATTACCTTAAAAGGCATTAAAAGACCTATTGAAAATGAGTTACAAGAATTACATCATTTTTTTTCAGATCAATTGAATACTGATGTTGGTATTTTAAGACATATAGTAAAATATCTTTTAAAAACAAAAGGCAAAGAATTACGGCCTATTTTGGTTTTTTTGAGTGCAAAAACTATAAATCAAGTTACAGAAAGAGCTAAAATTGCTGCAACAATGGTAGAGTTGATGCACACGGCAACCTTAGTCCATGATGATGTTGTTGATGATGCAGACAGACGCAGAGGCTTTTTAAGTATCAATAAAATATGGAAGAATAAAGCTGGCGTTTTATTAGGTGATTTTCTTCTAGCTAGAGGTTTACTGGTTGCCCTCAATTATAATGAGTTTGAATTGCTTAAAGTCTTGTCTTCCACGGTGCAGCGAATGAGTGAAGGAGAACTTCGACAGCTAAAAGCTGCTAAAATGAAGAATATGACACGTGAAAAATATTTTGATATTATTTCAGGAAAAACGGCAAGTTTAATTTCTGCCTGTTGTGAGTGTGGTGCAATTACGGCAGGTGCCAATGAAAATGATCGGAAAACTATGAAAGAAGTTGGCGAATTAATTGGTCTTGCCTTTCAAATTCGTGATGATTTATTTGAATATGGTATGGATGATGTTGGAAAACCAATCGGTAATGACATCATTGAAGGTAAAATTACACTTCCCTTAATTGAAGCCTTTGGTTTAGCCTCAGCTAAAAGATCCCTTGCCATTAGAAAAATGTTTAAAAAAAGTCGTAAATCTTCTCAAGAAATAGCTGAAATACAAGCTTTTGTAAAAGAATCTGGCGGACTAGAAGAAGCTGCAAAAACAATGTTTCAATTAGCTGAACAAGCTTTAAAAAAATTAGAACAGTTTCCC
Organism: uncultured Chitinophagales bacterium; assembly: GCA_964575925.1. Classification (GTDB taxonomy): domain Bacteria; phylum Bacteroidota; class Rhodothermia; order Balneolales; family M1805; genus M1805. The sequence continues at coordinate 3,213 of CAZNTR010000060.1, forward strand.
GAATCGGATGCAAAACAAGCCTTCGCTGATTTAATAAAGTACGTTGTTACTAGAAATAAGTAGTTATGGCAATTTATATTGATGGGTTTAATCTTTTAAAATCAAAAGGATTTTCGGGTGATAAAGTTGCACAAATGGAGCAACTGATTATTTATATTTCAACTAATTTCCCTAAATCAGAAACTATTCATCTTGTTTTTGATGGTTATAAAGCTCCTGTTAGAAATGAGCATAGTTTTATTAAAATTCATTACAGTGGCAGTAAAACGGCAGATGATTTACTTTTCGAGCTTATAAAAAAAACAAAGAATCCACAAGTAGCCATTACTTCTGATAAGGAATTAGGTAGTAGATTAGTCAAATTAGGTACTACTGTTAAAAAGAGCACAGAAATAAAATTCCCTAAAACAAAGAAAAATATAGAAAAAAAAATCCCATTTGATTCTCAACTATTTGATGAACTCTATTTATTAAATCATAAGGGTTTACTTTAAAATGAATGAAAAGTATCTTTTTATCTCTGATGTTCATGCTGGTGGTTTTGACAAAATAAAAAATAAGCAGCTTGAAAATGAATTTATTCACGTATTGAATTGGGCCAAAGAAAATAAATACAAGGTATTTTTTTTGGGAGATATTTTTGATTATTGGATGGAGTTTAAATCAGGATATTATCCAAAAGAGTTTGATACTATACTAAAGCCAATTTTTAAGTTAAAAGAAAATCAAAACACGGTTACTATGATTACTGGAAATCATGATAATTGGACTGATCGTTTATTTCCCAACAACAATATTGAAATAGAAGAAAACTTTCGAATTTTAAAGTTAAATGATAAAGAATCCGTTTTGTTGATGCATGGTGATGGTCTTTACCAATCTAATGGCATAATAAAGAGACCATTTTTTCATCTTATTTTGAGAAATAAATTGTTTATTTGGTTTTTTAGATTACTTTTTCCTGACAGAAAAGGCATAACTATCATGAAAAAATTTTCTTATTTAAATAGAACAACGAGACCAACAACTCCTCAGAGTTCAAAAAAATTGACTACATGGTTTGTACAGGAATTCCCCAAACTAGGATTAGAAACCGTTATTTGCGGACATGATCATATCCCAAGACTTATTAGGCATAATAACTTAAAATTTCTAAATTTAGGTGCGTTTTTTATGCACAAAACGTTTGCCCTATATACCGAAAACGAGTTAAAACTCGTTATTTGGAATGAACTAGCTAATCAACCGAATTTGTTTGAATCCACCGATTTATGAGTAAAGAAAACCCATCTGACGAAGAATTAGACAAAATACTTAATGACCCAGATTATTTGGAACAGCTCAAAAAAAATAGAGCTTCTGGAATGTCATCATTCAACTTAAAAAGAACTGGTGATGAATCATCTGAAAAGGGAAAAGTAAAAAAGTCACAATTTTCATTAAAAAAAACAGACACTACCGATAATTCAACATTTCGTGATACTAAAGAAAAAGAAAAAAAATCAGAGTATAAATATTCTAAAAAAGATACCTATCCAACTAAAAACGACAATTCAAAACCTCTTACATTCGAAAGTTTAGAAGAAGATAAGACAGATTCGCAAATAAATGAGTCCGAAGAACCTGTAAGCTATTCCGCATCAGAACCAACAGAGGGGAAATCTCTAAGGAGTTTAACTGCATTAATAAGTTGGGTTGCAGGAATTATGATAATTGGATTAGCAGCTAGTGGACTATTTATTTACTATTTAACACTCGGTCTTCCATCCATTCAGGAACTCGAAAACCCCAAAACGGATATTGCATCTTTTGTAAAAAGTAGAGACGGGGAAACATTAGACAAGTACTTCACAGAAAATAGAACCTATGTTCCTTATGAACAAATATCTCCACATGTAATCAATGCTCTTGTAGCTGTTGAAGATCATCGTTTTTATGAACATTGGGGAATAGATATGATGCGAATGATAGGTCTTCCCTATTATTGGTTAAAAGGAAATGTACAAGGCGGTTCAACGCTGACGATGCAATTAGCGCGAAATTTATATAAAAAAATTGGTAGAGAATTCTCCGTTATTCGAAAATTTCGTGAAATGATGACCGCTGTTCAAATTGAACGAAGTTATACAAAACGTGAAATTTTAGAGATGTATTTGAACACCGTAGAGTTTAGTAATTCATCTTTCGGAATTGAAGCCGCCGCACTAACTCATTATGGGAAAAAAGCAAGCAATTTAAATGCAATTGAATCGGCAACTTTGGTTGGATCTTTAAATGCGGTTACGGCTTACAATCCTAGATTAAACCCAGAACGCAGTAAAAGTCGTAGAAATACAGTCTTGTATTTTATGAACATGCGAGGATTTATCACGGAGTCTGAATATATTAGCTATCGTGATTTGCCAATAACCTTAGATTATCACCCTCCTTTCAAAACAGGTAGGAAAAGTCGTTATTTTGGAGAATATGTTCGTCAAAAACTTGAGAAATGGTGCGAAGAGAACGGGTATGATTTATATAGAGATGGTTTAGTTATTTACACTACAATAGATTCTCGCTTTCAAAGAAATGCTGAAGCAGCATTAGGGGAAACCTTAGACACACTTCAAAAAACATTTGTTAAAGAATGGACAAGCAGAGATGGTGAGTATATGGATATCTTTTGGGGTAAATATCAAGCCTTTTTAGATGAGTATATTGAGCAAACGAATGAATACAAAAACGGTTTCTTTGGTTATAAAACACGAAAAGAAGTTTTAGATTCACTCAAAAAAGATAAAGAGTTCGTACTAAGAGTTAAGAAACAGTACGTTCAACTTCAAGCTGGTTTTACAGCAATTGATCCTAGAAATGGTCATATTTTAGCGTGGGTTGGCGGTTCTAATTTCAGTAATGTTCAATTTGACCATGTTTATCAAGCTAAAAGACAAGTTGGATCTACGTTTAAACCATTTGTTTATGCATTGGCAATTGATAATGGTTATCCACCCTATTATCGAGTTTCAAAATATCCTACTAAGTTTTTTAACCGTGCAGGGAAAGTTTGGTCGCCAAGAGATGAAAATATTCCACAAGGTCCTGAGATGGTTACAATTCGAAATGCTCTTGCTCGTAGTATGAACAATGTAACGGTTCGTTTATTACCCGTTCTAGCAGGAAACCCGACAACAAATAAATTGGAAGACCTCTATCCTGCTGCAAGAAAAATTGTCGAATTTGCGAAAAAATTAGGTATTAGTGCAAATATGCAACCAAATCCATCCATTGCGCTTGGTACAGCTGAAACCTCTTTATTAGAAATGGTTAGTGCTTATACAACTTTCGCAAATTATGGTGTTCATATTGCTCCATTAGCCATTACTCGAATTGAAGACAAAGAAGGGAATTTATTAAAAGAATATTTCCCTGATTATCAAAAAGAAGTAATTTCACCAGAAACGGCTTATACCATGATAGATATGTTAAGAGGAACGGTTCAAGGTGTTCAATTATATGAAGGTGGTTCAAATTTAGCTACAGGTATCAGATTGAGAAATCTTTATGGAGTTTCACAAGATGTTGCTGCAAAAACAGGGACAACTCAAAATTCGGCTGATAACTGGTTTATTGCGATGATGCCACATATTGTTATGGGTGCTTGGGTAGGCGGTGAAGACAGAAGAATTCGATTCCCTTCTTATCCTGGTTATAATGGAATTGGTCAAGGAGCTAGAACTGCTTTACCAATAGTTGGCGAATTTATTAACAGAGTTAAAAAAGACCCGAATGCACCATGGAGTTTTGATGCTTTTGAACAACCGAATGGCTTTATTATGCCTGAAGAGCCTGTAGAAACGGAGAAACCAACAGTTAATAAACGTCGAGTTAATTGGTAAAATTGGGAAGTATAAAAAAGATTATTTCTGCTTTATTCCATTCAAATTACAGTTAAATTCAGAAAATCTATATACTTATATTCTGGGATTATTGAGATAAAATGTGATTTTATTTTAATTCCAAGAGTTTTTTACACATTTTTTAAAATTGATTTGATAGAATTCATTCCTAACAAAATATTAAGCTCACTCCCAAATGTCTACATTTCGGTTTACACTTTCTAAACTAACTCAGGTTATTGAATATCAGCATTATTTAGAATGTCAACATTTAGTTTTACTCCCGATAAATTAACTTATGAAAACACCTTATTGTAAAGGTGGAAATTTTAGAACAATGGAATTCCATTAATATAAAAGAGCAGGGTTGTTTTTCTAAGTAAGCTCAAAAGACAAATATTTTGCAATTTAATATTGAGCCAAGTCTAGTAATATAAAATTTTCGGTTAGCACCCTTTAAACCCCAGTGAATTCGTAGTAGATTTTACAGAGACCTATTTTTCGATGAAGTAGAATAGTTTTTATTTTGAGAACTATTACTGAATCAAAAGCTCGATTATGGCAGATAATAATCCATTTAGACTTTAATTAGTCAAGTATTTGCTTTTATTTATAGTTCCGATAAGTTTTAATAAAACCAAAAACGTGATTATAGAAATTTTCTTTTCAGTATATTGATAGAAATCAACCAGAATTATGCAACCTGTTCTTAGGTTACATTTTATTATTTGTGATGCCAGAAAAGCTTTATTCCTATGTTGAAAGTACAATTAACCATCTTTATGTTAAATCCATTTAGAAGTGCGTTAATTAAGCATACATGAAGCCAACACAAAAATAATTCTCAGCCTGAAAATCGAATACTAAATAACATCAATTTTTACCTATGTCAGAAACTCAGAACCAAATTTGGGAATTTGTAGATTCCATTCAAGCAAGTGGCGGAATTTCAGAGCAAATGAGCAAACAAGTTAACCTTCTTGGAGGCCTTTTAGGACAAGCTGCTAAAGATATTTGTGGAGAAGAAACCTATTCGCACATCGAAAATTTACGATTACTTTGCAAAGATGCTCGTAATAAGAATAATTCAACTAAACAAAAAGAAGCTGTTGAATACGTTAAATCACTTGATATAAAAGATTTAAATGAAATACTACGTTCATTTACTGCCTATTTTCATTTAGTAAATAAAGCAGAACAACATGAAATAGCACGCATCAATAAAGACAGAACCATAAAACGTGGAAGTCGGCCAGAGTCGATTGTTGATTCTTTAAACAGTTTATTGAAAGTAGGAATTACTAAAACCGAATTTCAAGAGATTATTAAAAAACTTGATATTCAACCAACATTTACAGCTCACCCAACTGAAGCTAGACGAAGAAGCATTTTATATAAGCAAAAAATTATAGCTCAATGTTTAGATAAACTAACGTATCAGACATTATCTAAAATGGAGCAACATGAAATTTATGAGCAACTGTATCATTTTATTCAATTATTATTTATAACAGATGAAGTTCGTTCAACTTCATTAACAGTAAAAGATGAAGTACACAATGGTTTGTATTTTTTAACAGGTTCTATTTGGGATATTATTCCACGCATTTATAAAGACATTGATTTAGCAACACGACAAGCATTTAAAGAGCCTATTGAAATTCCAGGATTTTTAAAATATCGTTCTTGGATTGGTGGTGATCGAGATGGAAATCCATTTGTGACATCTGATATAACTGATTTTGCAATTTTAGAGCACAGAAATGCACTTTTTGAACTCTATGAAAAAGAGTTAACGGAATTACGTCGTGAACTAAGTATTTCATCTAGATTTATTAAAGTTCCAGACGAAATTCTAACTATTCCTGATTTTTCAGGATTGCCAAATGAGCCATTCAGAAATTTTGTAGTTAAAATTCATAAAAGTGTTCAAGATGCTTTGGTTACCAATCCTGAAACATCAGATTATAAAGCAGCAGATTTTCTAAATGAATTACTATTGCTTCAACATTCTCTTGTTGTTGCGGGTTTGCCAGAAATTGCAGCAAAAGGTCGTTTACAAGAACTTATTTGGCGTGTTCAATCTTTTGGATTTCATCTAGCCGCATTAGATATTCGTCAACACAGTGGAATACATGAAGTTGCAATTGCTGAAATACTTGAACATGCACAGATTACTAACGAATATTCAAATTTAACTGATGATCAAAAAATTGCAGTTTTAACGCTTGAGCTACAAAACCCAAGACCTTTAATTAATTTAACTGAAAAACTAAGCAAAGATACAACCGAGGTTATAAATGTTTTTAAAGTAATAAAAAAGCATATATCAATTAATGCTGATAGTATTGGTTGTTACATTATTAGTATGACTCACGATGTGAGTGATATGTTAGAAGTATTATTGCTTGCAAAAGAAGTGGGATTAGTTCGCTATAAAAACGGACAAATTGAATCTGATTTAGATGTTGTTCCATTATTAGAAACTATTGAAGATTTAGAAAATGGAAATCCATTATTGAGGTCTCTTTTTAATAATGAGGCTTATAAACTTCATTTAAAATCCAGAAATTCTTTTCAAGAAATCATGTTAGGTTATTCTGATAGCAATAAAGATGGTGGATATTGGATGGCGAATTGGGCTTTACACAAAGCTCAAAACAGTATTTCAAATGTTTGTCATGAATTTAAATTAGATTTCAGATTATTTCATGGACGTGGAGGAACAGTTGGTCGTGGTGGCGGGCGAGCCAATAAAGCAATTTCGGCACTTCCTGCAAATTGTCAAAATGGTCGCATTCGTATGACTGAACAAGGTGAAGTAATCACATTTAGATACGCTTTACCTGAGATTGCTCATCGACATTTGGAGCAAATCACAAGTGCTATGATAACAGCAACCTATCAAGCAATGAAACAAGAAAAATCTCAATTTGGTTTTGATGAAGCTTCTGTTTATACCTTGATGGAAAAGATTTCAAAAGAATCAATGAATCACTATCGGAGTCTAATTGATCATGAAGAATTTTGGCATTGGTACTCTGATGTGACCCCGATTAGACACATTTCAAGATTACAGATTGCTTCTCGCCCTGTTTCTCGATCAAAAGGAAAACGAGTAGATCTGGGTTCTATTCGTGCGATACCTTGGAACTTTGCTTGGACACAAACTCGTTATAATGTTCCAGGTTGGTTTGGAATTGGAAAAGCTTTGACAGATTTTATTAGAGAGAATCCTTCCAATATCACCGTTTTGCAAGATTTATTTTCTAATTGGATTTTCTTTAAATCTATAGTAAATAATGCTCAAAGAGAATTAGCACGAGCTGATTTGAAAACGGCCTCTAACTATGCAAATCGTATTCAGATAGGATTGAAAACTAATTTTCATGAATATATCATCGCGGATTACAATTATGCCGTTCAGGCGATTCTATTAATTACAAAGCAAGAGAAGTTAATGGACGATCAAGTAATTATCAGAAAATCAATACAATTAAGAAATCCTTACACAGACGTGCTTAATTTTATTCAAATGGAGTTAATGTCTCGCTGGGAAAACCTTGAAGAAGGTAATATTGATGAAGTATTAGGCCGGAATATTTTATTGAGTATAAATGGGTTAGCAGCTGCTATGCAAAGTACTGGTTGATATCTACTTTTAATTAAAAAAGACAATATCTGATGATTTTGATCAAAGGGTATTGGTTTTTTTATTTCAAGTATAATTTGTTTTTCACAATATAATCTCGAATATCAAGTGAGGTTTTTACTGGTTGTATAGCCCCTTTTTTTACTTGAGCCCGAATTTGTGTTGATGAAACATCAATAGGCTTGTGTTCAATAAAAGTCGTTTTCTCCCAAATCTCTTTTTGAATAGATGCATAACTTATTCCAGGACGCTCAGCAACTAGTAAATTCGCCATACACAAGATAGCATCGAATAAAACCCATTTATGAAAGTTGAGCAATTGATCCCCACCAATACAAACATAAAAATCATAAAATGGGAACATCTTTTTAAATTGCCCTAATGTTTGAAAAGAATAACTTGGAGAAGTTATTTTTTGTTCAATATCAGAAACTGAAACTTTATCCATTCCTTTGGTTGCAATACGAGCCATTTCTAATCGATTTCTATAGGGCGAATAGTTTTTGCCATCTTTGTGAGGTGGATCAAATGTTGGAACAATCCATAATTCCTCAATTTTTCCAGCGCTCAAAAAGGAATGAACTAAAGCAAGATGCCCATTGTGAAAAGGGTCAAAAGTACCTCCAAAAATTCCAATTCCAATTTTTTGCATTTATAAACTCAACTTTCGGACTTTGACATTTTGTAAAGTGAATGATTTTGTTAACGATTTTATGAAGCATAATTAATAAATACAAGAACTAGTTCGCAACCAATTGAGCTTAGTTCATATCAATTATTTGGTCGTGCTGGGCTTCGACCCAGCATTTCAGCTTAAGAATCAATGTATTCAAAAAAAGTGATTGTTGCGTAAAAGATATTGTACAGAGATAGAACTTCGTGGTTCTTCGAATCGTGTCAGGGCACTGGATGACCGTTTTTTTTTGCGAAAACCACTGCCTTTTTTTAAAGAAACGAAGTCCAAAAGTTGTGTTATAAAGCGGATTGATTTCAAAGTTTGAAAAATAAAGAACAACGTTTAAGACGAAGATTTTGTTAAATCAGCTAATTTTTTTAGAATAGCATCGTGAGTTGATTCCACATCTTTTCTAAGGTTTGATTCAGGAAATAACTGTATAAATTTTTGATAACTATTTGTCGCTTTTCGATAACGTTCTTCTTTCTTCTCTGGCACGGAGTTGTCGGCGTACAACTCAAAGGCTACCAATTGTTTAGCTAAAGCTTGGTCAGACCAAATAGTATCAGGATATTCATTTACAACTTGCCCGAAATATACGGCAGCTGCATTGTATTCACGAATTCTCAAATAAAATAAACCTGAATCAAACATTTTGTGAGCTAATTTATCACGCAATTGATTTATTTTATCGCCAGATTCAGTTGTGAAATCACTAGTAGGATAACGCAAATTAAATAACTGAAACAATTCAAGAGCTTTCAATGTTTCAGATTGATCTAATTTGTATCTTGGAGATAATTCATAATAACATAAAGCTTCTCTGAATTGAACTAACTCTCTGCGTTCATCTCTAGGATAATAATTCATATAACGTTCAAATTCAGAAGCAGCCATCAAAAAATCTTTGCTATTGAAATAACTTTCGGCAAGATAAAATTGAGCATCAGCAGAATAATTTGTTCCTCTTGCAATTGAAACTACGGTTTCAAAGGAGCGAGAAGCATCGGTATATTTTTTATTATCGAATTGTTTTTTTGCTTTATTAAAAGCAACTTCAACAGAATCGCCAGTACGTATTAAGCTTTTATCGGCACAGGTAGATATAGTAACAATGCTTAATAGAAACAGAAAAATGTGTTTTTTCATTAGAATAATCTGGTATTTAATTGATCTAAAAATGTAATTAATGACTTTTTAAAAGGTGAATTAGGAAATATTGCTAATTCTTTCATTGCCGAAATATAATACTCATTAACAGTTTGAACGGTATCAATGTGAATGTTTAACGATGTATAAATGCTTAATATTTCTTCAATTTCTTCATCTGAAGCACTTTTTTTATCTAAAACAGCTTGGATTCGATCTTTTTGAAATTCTGATGCTTTGTTTAATGCAGAAATACTTAAGAATGTCTTTTTCCCTTCGCGAATATCGCCTCCAACTTTTTTTCCAAATTTATTTGGATCACCAAAAGCATCTAATAAATCATCTTGAATTTGAAAAGCAATGCCAGCAAGGAAACCAATTTGATATAAAGCCTGAATTTGTTCAGGTGAACCCTCACCTATTAATCCACCCATTTTTAAACTGCAACTTAACAAACGCGCTGTTTTTTGACTAATCATCAATAAATATTGATCTAAACTAACATCAGTTCTTTTTTCAAATTCCATATCAAGAGCTTGACCATCGCAAACAATACGTGTTGCTTTGAGAAATTCATTCATCAATGCTGGGTAAATAGGACTAGGAAATGGTTTGGTCTGATAAAATGCCAGTTGTTCAAGGGCAAGAGTAAAGAGAACATCACCCGATAAAATTGCAGTATTCGAATCCCATTTCTTAAATACAGAAGGTTTACCTCTTCTTGTTTCAGCATTATCCATGATATCATCATGAATTAAAGTGAAATTATGGAGCATTTCTACTGCAATAGCTGCATCTTTGGCTAAATTAATGGCACCACCAGTCATACCACATGCAAGATAGCATAATACTGGACGAATTCTTTTTCCTCCTAAGGATAACGTGTAACGAACTGGATCATAAATTGAAACAGGTTCGTTTGGAATGCGATGGCCAATAAGTTCTTTCTCGAGTTCTGCTAAATAAAAATCCACACTTATATAATTAAATTAGAAAGCAAATATACAATTTTACTCGTTTAAATATTTAAATAATCAGATTTGAATTAAAACAAAAGCTAGGTTTGCCTAAGTGATACTTGAGTTTCGTTTCTGTTCAATTCAATATTTCGTACTTTTGCGGCAAAATCTGAACTGATTATAAGAATATGGCTTTGGAATACATTAGTAAAACCCTTTCATATCATCTTCATTCTGAATCTTTATTTGAGGCACTCTCTCAACAAAAATCGGTTAAATTAACCCGTTTTGTTGGATCATCTGTGTCTTTTTTATTAGATAGTTTGTCTAAAAAACAGACTTTGATAGTTATAACACCTGATTATGAAACGGCTCAATTTTTAGATGGTGATTTAAGGGAAATTGGCAATAAAGAAACCGTATTAATCAATCCTACGTTCAAAAAACCTTACGATCGATCACAATTAACAGATACTTCTGCCTTAATAAATCGCTCAGAAGCCTTAGAAAAAGTTCAAACAGGCGAAATTAAGCTCATTTTAGTATCCTCAGATGCACTTTTTGATTTATTTCCTTCTCCAAAAACATTTAATGACGCATCATTTGTTATCAAAAGAGGTGACCTAATTAGTTTAGAGATTCTATCTGAAAAATTATTAAAACTAGGCTATGAACGAGTTAACTTTGTTGAAACAGCTGGAGAGTTTTCACAAAGAGGTGGAATATTAGATATATTTCCCTTATCAACTGAGTTTCCAGTACGTTTAGAATTTTTTGGAGATGAAATTGACTCGCTTCGTGAATTTGATATAGACTCGCAGCGATCAGTCTCATTTCAGGATCAAGTTAGATTAGTTCCGAATGTGGAACAACTTAATAACGATAGTCACGCACCCCTATTTTCATTTCTTCCTGAAACAGTTGTACCCTTTTTAATTAATGAAGAATTTATTCATGCTGATTTAGTACAACTCTTCGACACGGCTTTTGTGGCATGGCAAGAAGCGCTTAAAGCTGAAAACAATCCTAAGCGCCCTGAAGATCTTTATTGTACAGTATCTGCCTTGTATGATTGGCTAAAGACTAAAACGGTTATTTATGAAGGTAAAACTAGGCATGAGGTAAAACCTGAATTTGAACTTGTTTTAGAAGCAAAGCATCAACCAGATTTTAATGGATCTATTAAGGTTTTAAGACAGAATGTAGAGGATTTAAGTAAGCAAGGCATTCAGACTTCAATACTATGTGATAATGAGGCTCAAAAAAATCGCTTTGAAGAATTGTTAGGCGAAACTAGCTCTATATTGAATTATCATACTATACTAAGTACTCTACATAAAGGCTTCATTCTGCCGATTTCTGGCCTAGCTATTTATACAGATCATCAAATATTTAACCGTTACCATCGACCAAAAACAAAAGCCAAAGTAAGACGAACCGGCGGTCTCTCCTTAAAAGAAATGAGAGATTTAAACGTAGGAGATTATGTAGTTCACGTTGATTATGGTATCGGGAAGTTTGCAGGCTTTAGAAGAATTAAAGTAAACGGAATTGAACAAGAGTCGGTGGTTTTGAAATATGCCGAAGAATCGATTATGTATGTGAACGTTTCGAGTTTGCATAAACTGCAGAAATATTCTGGAAAAGATGGTGTTGTACCACAAATCACAAAATTAGGCTCGTCAGAATGGGTAAAGAAAAAAGCCAAAACAAAATCACGTTTAAAAGATATAGCTCGTGATTTAATTTTATTATATGCAAAACGGAAAGCTCAAAAAGCATTTTCATTCAATGCTGATTCTGAATGGCAAACTGAATTAGAAGCATCTTTTATGTATGAAGAGACACCTGATCAAATGAAAGCCATCATAGATGTTAAAAAAGATATGGAATTACCAATTCCGATGGATCGTTTGGTATGTGGTGATGTTGGATTCGGAAAAACAGAAGTTGCCGTTAGAGCTGCATTTAAAGCGGTGAATGACGGAAAACAAGTTGCTATCTTAGTTCCAACTACCATTTTAGCTGATCAACATGGGCATACATTTAAAAAACGAATGGAAAATTTTCCAATTCGTATTGAGGTCTTGAATCGATTCAAATCAACAGCTGAAATAAAGGAAATTCTGAAAAAAGTTAAAATCGGTGAAGTGGATATCGTTATAGGAACACATAGAATTACATCCAAAGATGTTCAATTTAAGGATTTAGGTTTATTAGTTATTGATGAAGAACAACGTTTTGGGGTCTCAGTAAAAGAGAAATTAAAAGAATTTAGAGCAAGTGTTGATGTGTTAACCCTATCGGCAACTCCTATTCCTAGAACACTTCACATGTCGCTCATGGGAGCTCGAGATTTAAGTGTAATAACTACGCCACCACCAAACAGACAACCCGTCACAACAGAAATTCACAGTTATGACGAGCGAATAATCCGAGATGCCATTCTAGCTGAAACTTCACGCGGTGGACAAGTATTTTTTATTCATAACCGGGTACAAAATATTGCTGAGTTCTCTTCAATGCTCATGCAAATGCTTCCTAATATTCGAGTGCGGTTTGCTCATGGTCAAATGTCGGGAAACGACCTTGAAGCAATTATATCTGATTTTTATGAACACAAGTTTGATGTTTTAGTTAGTACAAACATTGTTGAAAACGGAATTGATATTTCAAATGCCAATACGATTATTATAAATAGAGCTGATCGTTTTGGTTTATCAGAATTGCATCAATTACGTGGTAGAGTTGGTCGTTCTAATAAAAAAGCATTCTGCTATTTGATTACTCCACCACTCAACGATTTAAGTGTCGAGGCAAGAAAACGATTAATGGCATTAGAAGAATATTCGGATTTAGGTTCTGGCTTTAACATTGCCATGCGTGATTTAGACATTCGTGGCGCGGGTGATATACTGGGTGCAGAACAAAGCGGATTCATTAATGAACTGGGCTATGACTTGTATTTAAAAATTCTAAATGAAGCTATTCGTGAATTAAAAGATTCTGAATTTGAAGGCTTATTTGAACATATTGTTCTTGATGAAGAAAGACCAGATACAGCAGTCGAAATTGATTTGCCAGCTTTATTACCTGTTGGTTATGTGATAGATAACGTTGAACGATTGAACTTATATCGAAAATTAGCGAATTGTCAGGATCCCAAAACGATAGATGAATGGCGCGATGAAGTTAAAGATCGATTTGGAGAATTACCTGAACCAGTACTAAATTTAATTGATGTAGCTCGTATTAAACTAATGGCTTCCAACATGTTATTGTTTAAAGTAACAATACGTGGTGGCCGAATGTGGTTACAATGTCCTAGTCCCAAAACAGAAATAGGTAAACGATTTTTTGATGAAGGTAAGTTTCAATTATTACTCGAAGATTTACAAAAAACGGCATTCGACCGATTAAATGTAATACAGAAAGAAGAGCAAATTCGTTTTGTAATTAAAGAAATTGAAACTATTTCGCATGCTGTAGCTTTCTTGAGTAATTATTATAAAGAAAGAGTCATTCCTACTTTTGCTTCTTAATTTAATTAAAAATAGATGAATATTTTCAACTTAGCGTAGTTATAGGGTAGTTCAAGTTTTCAAAACTGTTTTAAATCGCCAAATATTGAAATACTACAACATTGACTTAAGCGTTTGATAAAGATTTTTTTTTACAGAATGCTTTGCTAAAGCAATCTCAGGTTGGAAAAAAAAGCTTATACTGGTCAATACACCTAGTATTCCATGTTCTAAAATCTACACTTTGATAAGATTTACTGTATTTAGCAAAATGAAGTTAACTTATTTAGGAAAGAATTATGAAATATGCAATTTTAACTGGTGTTAGGTCTAGTATAGGTCTTGAAATTTGTAAGTCTTTAGTGCAATTAAATTAAAAAGTTTTCCCATTTCCAGAAATCTGGAAGAATGCAGTTTTACTCACCCCATTTTCCGTCCAGACATAGGTGACTTATTAGATCAATCCTTTTTAATTAAATGGATGAGTCAACTCCAAAAAGTAGTTTTCTACCAAAAATGTAACGAATCGTAGAATTTGGAATAGTAAAGCACTCCCAATATTGACTTATTGTAGCGAACTCAAAGGATTTATTCAATACGTGGGCAGACAGATAATAAACTAGATTTTTTTAAACACTCTACCGGCTTTGGTTTATTTAAGCCTCTGGAAACCATTAAAAACGATGCCAAATTGAAATTAACTCAATTACATTTAGTGATTCCAATGCAAATGACAAAGAGTTTTTTGCATGATATTTTAATACAATAAACTCTTCTTATTTGCTACAGGCTCGCATTCAGAAAAGATTCTAAGCCATTGGAGTAGCCCTATGCCGAAGCAAAAGCAACATTATATCATTTTAGGTAGGGGTTATTTGAAGACTACAGAAATCATGATTTGAAAGTCTGCACAATTAAACCAAATATAAAAGATCCCCTTCTATTCGAACATTTAGAAATAGACCCATCAAAAGATCTATTCTCAATTATTAACCCAAAAGAAATCACAAGTTTATTAGAATCAATTCTTGCATCTTAAAATAGAACCGTAGTTTCTGAGTTTATATTCAGACCCCAGAAGCCATTCATTTGTTTATGATGTTGAACTAACTTTTTCTATTTCACCATTAAGGCGAAGACTTGAATATATTTTAACAGCAGGTTCAAGCATTTTTGTAACTGAGCAATATTTTGTCATACTTAATTCAATAGCACGTTTTGCTTTTGTGGGTTCAATTTCACCTTCAATTTGAAACTCAATAAAGATTTTCGTGAACAAAGCAGGTACTGCATCCAAACGTTCAGCTTCGACTTTAACATTAAAATTCGTTGGGAATTGCTTTTGTTTTTTCATGATTGAGATTACATCAATGCTACTACAGCCTGCTAAAGACATCAAAACGCCTTCCATTGGTCTAATTCCTGCACCTGATCCACCTATAGCTGGATTTGCGTCGAATAGAACTCTGTTTCCGTCCGTATTTTGCGCTTCCATTAAATAATTATCATTTAATCTTTTTAGTTGCACTTTCATAATCTTATGTATATCAATGTGTTATGTTAAAATTTAATTCTGATTTAATTAAAATTTTTGATAAATATACCAAACTAAATGATACTTTTTTGAGTAGTTGTGTTTTGTCTTTTTAGTTTTATATCACGTTTATATGTTAGGTAAAATTGAACTAACCAGAGTTCAGGATAAGTTATAAATTTAAAAAGGTCATTCTAGGCTTGACCCAGAATCTCTGTCTAATTTGGACTTAAATTCAAGATAGCATTTCATGATTTTTCAAAACGTCTCACGTTGCCATCAGTATCAGTTCGTAACCAAATGACATTCTTCCTTGAATATTTTAGTTTTTAACTAAAATTATTGTACTAACTTATCCTTAACTCAGGTTATGATAGCCTTGAGATTGATTATAATGTGAAACCCAATCATCAATATTTAAACTAATCAATCAATTTTATAATGAGTTCCCTACCCTTCGTAATTTCGTATTGCATTCTCAGATTCAGTGTGATTTTTAAGTGTAGCTTTTTTTAAAATGTATTGACTCAATACACTCCTAATTGCAAAAGTGATGTCAAGTTTTCCTCTACTTTTCAGTATTGAGTCTATTCGGGAGAGTCGATTTTTTCTGTTTACACCAAACTTGATTCTGCGAATTAACCAAATATTTTGTTAAAAAATGCTTTTCGAAGTAGTCGAGTTTTTAACCTATTAACAATCGAAATAAAGAATGTGTTTTGAATTTAAATGAACTCAATCAGCCTATTTGAGATAATAGTTAATCATGAGCAAAGTAGGCTTTACTTACTTAGTAGTATAAACTCTAAATAAGTTAATTTCATTTATTAAACAAATTTTCAATACCCAGTTAACATGTAGATTAAGCTTAACAATAAATGGTATTTTTTATTAGAATAAAAGATTTTAACAGATTCTCCGTCAATAGCTTAAATCAGAGTGATAAAATAATTTTAGTACATTCTTTTCTAATTAAGCAATAAATAGACCAATTTAAAAGGATGAATGAGCTTTAAAAATAAATTTATTTACCGGGTGTAGGAATACATTTATAAAGACCCCCTATTTATAGAAAAATGATTATAAATGATATTTAAACCCTAAAGTTGAGTCCGATTTGGAAAGTAAATATTTATTGCTTGCCCCCTTCTATAATCTATGAATTCGCCGAATATGTTGCAGTAAATTATTTTTTGGATTAAGCTCGAGCTTACAATTCAATACCAAAAAAAAGGTGAATCAACATACATTGATTCACCTAAAAAAAATAAAAACTACTATTAGCTCTTAATTAGCTGTGTTTAAGTTCGCTACTTTTTCGCCATTTAGAGTAAAAAACTCAGTTCCGTTTGGCATATAAGCTTCAACAACAGTTTCAGAACCATTAGTAACAAATTTTGCTATATCGATTGATGTTGAACCAGAAGTTACTGACCAGACAGAAGATTCTGGGTTGAAAGCTAAAACAGCTGATTCAACAGCATTTGGGCCTGCAACTTGAGATACTTCAAATTGATTTTTACTAGCTGTGATTTTGTAGGTTTTTCCAGCATCAGTTACATATTTCGTTTCAGATTCACCTTCATTCATTGCCATTGGATTGCTTCCAGTCCAAAATTCTAAAGTATTTAACACTACTGCATCAACAAATGTTGTAATTCCATATACACCAACAACATTTAAAGCATAGAAAACGATTGAATTCATCCATTTATCCCCCATAGTGCCATTCCATTTATACACTTTTTTGGTTAGATTAAATGAGCCATAGCAACCTGTTGCTAAAAAGCCTGTTGATAATAAAAGAAGAACTATTACTGATTTTTTTAGTTTTAACATAAATTAAACTCCATTTTTAAATTTAGATGATTGAAAGTTTTAATTATTGGAGTTTAAGTGTACAGTGATTATAAAGCAAGAAGTATTAAGAGAAATTGATATTAAATAAAATTAAAAATAAAGACCTTTTTTTCTGAATTAAATGTACTTATATTTGCCATCCCACGCCGCTGTGGCGGAATTGGTAGACGCGCGCGACTCAAAATCGCGTATCGAAAGGTGTACCGGTTCGACTCCGGTCAGCGGTACAAAGC
>CAZNTR010000061.1:0-20481 GCA_964575925.1 uncultured Chitinophagales bacterium
TTGAAGCTTGATAGTTAGACCTATTGTTTTCAGACATATTACTATATTAAATTGTATGCATTAATTAGTTAAATAACGGTCTAAAATAACGCATAGGCTTACAATATCAAAATGAGTAGAGAATAAAGTTAACTTGGCTCCATATCGAAAGGCAGATCAAAAATGAGCCCCATGAAAATATGTGGATAAGTAGTGGATAAGTAGATATTTTGTTAAATAGTTCTTGCATGAGTCAATAAATAAACCTATCTTTCTCTTCTTTTCAAAAAACTAAAAGGTAACACCATGTCGCGTCGAGACGATTTAACTGGTAAGAAGGCGTACAACGGCTACCGTTCTTCCCACGCCAATAACAAAACGAAACACAAGTTTCATTTAAATTTACAGAAGCGTAAGTTCTACCTTCCTGAAGAGGATATGTGGATTACTTTAAAAGTAACTGCAAAAACGCTTCGTACTATCAACAAAAAAGGAATTTCAGCAACGTTGCGTGATGCAGCTGCTGGTAAACTCTAAAATCTGAAATAGGATGGCAAAAAAAAGTAAAGGTGTACGTATTCAGGTTATCCTAGAATGTACAGAAGCCCCTGGAACATCCCGCTATGTTACGACAAAAAGTCGTCGTAATACTCCGGGTCGTATGGAATTAAAAAAATACAATTCCAGACTCAGAAAACATACAGTTCATAAAGAAATTAAATAAAAGGCATGCACCATGGCAAAGAAGCAGACATTCGGTGATAAAGCTCTCCAAAATAAGCTTGGTATTCGTAAAATGGCTAAAATTATAATTGCTAAAAAGCGCGCTAGTGGTTCTTATGGTTATTCAGAATCCATTGTTGATGTTAATGAAGCAAGCGATTTCTTAGCTAAAAATAAATAGTTTTTTAAACTTTCTTGAAGAACGGTTTTTAGGCTGTGCACGTCGTGTTCAGCCTTTTTTTGTATTTGAAACTCCAATTAATCTAAAAAAAATACATTTAGGAATGATTAGTTAAAAACAACTACCTTAAACATTAAACGTTCCGTATTTTTACAAAAACTTGATTACAAACTAAAAAATAAGACTATGGGTTTATACCAACAAATTTTAGACGACTTAAAAGCATCTATGCTCGCAAAAGAACAAGATAAAACAATGGTTCTAAGAGCAATAAAATCGTCCATTATGAAAAAAGAAATTAGTATACGCCAAGGTGGTTCTGCTACGTTAAATGAAGAAGAAGTGATTGGTGTAATTACCAAAGAGGCTAAACAAAGAAAAGATTCAATTGTGCAATTTGAAAACGCTAGCCGTTTTGATTTATCAGAAAAAGAAAAATATGAACTTTCTGTAATTGAGACCTATTTACCAAAATTGATGAGTGAGGAAGAAATTACACAAATTGTTGATGAGGTGATAAAAGCTGTAAGTGCAACTGCTCCTTCTGATATGGGTAAAGTCATGGGTAAACTAATGCCAAAGGTAAAAGGTAAAGCTGATGGTGGTCTTGTTAATAAAATCGTAAAATCTAAGCTGTCCTAATAGTATGGAAACTCTTGATATTATTATTCTATTACCTTTAGCATATTTTGGTTTTAAAGGTTATCAGAGTGGACTCATTAAAGAGGTTTTAGGAATTCTTGGTCTTATTTTAGCTGTATTCTTAACCATAAATTACCTTGATCAGTTCAGCTCGTATGCTAAAAATTTATTGAACTTGCAAGATGATTTCAATCCATTCATCTTTGGAATCATGTTATTTGTTACAGTTATGGTTGTTGTTAATTTAATAACTTATATAGCTTCAAAGTTAATAGATGTCACAAAACTAACCTTCGTAGATAAGCTTTTAGGTTTAGCGTTTGGTTTATTAAAGGCGGGTTTATTAATAAGTGCATTATTAATACTTATATCTGGTTTTGGTTATCCATCTGATGAAACTAAAAAAGCATCAATTAGCTATGATTATTTGATTAAAGTAGCCCCAACTACTTATAATGCAATCGCTTTGGTTTACCCTGGTGCAGAGGATTTCTCTAAAACCATCAAAAAAACGATTAATGAAAACAACCCTTTGAACTCAATTAATTTTTAAAGAATGTCCAAATTTTTACCCGTTGAAGAACAATTAGCGTTAATCCGCCGTGGTACAACTGAAATTATTCCAGAAACGGAACTTAAAGTAAAATTAGAAGAGTCGCTTAAAACGGGAAACCCGCTGAAAATTAAATTAGGTTGTGACCCAACACGTCCAGATTTGCATTTAGGTCACTCTGTAATCTTAAGAAAACTAAGGCAATTTCAAGATTTGGGACATCATGCCATTTTAATAATTGGTGATTTTACTTCGTTAATTGGTGACCCAACTGGTCAAAATAAAACGAGACCAGCATTAACACCAGAAATTATAAAAAAGAATGGCGAGACTTATTTTAAGCAAGCTTCAAAAATACTAGATACTGATAGAACCGAAATAGTTTACAACTCAGACTGGTTAGGAAAAATGAACTTTGCGGATGTAATTAAACTTGCTGGGCAAATGACGGTTGCTAGAATGTTAGAAAGAGATGATTTTAGTAAAAGGTACTCTAATAATGATATGATTTCTCTTCATGAGTTTTTATATCCACTTGCTCAAGGTCAAGATTCAGTTCACTTAAAATCAGATGTTGAACTAGGAGGAACAGATCAGAAATTCAATTTATTAGTTGGTCGTCAACTTCAAAAAGACAATTCTATTTCTCCCCAAATTTGTCTTATGATGCCTTTACTTGTTGGAACAGATGGCGTTCAGAAAATGTCAAAATCTTATGATAATTATATTGGGTTGGACGATGAGCCAAACAATATGTATGGAAAGTCTTTATCCATTCCTGACCATTTGATTTACACCTATTTTGAGCTATTAACTGATGTTGAAACGTCAAAATTACCAAAAATTAAAGAAAAAGCTGAAAATGACCCTAGAAATGCCAAGCACGATTTAGCTTATGTTATTACAGCAATGTACCATGGAAAAGAAGCTGCTGATGATGCTCGTTTACATTTCGAAAAAACAATTATAAATAAAGGTATTCCTGATGTGATGGATGTCTTTCAATTTGAGTCTGGTAGTTCTCTATCATTAGTAAACGTAATAAAACAAATTGGTTTTGCTCCGAGTAATGGTGAAGCTAAGCGTTTAATTCAGCAAGGCGGCGTTAGTTTAGATGGTGAGCAAGTTAAAGATGTTGCTTTCGAACTTAGTTTAAAACCTGGAGAAGAAGTGATTTTAAAAGTTGGCAAAAGAAAGTTTGCGCGAATAAGGTTTAAGATAAATTAAAAGAGAAAGGAGTTAATTATAACTCCTTTTCGACTATCTAATCAACGACAAAATTAAAACGGATTCTTGAGTAGATATCGCCAAGTATTACTTCATTGTCGCCTCTTTTTAAATCTACAACTTTAGAGCGATTACTTAAGCCCACTCGAACGCCACTTATTAGACTACCATAACGAGAGCCTCTGTCGCTTAATTCAATGACGTTATTTCGTAGTGAAATTAACAAATGGTGAGGAGATACTTGATAAGGCGGACTATCGTGCAACATTAAATCATTTATTCCTAGAACATCGTTAACCTCTTGCCGTCCAATTCGGAATGGGAATTCTTTAACATCAAACTTTTTAGCACCTAAAGCCGATTTGGCTGCCTCAGTAGTCGGTTTAATCGTTAATTTTGATGGCGATGTAAATTCGTGACCTCCCTCAGCGCTTGCAACCACGGAGATATCGGAAGATAGTGCCGAAATAACTTGATTTGTAGTTCTGAGTCTTTCAAACATTGTTCTTAAAACTGGAATTAAAGGACTCTCGTTTTCAGCTGAAAAATGCCTAACAAAAGCTGATTTTTGTGTTACTGCAACTTCTACATCAGTAAGAGCTGTAACTGTAGCTGATCTTGGTTTTTCATCAATTAAGGCCATTTCTCCAAACATGTGTGGAGGGCGTAATATGGCTAAAATGGTTTTATTGCCATCCGCAGAGATAAACCCAACTTCAACACTACCCGAGATAAGTTGAAAAGCCTCATCGCCATAATCGCCTTGTTTAATTATTATTGCCCCTTTTGGGTAAACTCGTTTAATCTGATTCATAAAAAACTGAATTATTACTATTATTAATCAAAAAGAATCTATTTATGATACTATCCACTTTAAATGTTAACGGCATTCGATCCGCTGAAAGTAAAGGGCTATTAAATTGGTTGTCTGAAATTAAGGCTGACATAATTTGTTTCCAAGAGTTGAAAGCAACAAAAGAACAAATACCTGTAAAAATCCTTGAATCTGGATATTTTGGTTATTACAAATCGGCTGAAAAAAAAGGATATTCTGGTGTTGGAATACTTTCTAAAAAAGAACCCTTAAATATATTTGATTCTTGTGGAATTGAATGGATAGACAAAGATGGGCGTTTTATAGCTGCGGAATTCGATAATTTTGTAGTTATATCAGCATATTTTCCCAGTGGAACAACTGGCGATGAAAGACAACATATTAAATATACCTTTTTAGATCAATTTTATGATTTCACTCATAATTTTCAGAAAAAAATGGGGAAAGAACTCATTTTGTGTGGGGATTTAAATATTGCTCACAAACCAATTGACATACATAACCCGATATCAAATAAAAATTCGTCTGGATTTCTACCTGAAGAAAGAGAGTGGTTTTCAAAATTTTTAGATTCTGGATTTGTTGATGTTTTTAGAAATCTAAATCAGGATAAAAAAGATTTGTACAGTTGGTGGAGTTATAGAGCTAACGCTAGAACTAACAATAAAGGATGGCGAATTGATTATCAATTATGCACACCAACCTATTCAAAAAAAGCAAAAAAAGCTTGGATTGATACAAGTTATGTGCTATCTGATCATGCCTCAGTTACTATTCAATATGCAGAATAAGAACTATTGCTGCCCGAATTATTGTTGTTAGAACGACTTGAAATCTTATTTTTATTAAAGATGCTTGTTTTTATTCATTTTAAACTAATTTGAAACAAGATAGTTTAACGTAGCATTTGCGAAATTACTTAATAAAAGTAATAAAAAATAGCAAATACCACTTTTTTAATAAGGATAAGATTATACTAATTATTGTATTTATTAATTATATAACATACATTTACTCATGGGAACGAAATTTAACGGTTCTGTTGAACAAGTAACGGCCTTAAATCTTTTTATAAAATTAAACAGAGCTGCCGATTCAGTTTCTAACAGAGTTAATAATTTTATAAATTCTCAACATCTTACTGTAAGTCAATTTGGCGTTTTAGAAATTTTATTTCATTTAGGATCAATGTCTCAATGTGATATTGGAAAAAAGCTTCTAAAAACTGGCGGAAATATGACGATGGTTATTGATAATTTGGAAAAAAGAAATCTTGTTGAGCGAGTAAGAAATGAGCATGATAGACGTTTCATTGAAGTGCATTTAAGCTCAGATGGTGAAAAACTAATTGAAAAAATTTTTCCTAAACATGTAGAAAAAATCGTTGAAGAAATGAGTATCTTGACTCAAGAAGAACAAATTGAATTTTCAAGACTTTGCAAAAAATTAGGAATGCAAGAAGCTGAACTAATTTCAAAATGATAAAGAAACTATTATCCCCAAAAAACTAAACAATAAAAAAGCCGATTCTGAACAGATCGGCTTTTTCTTTTTCAAATTAATTTAATGTTTTTGAATGAAATTAAGCTTTAGGTCAAAAGTAATAAAGATTTATTTATAAGACGATAACTGGTCTTTAAGACTTTCTACAACTTTCTTAACATCTTGAGAAGCATTTAAGTTACAAACTAAAATAGCGTCTTCTGTTTCAATAACAGCCGTGTTTTCCATTCCAACTAATGCAATTAATTTTCCACTTTTTCCACTAATGAGAGAATTTGTGCTACCCATAACAACTGAATTATTCGATTGAATGACATTACCATAAGAGTCTTTTTCACCGATATCGTAAACAGCTGACCAGCTTCCAACATCGTTCCAACCAAATGAGCCTGGTACAACAAAAATCTTTTCTGCTTGTTCCATTATCGCATAATCTACTGATACAGAATTACATGCAGAGAAAAAAGAAAAAAGTTGATCAACACTAGGTGTTCCCGTTTCTGAGCTTAGTTCACTTTGAGTTAAATGGTACATTTCTGGTTGATAGGCTTTAAATGCGTTTGATATAGTTTTTACGGACCAAATAAACATGCCACTATTCCAAAGATATTCACCAGATTCAATGAATTTTTTTGCTGTTTCTTTAGTTGGCTTTTCTTTGAATCCAAAAACAGGATGAACAAGATTAGCACTTAGTTTTTCTTTTTCAGATGCATTATAATGAATATAACCGTAACCTGTTTCTGGATGACTAGGTTCAATTCCTACTGTAACTATTGAATCTATATGTTCAGCTTTAATAAAAGCAGATTCAATAATATTCAAAAATTTAGGCTCATCAAGAATTACATGATCTGCAGGAAGTACACACATTAATGCATTAGCATCTCTACGACCAATCACATGGGCAGCTAATGCAACACAGGGAGCGGTGTTTTTAGCCATTGGTTCACCTAAAATATTTATAAGTGGAAGTTCTGGTAATTGATCGTGAACAAGAGGTATATATTTCTGATTGGTTATAATAAGAATATTTTCATAAGGAATTAATGTTGAAATACGATCAACGGTCTGTTGAATTAGCGTTCTGTGTCCATATAATGACAAAAATTGTTTAGGGAAAGCCTCTCTACTTTGTGGCCAAAAACGGGATCCAACTCCACCAGCCATGATAACGGCAAATTTATTTGAATTCATGATTATTAAATGGTTTAAAAATGTACTTTGTAATCTACAAATCACTAATTGATATAAAGAAGATATATCAATGAAGGTTTGAAAACTAAAGATAAACCAATTTGTTCATCAGCTTAGTGAAAATTTAGTTTGATTCACCTTTTGTAACTCGAATGATTTCAAATGCTAATTGTAATGCTTTAAAAATGTCATCATTTTCTGAATATACATCGGGATGAAACTGCTTAACTTTTGTTTTAAAGGCTTTTTTATACGTATTCAGTCCTGCATTATTTTCGACACCAAGAAGAGTTGATGCAAGAATTGAATCTTGATTTTTTATTAATGAAAGCTTTTGTTTTAAAGCTTTGTTTTCAATCCGTAGCTCAGTTGCCTTAACAATTAAGGATTCTAGTTTGTTTTTGAGTGCGTTAAAATCATTTGTGGTGCTATTTTTCTCTTTTTCAAGTGCTTGTTCATTGATAGATTTTAAAATTTTAGCTATTTGACTAAAAATAGAATCATAAAAAACTAAAAGAGCTTCTTTTGATAGTAAATCAGTTGGAATAACACTTTTTTGAAGTTGAAGTTGAAGCTTTAAAAGTTCATTAGATAAATGAAATTCTTCGATTTGTGACTCAGTAAACTTTGTACCAAATAGTTTTTCACAGCGAATGGAACAAAATCTTACTTTTTTGTTATTTGGTAGGAATTTATCCCCACAATAATTACAATAACTTGTACTGGGCTTAAATGAATTCGAAGACATGTTAATTTTATGAGCAGGAACAAATGATGGTAAAGAAAAAAACTGAAGTAATCTAAAAAATAGCCAATAAACTAAGTTAAAAGACTGAAATTAGATGGTTAATCCTTTTTACTATTAAAGATAAGCGTAAAAAAAGTCGGATATTTTAGTCTAAACCTTTAAATTCAAGCTTAAGAACCAAATAGTTTTTAGATTGATGTTATACCTTTTCAGCATCAGATCGACTATGATTTAGCTATTTCATAGTTTTAGTTCATATATGAAAAAAAATAGACTAAAGTAAAAAAGGCAATTAAATAAAATCTGACAATATAAAAGATATGCTACCACCATTAAGCCGATTTTTTCGGTTAAACCCTTCAAAATCTACGAATTTGCCAATTATTTAATTAAAAACAACTTATCAGAGCAATTTTAATCAAATAGCAGCGTCTGTTAAATTGAACCCAAACGTTAAATTAAATAGGATTCATTTTAAAAAATAACTCAAAATTAAACAGAAACAATAAAATCAATGGTAGAAAAACAACTCTTAATTACTCTTGTCGGTTTTGGAAAAATGGGTAAAACCATTAAACAAATTACGAATCATGATCAAAGTGTAAAAATTAATTTTGTTATTGATAATGATAACAATGTGCATGGCTCTGCTTTTTCACACACCTCGTTTTTGCAATCAGATATCGTAATCGATTTTTCGCATCCTTCGGCAGTTGTTTCAACTATAAAGTCATGTGTTGCTGCGTGTAAACCAATAGTTGTTGGGACAACAGGTTGGTCTGAGTATCAACCTGAAATAATTGATTTAGTTCGTAAGAATGGAGCAAAAATAGTATATGGGTCAAATTATTCATTAGGAGTGCAGTTATTTAATAAGTTAATCAAACAAGCTTCCTTATTGTTTGGGCAGTCCTCATTGTTTGATTCAGCCCTGCATGAGGTTCATCATACTCAAAAAGCTGATTCACCAAGCGGAACGGCGTTAACACTAGCAAATACCTATTTACACCATTCTGCCACAAAAAAGGAGCTCAACACACATATTCCTAATCATGAAAAAGTGGAAAGTGATTCAATTTATGTTACTTCACAACGATTAGGAGGTACTTTTGGAGAGCATGAATTAAGAATTCAGTCGGAGTGGGATGATATTCAAATAAAACATACAGCAAGAAATCGTGACGGTTTTGCTGCCGGAGCAGTTAGAGCTGCAAAATGGCTATTCAAGAAAAAGGAATCCGGATTCTATTTATTGGAAGATGTTGCAGAAGATGTAATTATGCAGGGCTGAAAAATTGAGATAGAAAAAAATCGAAAAAAATGGGATTTACGGTCATGGTTTTTTCATCTCCATGTGTGTTGGTTTCAAAAACAGCATAATTAGAAGCATTCTTAATCAATGCAGCATGAAGAAAACAATCATTTGCAAAATTCTCAGGTCTAATTTCAATTACTTTTGGAGAACTCATCCATAACAGATTACTTAAGCCTGCACCATGAGGTCCGCAAATAACAGCTGCAGTTGAAAATAAAGTAATTTGCTCTGATAGGCTCATTTTCTGCGATTCGACACATTCAAATCCAAATGAATCTAAAATGGGAATAATATCTTCTTCGTTTACAATGGATCGATTAGATTCACTTTTTCGACTAACATAGATTCTTTTTGACTTGGGTTTATCAGCATTATAATCTACAGTTCTTTTTAAAAAGTTATTTTTGATGAATTCGAATCGTTCAGGAATAAAATTTAAGCCCCAAGGAATGGTCATAAGAGTATCTGCAGTGTACTCAATTCCATCTCTTACTAGTTGAATATCATTATTCGTAATTCCTAAAAGATCAAAGGCTTCAGCTAAAAATGAAGGAATATTTTCACTAACAAGTAATTTCACTTTTCCTATAAAAGGCATGTAAAACTCAAGACGTGGCAGAAGTTCGGTTAGAACATGATAGTAATTTGAAAACCCGACATTGGTAAAGACAAAATAAATTCCAGATAAATGAACGGAACGTTTTGCTGGAATTTGCTGGTTAAAATAGGATTTGAATTCTGTTTCAAACGGAAAGGAAAAGCTATCGGTAATCCAATTCCCTTCTGGAGATTTAAGAAAGCCACAACTTGAAAAAAGTGTCCAATCTTTATCTAAAAACAATAAATATTCAGGGTTTATTTCGAAATGTTTTCGTTTAAGTACTTTTGCATAACTGCCATTTAACTCCCATTTAGAGAAAGAAAAATCCTTGCTTAAAATTCTGGTTGTTCTTAGTTGCTCATTTCTAATAATTCCAGATTGATTAAAAAAACGCTGTTTTATCATCATAATAGATAGAATATAAAAAGTAATTTTTAAAGGCTTAACTACATATTTGCTAAAAATCAATTAAGTTAGCCTATCAGAATTATCAACCGTTTTTTATCTAGGTAGCATGAAAGTAATGAAGTTTGGCGGCACCTCAGTAGCCGATGCAAAAGCATGGAAACAAGTTTATTCCATAATCTCAAAAGAAAAAGATGTCGTAATCGTAGTATCAGCAACCACAAAAACTACAAATGATCTATTAATCGCTTCAGAATTAGCAAAGAATGGCAATTTAACAGAAGCCATGAATGTTTCAGAACGAATATTGAAGCGTCATACTCAAATTGTTGACGAGCTTATGAATAAAACAGATCATCCTGTATTGTTTGAACAATGTATTGCATGGATATATGAGCATGTCGATTTATTGAATAATTATTTATTAGGTATTCATACCCTAAGAGAATTAACACCTCGATCATTAGATGTCATTTCTTCTATTGGTGAACGAATGTCGTCGTATCTAATAGCACAAATTGGTCTGCTTTATGGTGTTCAGTCTGTTCATATTGATTCAAGAGAGGTGATTATAACAACACCCGATTTTGGGAAGGCTTTACCAATTCAAAAAGAAATTAATAATCGAATATCTGTTATCAGACATCATTTAGAGAATGAACACACTCCAATTATGGGTGGGTTTTATGGTTCATCTTTGCAAGGAGATCTTACCACACTCGGTCGTGGCGGTTCCGATTTCACAGCAAGTTTAGTTGGATTAGCACTAAGTGTTGATGATATTGAAATTTGGACAGATGTTAGTGGAATGTACACTTGTGATCCAAGAATGGTTCCAACTGCAACACCAATTCCAGAAATCAGTTTTTATGAAGCTGCTGAGTTAGCTTACTTTGGCGCTAAAGTGCTACACCCTGCAACTATACAACCTGCTATTGAAAAAAATATTCCTGTGTGGATTAAAAACACATTCAAACCGAATGATTACGGAACCAAAATTTTTGCCGGTGCACCACTTGATGGCGTTTTCAGAGCAATAGCTTTTAAAAAAGACATCAATATCATCACGATTAATTCTACAAGAATGTTGTTAGCTTATGGGTTTCTTGCAAAAGTATTCAGCATTTTTGAAAAACATAAAGTGAGTGTAGATTTAGTTACCACATCTGAAGTATCTGTTTCTATGTCTGTTGATAACAAAGATAATTTAGATCCTGTTATTGAAGAATTGATGCAAGTTGGTCATGTTCATGTTAATATTAAATTGGCGCTTGTTTCGGTTGTGGGACAGAATTTTTTAAATGCCACTGGAGTAGCGGCAAGGATATTTAATAAGATTTCAAACTATCCAATTAAACTGATTTCACAAGGAAGTTCTGATATTAATTTATCCTTCGTAGTTGACAATGATCATTTGTCTTATGTAGTGAAAGATTTACACCAAGAGTTTTTTGGCATTTAAACTAAACAGCAGCACTCATAGTTTTTGATAGATTGTGAGTGCTTGTTTAAAATTAAACTTCAAATAAATTCACGAGAAGAGTATATATATATATATATATATATCTTTTTAATCAAATACTTATGAGTCGTTTTGGAAATCTTAAATGATAGTTTATTATTTGAATAGTGAGTTTACTCCTAAGAGTAGTTTTCTATAAAATAGTTGGCAAATCCACAGGTTTTAGAAGAGGTTTAACAGCAAAAATCAGCTTTTCAAAATGGACTCAATAGTAAAAATGTATCTCTCCGATTTTTTTTCTAAGGACAGATTTTGAGTTTAGCGTAATACTTCTCTTAAAAATGGAGCGGTATGACTTGCATCAACTTCCATAATCATTTCTGGGGTGCCTTCTGCTACTAGTGTTCCGCCACCAAAACCACCTTCAGGCCCGATATCAATAATCCAATCTGCGGCTTTGATAATATCTAAATTATGTTCAATAACAATTACAGAATGCCCAGCATCAACAAGTTCATTAAATGCTTCAAGTAAACGCGCTGTATCTTCGAAATGTAAACCTGTACTTGGTTCATCAAAGAAATAAAGTGTATGTTCCTTATTCGTTTTCGTAAGGAATTTTGCCAGTTTTACACGTTGTGCTTCACCACCACTAAGAGTGGTTGCACTTTGTCCAAGTTTCAAATAACTCAAGCCAACTTTGTCAAGGACCGCAATTTTATCAACGATATTTTTTTCATCAACAAAGAAATCTAAAGCCTCAGCGATTGACATATCGAGTACATCAAAGATGTTTTTACCTCTGTATTTAATTTGTAAGATATCTTTTCGGTATCGCTTACCCCCACAAACTTCACAAGGCAATTCAATATCTGCTAAAAACTGCATTTCAATAGTTTGAATTCCATCTCCTTGGCAGGCTTCGCATCGACCACCAGCAACATTAAATGAAAAATGACCTGGCGTTAATCCTTGAATTTTAGCTTGGCGAGTATTTGAGAAAAGCTCACGAATATCATCAAAAGATTTGGTATAAGTTGCAGGATTTGAGCGTGAGGAGCGACCAATTGGTGTTTGATCAACCATTTCTATTAAATGAATTTGATCACGGCCTTGAATTTCTTTGTGTTTTCCGACTTTATCATTGTAGGTTCCCCATTCAAGCATCAAACCTGCATATAAAGTGTCATGTACAAGCGTGGATTTTCCTGAACCTGAAACTCCAGAGACTACAACAAGCTTATTAAGTGGAAAATTTACCGTCAAATTTTTGAGATTATGTTCAATTGCATCTACCACGGTTAAAGATTTTCCAATTCCAGCTCTTCTTTTTTTGGGAATCGGTATTGATTTTCTGCCGCTCATATATTTGGCTGTTAATGAATTTGAAATCATCAAATCATCATACGTTCCTGCGAAAACGACTTCTCCACCATAAACGCCAGCAAAGGGTCCGATATCAATGATCCAATCGGCTGCTTTTATCATTTCAGGGTCGTGTTCAACAACAACTACCGTATTCCCTATATCTCGCAGACGTTTCAAAATTCCTATTAAGCGATTATTGTCACGGGGATGTAGTCCAATTGTTGGTTCATCAAGAACGTACAAGCTACCAATAAGAGAACTTCCAAGTGCATTAGCCAAGTTTATTCTTTGCGCCTCTCCACCTGATAGTGAGTTTGTTAGTCGATCTAGTGTTAAATACTCCAAGCCAACTTCATTGAGATAGAGTAAACGTTTTTTTATTTCATAAAGAATTTGAGAAGCAATTTTTTCCTCTGTTGGAGTTAAGGTTATCGATTCGAAAAAGTCTCTTGCATGACCAATTGTCATTTCAGCGACTTCACCAATTGAAAGATTATTTACTTTTACATAGAGTCCATCTTTTCTTATTCTATACCCATCACATTCAGTACATCTTGAATAACCACGATAACGAGCATAATAAACTCGCATGTGAACTTTGTAAAATTCATCTTTAATAGTTTCGAAGAATTTATTAATCCCGATGTATTCGTCTTTACCTTGCCAAATTATTTTTTTAATCTCTTTTGATAGTTTGGTATAAGCAACATCAATCGGGATATTTAATCGTGCGCAAACTTTAACTAAATCTTTGAGATTGGTGCTAAATTTGGGCGATTGAAAAGGCGAAATGCAGCCACCACGAATACTCAAACTTGGATCTGAAATAACCAAATCTTCATCAATTCCTGCTATTTTTCCAAACCCTTCACAAGTAGAACAGGCGCCGTAGGGGTTATTGAAAGAAAACATTTGAGGGTTTGGTTCTGTGAATTCCATTCCGTCACGCTCAAATAATTCTGAAAAGCTTAAAAAATCTCCGCCTCTTAGTTTGATGTAGCATCGACCATTTCCTTCTTTGAACGCTAATTCAATTGAATCGGTAATGCGAGTTTGAGTGTCGTTATCTGTCTGAACAGCGAGTCGGTCAACTAAAACAAATTGTTTCTTCAAAGAAATCGATTTTACATTTTTTTCGGCTTCTGAAATATCAAGTATTTCTTCTGAATCGATATGTAATAAACGAGTAAACCCTTTTTCGCGTAGAACCTGGAGTTCATCTGAAATTTTTGAATTTTCGTGACTTGGAATAGCGAAAAGAACATAAAAACGAGTTTTTTCAGGAAAAGCTAACACTAAATTTACCGTTGACTCAGGGGTGTCTTTGGTAACCTGTTCTCCAGAAATGGGACTAATTGTTTTTCCAATTCGCGCAAAAAGTAATCTCAAATAATCGTAAATCTCAGTAGAAGTTCCAACAGTTGATCGAGGGTTTGTTGTCGAATTTTTTTGTTGAATGGCCATTGCTGGAGAGATTCCTTGCATGAAATCAACATCAGGTTTATCCATTCTTTCCAAAAATTGTCTAGCATAACTAGAAAGACTTTCAACATATCTTCGTTGACCTTCAGCATAAAGTGTATCGAATGCAAGCGAGGATTTCCCAGAACCACTAACTCCAGTAATAACAGTTAAAGAATTTCTGGGAATAGTTACATCTATGTTCTTTAGATTGTGAACACGAGCTCCTCTAATGATAATTGGTCGGTCAAATGTAACAGAAGGAGATGAAGAATCGCTTTTTTTTGACATGCAATAAGTTTTGATGAAGCTTATAAGTTAGCTAATAGAACAATGCTAGGAGATACAAACATTCACTATTGAATCTGTTAAGAATTTATTTTTCTTCGTACTCAAAATCCGGATCAAACTTTTTGTATTTCATGTTTTGCTCAATTTTCTTTGCGAGTAATAAAGCTTTTTTTCGAAAAATACCATCTTTATGGTAAACCCATGCTGCCATATCACGCGCTTCTTCCATACGGTTTAGATTAATTAAGGTATGAGTTTTAAACCACATTGCTTTCTCTGTGGCATTGTCATCTACCGGTTCTAAAATTAAAATAGCTTTATTGAAAGATTCGAGTGCGTTTCCAAATTTACCATCATTAAAGAAAACAATTCCTAAATTAAAACTTGCAAGACCTGCTGAATAAGAATTTGGGTAGAGTTCTATAAGTTTTGAAAATGTTTCTATTGCTCTTTTCTTTTTTCCATCAATTGTAGCTTTTAAGCCAAGATTTAACAAAGAATCCATGGAAGACAAATTAGAATTATCTGAGCGAGTACTATTTGGCGCTTGAAGTTCTAATAAATCAACAGAAGTAAATCCTACTTGATAAGGATCGCGTTCAATTTTTAGCAACAAACCTATAAGAACGCTAAAAAAAAC
Source organism: uncultured Chitinophagales bacterium (assembly GCA_964575925.1). GTDB lineage: Bacteria > Bacteroidota > Rhodothermia > Balneolales > M1805 > M1805. The sequence goes on from CAZNTR010000061.1 coordinate 15,132, forward strand.
GACTGCAGCGGCTGAATACCAATATTTTAAACTTGAAAAGGTAGCACTTTTTTGAGAAGGATGAGATTTTTGTTCATCAATCACTTTTTTTACACCGGCTACCGTTTTCATGTATTCCAATAATTCGGCATCGGTTAGTGTTTCTGCCCAAAGCCATTGAGTTTCTTCAAAACTAGCTGTTTCAGCTAGCCATTTATCTACAATAATCTGATGTTTTTCTGTCATACTATTTAATTTAGGTTAACGTATAACCTAGAGACGCTTGAAACTTCAAAACCTTACAAGCTTTTTGAATTTTTTTCAATTTATTTTTCCAGACACACAATTTGCTAGAATTTTAATGATTCTATGCTTCTTTGTGAATACAGTATTTAATTTCATTTTGAAATATGCGGCTACTTTTTCGGCTTTTTCGTCAGGTTTACTAAGCCAATATGAAATAAAGCTTTTATTCTCTTTATCTAATTCGTCCACACAGTCTCTGAGTGCTTCATATTTTTCGTTTTCAACCAATGCATCAATCTGTTCTGATAAAGAGGCAAAATATTCAGTATTTTGATCAAGTTCATCTAATTGAATTTTTCTTTTGAATGAGAAATATTGATTTTTTGAAGCAGTGATTAAATACGAGCCAATTTTTTCTGGTTCATTAATAGCTCCATCGCGAATAATATTTACAGTTTTCAGAAAAACGTTTTGAATAACGTCATCACAGTCTGCCAAATCAGCTTTCATGGTAACCCGAAGGTAGCCAATTAGTTGGTAGCTTAGATGAGCAAATGCTTTGCTTATTCTAGCTTCATCGTAGGTTAAAACACCTTCATAAAAGTCAAAAAGTGCAGTTTGGTTAATCATTCAATTCGGACTTCATCAAACCAAATCGAGTAATTCTTGAGGAACTTCTACCATCATTTTTAAAACTTGAGAAGCATGGGTTTTACCCTGTGCATCTAGTTTAAGCGAAACGGTACCGCCTCCACCTAGACTTCCATGTAATAAAAAATTAAGTGCACCTAAATTTGGTAATTCAAAACGCTCAACATCGCCTTTGCAAACGTGTTTCATGTGTTCTTTAATACGTTCAGGAGTTAGCGTTTCTTTTAAAAAAGGATAAATAGATTCATGGCGAGCAATAATTCCAACATTGCTAGCATTTCCTTTGTCCCCACTTCTTCCGTGAGCAATTTTTAAGAGATGTACGTTAGGCATAATTAAACATGTTATTAATTTACAATTTTTCCAATTTCATAAGCTTTTTCACCAGACACTTTCGCCCAATCAAGAACCCTGTCTTTTGTATCAGCACTGACAATAACTATTAGACCAATTCCTAAATTAAATGCCTCACGTTGATCTTCTTCTTGAATATTTCCAACTTCGGCTATCAATTTAAATAGAGCAGGTCTCTCCCAAGAGTTCCAGTCAATTTCGATTTTTAAAGGAGCTGGAACGACTCTTTTTGTATTTCCGATAATACCACCACCAGTAATGTGTGAAAAAGCATGAATACCGTTTAGTTTTTTTAGTTCTCTAATAATAGGGAGATACGATTTATGAACGGCTAAGAGAGCTGACCCTATATCTGTTCCTAGTTCCTCAACATAGTCATCCACTTCATAATTTGAAAGCAAAACTTTTCTAGCAAGTGAATATCCGTTTGTATGAAGTCCAGTGCTCGAAAACCCAATTAAAACATCTCCTTCGGTTACTTTTGAGCCATCAAAAATAGATTCTTTGTCAACTACTCCAACAATTGTTCCAGCTAAATCAAATTCACCATCACTGTAGATATCTGGCATTTCGGCTGTTTCACCACCAATTAAAGCACATTCATTTTCTCTACAAGCAATTGTAAAGCCTTTAATAACTTCTTTTGCTACAGCTTGATTTAATCTTCCGGTTGAAAAATAATCTAAAAAGAAGAGAGGCTCGGCTCCACAAACAGCAATATCGTTCACACAATGATTTACTAAATCTTGACCAACAGTATTGTAAACGCCTTTTTTGAAAGCAACGATTAGTTTGGTACCAACTCCATCAACAGAACTTACTAAAACGGGGTCTTTAAATAGAGTAAAATTTGGTCTAAATAATCCTCCAAACCCTCCAATATTTGATAAAACAGAGACATTGTGAGTCTCTTTTATCATTTCTTTTATTGAGTTGACTAATTCTTCGCCGGCTTTTACATCAACTCCGGAATCTTTGTAGGTGAAAGCTTTTTTTTCCATGGTGGATTTAAAGTGAAATAATAGGATGTAAAAAATTAAGTGACGAAGACAAATTCATAAAGTTTTTACTTCATCTATAGAAATCGCTGAAATATAGGGAATCTTAGACCAAAATCAGGAAGGCTTATTGGCTTACTAGAATAGATTTCAAATTTTTATAAAAGAGCGTACTCCGAAAAGTAGTTTTTAGCAATATATTCGTCGAATTCGGAGAATTTGGAAGGGTGTAAACCAACAGAATCGACTTTTCGGAGTGAACTCATAAAACAGTTAATGGTTTAAACCAAGATGAAACACAAGTCGTTATTTCGTTTGACCCAGATTTGTGGAAAAATTCATTTTTACTTCCATCGTATTCATAATCGTTTACCCATTCTTTTGCATGTTCAATAACTTGTTGAATTGCATATACAGTGTTTAAAGCTTCTTCATTTGTAATTGAAGGATGTAAAGAAAAACGAACCCAACCAGGCTTCATTGAACGGTCACCAGAGTCAATTTTTCGAGTAATCATTTTTGAAAACTCTGGTCGAACGTGTAACAAATAGTGACCATAGGTTCCTGCACAAGAGCAACCGCCCCGAACTTGAACACCAAAACGATCATTAAGAAGTTTAACAATCAAATTATAATGAATATCATCGGCATAAAATGACAAAACTGCTAAGCGATCTTTAATATTTTCAGCGAGTAAATGTAGTTTGGGTGTAGATTTTAACTTATCCCAAACTAAATCGATTAATTCATGTTCTCTGGCAAGAATGGCTTTTGTTCCTATTTCTTCTTTTAGTTGCATGGAATAGGCTGCTCGAATCGTTTGCATAAATCCGGGTGTTCCTCCGTCTTCTCTAGATTCAATATCGTCAATGTATCGATGTTCACCCCAGGGGTTTGTCCATTCAACTGTTCCGCCACCAGGATTATCGGGAATTTTATTGGTATATAAACTAGGATCAAATACTAGAATGCCACTAGAGCCTGGGCCACCCAAAAACTTATGTGGTGAAAAATAAATCGCATCTAAATGTTCTTTTGGGTTTTCAGGTCTCATAACAATGTCTATGTATGGAGCTGAGCACGCAAAATCAACAAAACACAATCCCTTAAAATCATGAATCATTCGAGCCATTTCAAAATAGGGTGTAAAAACTCCAGTCACATTGGAGCATGAAGTTACCGCTGCAATCTTAAGAACTCTGTTTTTGTATTTCTCTAATAATTCAGAAAAATGATGGAGATCTACTAATCCATCTGCGGTCGGCTTGATGATCTCGACATCAGCAATAGTTTCTAACCAAGTGGTTTGATTTGAATGATGTTCCATGTGTGTTATAAACACTATTGGTCTTTCATCATCTTTTAAATCAATTTGATTGGTAAACCGTTCATGAATTCGAAGGCCTAACATGCGTTGTAATTTGTTAACTACGCCTGTCATTCCAGAACCTGTAGAAATTAAAATATCTGAATCGTTGGCTCCTACATGTTTCTTAATAAATTGGATAGCATGGTGATAAGCATGAGTCATGCTATTTCCTGTAAAAGTAGTTTCAGTATGTGTATTTGCTACATAGGGACCAATTATATTGGAAAGTCGGTTTTCTATGGGGCCAAAAAGGCGACCACTAGCAATCCAATCTGCATAAATAATTTTTTGTTTTCCATAAGGACTATCAAACTCGGCATCGTTTCCAATAATTCCTTGACGTATCAATTCAAAGTAAGCTTCAAGATTCACACTGTTTTCCATAAACTGCAATTAAACAATTCTCAATAGATTTAAAAATAGAGATACAATCACATTTAGTAAAAATAACTAAAACTATTGAGAATTAAGCCGTTTGCTCATTTCTTGAATATAAAAATGAAAGCGGAAGGTATTTAATTGAATTGGAAAGGCTATTTTTTACATTCTTTCATTTTCTTTAAGTAATTTACCATTCAATTTAATATGATTGCAGAAAATCATTTCTAGAATAGTATCTTACCAAATTAAATCAACCACATAGCCTTAACTCAATTTTTAAGCAAAAAATCTGAATTTATAAACATGGACGTACTTAAGTTTGGCGGTACATCTGTTAAAGATGCAAAAAATATATCCCGCGTAATTGATATCGTATCAAATAGAGACTCACGACAAGCTGTTGTTGTTGTTTCTGCACTTGGAGGAATAACCAATCAACTAATTGAAGTTGCAACACTTGCCGAAAATGGACAAGATTCGTATAAGACACTTTTAACTGAGATAGAAACACGCCATTTAGATGTCATCAAAGCACTTATTACGGTTAATAGACAGAGTTCAGTAGTAGCAAAAGTCAAAATTCAACTCAATGAGCTTGAAGATTTATTAAGAGGAATGTCTTTAGTTGGTGAGGTTTCACCAAGAACATTAGATATCGTTCAAAGTTTTGGTGAACGATTGTCATCATACATTATTTACGAAGCATTTAAAGAAAGAGGTTTTGATGTAACCCATTTAGATGCACGGCAAATAATTAAAACAGATAGTAATTTCAATAATGCTCTTGTTGATTTTGATAAAACAAACGCATTAATCACGCAATGGTTTTCATCTCATAAAGGATTGCACATTATCCCAGGATTTATAGCAAGTAACGCTGAAAACAAAACGACTACACTTGGAAGAGGTGGATCAGATTATACGGCTTCCATTTTAGCAGCAGCTCTAAATTCTTCGATTTTGGAAATTTGGACAGATGTTGATGGAATGATGACAGCCGACCCTAGAAAAGTACCAAAAGCTTTTCCTGTTGAGCGCGTTTCTTATTCAGAAGCAATGGAGCTTTCCCATTTTGGAGCGAAAGTGATTTATCCTCCAACGATTGTACCTGCTATGGCTAAAAAAATTCCAATTGCAATAAAAAACACATTCAATCCGAGCCTATTTGGAACCCTAATAAAAGATTTAGTTGAGGATAATACCTCTTCAATTAGAGGAATTTCTTCCATTGATGACATTTGCCTATTAACTGTTGAGGGCTCTGGCCTGGTTGGTGTCTCTGGGGTAGCAATGCGTGTTTTTAGAGCCTTAGCCCAGGAAAAAATAAATGTTATTTTAATTACTCAAGGCTCATCAGAGCATAATATAACTT
>CAZNTR010000062.1:0-20321 GCA_964575925.1 uncultured Chitinophagales bacterium
TTAAAGACATGGAAAAAAACGTATCTGACACAGCTCGCCAAATTTGGTTAGCAGGCTTAGGTGCTTTAGCATCTGCTAAAGATGAAGGCGTAAAAATCTATGATACCTTAGTTGAAAAAGGAACAGAATTCGAGAAAAAAGGCAAAAAAGAAATTGAAGCCCTTCTTGACTCAGTAAAATCTATGGCGAAAGAAACCGAAAACTCTGTAACCGGAAAAGTAACAGAAACAATTGACGATACAGTAAAACGTGTTTTAGAACGTTTCGATATTCCAAGCCGCGACGAAGTGAAAACCTTGATTAGCAAAGTAGAAACTTTAGCTAAAAAAGTTGAAGAACTTTCAAAAAAATCAGTTGCTGAGAAATCAGCAGCAAAATAACCCAAAGTTGAATGTAGCCGCACCGAGTCTGACCAACCAGTGCGGTTTTTTTATTGGTATTGATTATGTCAGATTCAAAAAAAGAATTAGAGAATATTGCTCGTAATGTGTGGCTTTTTGGACTTGGAACCGTTGCAACAATCGAAGAAGAAACAGCTCGCTTAAGTCATCAAATAAAACAAACTGGTAATAAAATAAAGTCTCAAACTGAAGAGTTTACTCAAAAAACAATTGACAACACCGTAAAAGTAGCAGAAGATTTGCAATATAAAATGCTTAAAAAAGTCGATGAAGTTGTTGAAAATACTGTAAATACTGTTGGTATTCCTACTCATAAACAAGTTCGAGATTTGAGCTCAAAAATAGACGATATGACTAAAAAAGTTGAATTGATTAAAAAGCGAATGAGTAAAACTTGACAAGCAAAACAATGCGTTTGTTTAACAATTTTTATTCACTTGAAATCGGTAATTTCATTATGTTGATTTCAAGAAAAGAGTTTATAAATCAAGTTCCTTGTTTCAATTCAATTCAGTAAAGAGAACGTAAAATATTTTGAAGTTATTGAATGAAACTCAACGATTTTTAGTACTGAGACAAGGATTTTTAATTTGGCTGAAAGAAAACGGTGAAGTATGAGTGAAAGAAAAAGAACTGGTCTCGCTATTGCAGGTGGCGGCGTTGAAGGTGCGGTCTATGAAATTGGAGCTCTTTGTGCCTTAGAAGATGCTATTGTTGGGTTCAAAGCATGCGATATGGATATGTACATTGGCGTAAGTGCCGGTGCCCTTATTTCTTCTCACTTGGTTAATGATGTAACTCCTAGAGATATGAGTCTTGCAATTTTATCTCGTTTAGATGGTGTTAATCCTATTACTCCCGAAATTTTATACAATCCCAATTTAAAAGAAGTAAAACAGCGTTTATTGCAACTTCCGGGTAAATTTCTTGATCTGATTAAAGCTTATACATCAGATATGAAGGATAATTCATTTTTAGGTTCCTTAGCTGAATTTGGTGAATTGTTACCCAATGGGATTTTTGATAACTCAGCATTAGAAGAATACCTTAGAGAAAATTTCTCCTTAGAAGGTAGAACAAATGATTTTAGAAAATTATCTACCAAATTACGCATTGTTGCCGTTGATGTAGATTCAGGAAAAACTATTCGATTTGGGGAAAAAGGCTACGATCACATTCCAATTTCAAAAGCAGTACAAGCAAGTTCAGCACTTCCTGGTGTTTATACACCCGTTGAAATCGAAAATAAATTTTATGTTGATGGAGTTGCAAAACGTACAATCCATGCATCAACAGCATTTAATGATGATATCAAGTTCGTAATTGGTATTAACCCAATTGTTCCTTTAGATAATGATAAAACGCAAGAAAATTTTGGATCTTTAAATGAAAAGGGCTTGCCAAATATTCTATCTCAAACATTTAGAATGATGATTCATTCTAGAATGAAAGCAGGAATTAAGGGTTACGCAACAAAATATCCTGAGTCAGATGTAATCTTATTTGAGCCACCAGCAACGGATTACAGAATGTTTTTTAATAATATTTTTAGTTTTTCTACGCGCAAAGAAGTCTGTGAACATGCCTATTTACTTACAATGAATGACATCAATAATCGCAAAGAAACCTTATTGCCAATTCTGCAAAAACATGGATTTTCTTTAAATGATGAAGCATTGAATCAAACAGAGTTTAAATTATATAAAGAAAAAGTTGGCACAGATAGAGAGCGTTTTCAAACTGCTTTGAGCCGAATTGATGCTGTATTAGAAACTTTGTAAATATTTGTTCTAAAAATCATAGCGCCTGTGTACTCGCAGGTGCTTTATAAAAAAGTGTCAGCGTCCACACTGATAACAAAAAAACGTAGCAAAGCAAAGACTTGAAATGTTAAAAAAGATGTTGGCATTAAACTAGAGGGATAATAAGGTTGACAGCGAGGACGTTGCCTTTAAATTGACGCATTCGCCATAAATAACATAAATGAGTTCTAGTTTTAACGCAAAATTAGTTTTTCTTTTATTTCTGCTCCACCAGCTAGTAACAATACCTTAAATTCATCTAAACAAGCTTGTAGAATAGATTCAACTTTTGTAGCTGGAAAATATATCGCAACACCAATTTTTGTTGTATTTGCATCCGTTTTAGTATGCATACTGTCTTTAATCGGATTTAAAATGGCTTGTTCTTTTCCATCAGTTACACCATACCCACAAAGCAAATCAGCAATAGAAATAGTTTGTCCACTTGAGTTAAACACATATTCTTCCTCTTTGGTGCCAGGTTTAAATACAAATTCATTCGTGCCAGCTTTGTCTAAATCCCAAAGAGAAATGGGCAAAACATATTTTATAGAGATGTAATTATTGATATCAACAAGAGTATTAATTCTTGGAAAATTCCCTTCTTGTGTGGTTCTGAACAGATATTCGGAAGCTGGTTTTCCTCTTCCCGTTGGCTTGTAGGATTGGTAGCGTAGCATATTTCTTGCTTCAGCCCGCATCGTTTCTTCTGCTTCATTGAGCACTGAACCGTTTCGTTTTTGAAGCCATTCTTCTAATCGTGATTCCAACAAAGAATTGTTAACAGTCGTTGAGCAGTTTTCAGCGGTTAAAACCCCAATTTTTAGTACATTCGAGGGGTGATTCAAAGAGAACGAATTTTTCATAAGGTTTTTCGGGATTTAATAAACATAAAGTAGTTTGGAGAATGTTCAAATGGCATCAAGACCAAAAATTATACCATCAATTCGCAGAGATATTCATTTATTACCAGTAACCCATCAAAATCAAAAATGGTTGCTTGTTCATGATAGTTTGGGTTATGTTCCAAAACATACCGCCTTTCCCGCTGAAATTGAGAAGCTATTATCTTTTTTTACAGGTTATTTAACATGGGAAGCTTTAGCGCAAATGGGTTTAGATTTAGAAGATCTAACACTATTTGAACAAATCTATTTTGAAATGGATCGTTTGGGTTTATTAAACTCTTTAGGCTATCAACTAAGAAAACAAGAAGTTGATGATTTATTCTTAAAAGAAGACACTCGACCAATGATTTGTGCAGACTCTGTTTTCCCTTCAGATCCAGATGAAGCACAGGTCTTTTTCGATAATATTTTAGCACAATGTGAAGAAGTAAAAACAGAAAGTAAACCTAAAGCTCTTTATGCACCTCATATTGATTTCAATGTAAATACTTCGGTTTATGGAAAAGCGTTTAACCCCTTAAAACAGGTTAAACCTAAACACGTTTATTTAATTGGAACTTCTCATTATAGTGGTTTAGATAAAAAATATGATCATTTTCCTTTTCAGTTTTCAAAAAAAAACTATTCTGTACCGGGTAGAGTTCTAAGAAATGGGACTGAAAAGACAAAGAATCTGTTTGAGAAGACAAGTGATTTTGGCTCAACGGATTATGATTTATCACATAGAACGGAGCACAGTTTAGAATTGCATGCTGTTTGGGCGAGTCATATTTGGAAGCACGATTTTACAATTACACCCATTTTAGTAGGCTCTTTTGATGATACCCTCTATATGAAAGACTCGGAACTTGAAAAACGAGCTAAAGAGTTTAGTGCAGCTTTGCAATCTGTAATCACAGAAGCCGATTTTATTTTAATATCTGGTGATTTATCGCATATAGGGAAAAAGTTTGGCGATAATGATGAAGCTGAACTGATTTTCCCAAAGTCCAAACGCTTTGATTATGAATTCCTACAAGCGGCAGCTCAAGTAAATCCTGATAAAATCTATGATTTAATGAGATCAAATCATGATGCGTTTCACATTTGTGGATTTCCACCACTTCAATCTGTTTTGGCTTCTAATCCGTTCCAATCGGGAAAGCAAATTGCTTATGACTATTGGAATGAGACTGAAAGGCAAAGTGGGGTAAGCTTCGGAGCTGTTTTATTTTCCTGATATGTGAGATCATATATATCAGAAGAATTGTCTGTTTATGTAGAATGATTTAGGGTGTTACCCAATCATCAGAACCTTGTAATATGGGGAGATTTATTTCTTTCATATGACTTTATTGAATACTAACGGTTATATAGTTAAATGTTATGACTGATTTTGACGTTGATTGTTCCTGTTTTTTTGAAATTATATACGAACCAATTAGTAGAATACTGATAAGTACAATTCGAGCCAATTTGATGAATCCATAAACAGATTCCATTTTTTTAAGTCTTAAAAGTGAGGTATCATCCATTTTTAATATTGATTAGTTTTGATTTCTCACAATTTAACACAGAGATTTGCTTGGGCAGAGAATGTTTCGATAAAAACAGATTTTATGCGGATGAAAGAGTATTAAGGTATAATTAAAGGATAAGAATGTTTTATAAGGTGAAAAAATTGATTAAATACATAAGGTCGCATACTAGCTCTATAGTCATATTTTTTTCTTGGATTCAGTGTCAATTTGGTTAGCTTCAAATAATTAGGATTGTAACAGTTTAGAATCGATTTCTTCCAAACTAATAAAGTCTCGCCAATTCACTTGTTTACGGTTTCTCTTATCTAAGTAATTTAATTCATCTTTTAATAAATAACCCTGAGTAAATCCCAAACGAACACCTTAGTAGGTTTGTTCATTTCCCCAAAGCACAGTTGCAGGCTAGATAAAACAAACGTTTTTATTCAATTTGAAATAAGGAACATGGTATGAAAGCTTATCTTTAGCCATTGGCATACACTCATAAACTAGTTCTCTTAAAACTAAAACAATTTCTAATTCAGATTCGGGTAGAAAATCTAGAAAGTCATTTAAGTTTCGAAATTTCGAGGGTTCATTTAGCTAGAATACTTGTTTTTTGAAATCTGAATAAAATACAGACTCGGAATTCTAAATTTTGAAATAGACGGACTTGGAGACAAGGAAATTAAAATGATAAATAAAGCAGGCGAGATGACATTTGATTGATAGTAGCAAAGCTAGAATGAGATGCTTGGTCAAGTAAAGTATGACAAAAAAAACGGTCATCCTCAACTTGATTCAGGATGCCAGCCGAACTCAGCTTTTAGCGTTTAGAATACACTTCGTGATGTGAATTTCTTTCGGCACTTGGCAGAGATGATGGGTAAAGCCCATCATGACGCGAATCGTGAATGATTAAGTCATTTTTCCAAAATAAATTCTTATTTCAGCTTAGTTAGGACTACAATCAAATAAAATCAATTATTCTTTTTCCAAATGGTTTTAACAAAAACGGCTTTTGAAAAATCTTCACCATTAACCGTAGTATTTCCAATTAATCCTCCTAAAAATCCAATACTAACACAATTTTCGTTTAAAACATTACTAGTCATATCAGCACCGCAAGTTCCTGGGTCAAAGGTGTAAACCATCTTTCCTTGGAAAATATATTGGCTGACAGAGACATTGGGGCATGGAGCGTTTGTTTCGAATGCTATAATTTTTTCGGCTAAACAATCTGAGATTTCGGAATTGTTACCTACATAATTTGTGCAAGAAGTTAAGGTGAACAGAAATAGAATAAAAAAAAGAGATTTAAGTTTCATACAAAATTGTAATTAGCATTAACAAATAGAGTCAATTTTAGTGTCTCTAATGATTACGTAATTTGTGTGTTATTTTGCTGCAAAGTGTTGAATTTAATTCAAAAAACCTAATTTTGAGTTGACCAGAAAAGTAGTTTTCAGCAAAATAATCGGCAATTGAACAAGATATGAATGGTCCGAAAAATTCGACTTTTTTGAGTGGACTCAATTTTAAAATTACTCTGAGAACTACTGAGTGACAAAGAGGATTCAAAAAGAGAGCGTAAATAATATATAAGGCTAATGCCCACAGTTGCAATTCGGCCCACAAGAATTTGATTTCGGTTTAAAAACTGGTTTTTTACCAGGTTTAATCAAAAACTTTTTGAATAAATAGGCTACCGCAGCAAGTGCTAAAAATCCAGCTATAATTTCTTGAATCATAAATTAATATCCCAATAATGTTCCGCCTTGATAAGCGATAAAAGAGCATAAATAAGCCAACGTAGTCATATAAACGAACATAATAATCGGCCATTTCCACGAATTGGTCTCTCTTCTAACAATCGCAAGTGTACTCATACACTGCATAGCCAAAGCAAAAAAGATCATTACAGAAATGGCAGTTAATGCGGAATAAACTGGTTTCCCATCAGCTGATTTATCATGAATCATTTTCTCTTTTAAGGTACTTATTCCATCTCCTTCATCTTCAATACTGTAGATAGTATTCAGTGTTCCAACCATTACTTCTCTAGCTGCAAAAGAAGTAATTAAGCCAATACCGATTTTCCAATCAAACCCAAGAGGTTTAACAACAGGCTCAATAAGTTGGCCAATTTGTCCTGCGAAACTATTTTTTAACTGAACGGATTCTAAGGTGGCGCCTTCAGGTAAGGTACTTTGACCGATATCATATTTTGGATAAGTAGATAGGAACCAAAGAATTATAGAAATTGCCATAATGATTTTCCCAGCTTCGGTTACAAAGATCCATCCTCGATCAAACATATTTTGAAAAACTGAAGACCATTTTGGCATTTTATAACTAGGTAATTCCATAATAAATGGACTCCCTTTTCCCGTTTTGAAAACTTTTTTCATCACCCAGGCAGAAAGAATTCCCATTACAATTCCAAATAAATACAATCCAAAAAAAGTAAGTCCTTGAAGTGGAATAAAACCAATAATATACGATTGAGGGATAAATGCTGCAATCATTAAAGCATAAACGGGAAGTCTAGCCGAACAAGCCATAAATGGCAAAACCATAATCGTGATAAGTCGATCTCTCCAGTTTTCAATGGTTCGAGTGGCCATAATTCCAGGGACCGCACAAGCAAAACCTGACATTAAAGGAACAACTGATCGACCATGTAAGCCAATTTTTGTCATAAAACGATCCATTACAAACGCAGCTCTTGCCATATAACCAGAACTTTCCAAAATAGAAATAAAGAAAAACAAGAATAAAATTTGAGGCAAGAATATAACGACACCGCCTAAACCAGCAATAACACCTTGAACCAATAAATCATTTAGCATTCCTGATGGAAGTGTTTTTGAAACCCAAGAGCCGACTTCTACAAAAGCTAAATCAATCAAATCCATAAAAGGTTCTGCCCATGAGAATATGGATTGGAAAATAACCAATAATAAGACAACAAAGATGATGGGCCCAAGAACTTTGTGTGTTACGTATTTATCAATCTGATCTGTAAGTGTAACTCTCGGCTCATAGCGATCAACAGCCTCATTTGAAATATCGCCAATGAATTGATAACGAGCCAATACTTCAGCGGCCATCCAATTTTCTCCAGAATCGTCTAAAATACGTCTTGCTTTTATTAAGGCTTTGTCTAAAACCGTTTTATTTGGATGTAATTTGTAGGAATCCGATGCTTTTTCATTACTTAATAAACGTAGTGATTCAATAACAAAAGCATGTTCAGCAACTCTACTAAAAGGTTTCATCCATTCATTTTCGAGAATATCGAGTGCTTTTTTTATATTTTCTGATGGTTTCCAACGGAATCGGCTAGAGTTGGATAAGGTATGTGACTGAATAGCTTCTTTAATTTTATAGGCTTCTTTAGTAGCTTTTGCGCAAATGGGAAGAACAGGAACGCCTAATTTTCTGCTAATCAATAATGGGTTGACTACAATTCCTCTGTCTTTTGCAATATCAATCATATTAAGCAAGATGAGACAAGGAAGGCCGAGATCTAAAACTTGAGTTGCAAGATAAAGATTTCTATCTAAATTACTCGCATCCATAATAATTACAATTAAATCTGGTATGGGGTCAGTACTGTTTTTTCCAATTAAGGTTTCGAACGCAATCGTTTCATCAAGAGTTTTAGGATTTAACGAATAGGTTCCAGGCAAATCAATCACGGTATGTTGAATACCATTAATTGTTGCTGAACCTGTTTTTCGTTCTACGGTTACCCCTGGATAATTACCAACTTTTTGGCGTAATCCTGTTAATGAATTGAAAACAGTAGTCTTACCCGTATTAGGATTGCCGACTAAAGCGATATGTAAGGGTTCTTTAATCACTATTGCTTAAAATTGTAAAATGAATGATTTAAATGATTAAGAAGTATCATCTACTTTCTTTAAATCAATGGTAGTACAAATATTTTACTTGCTAATTCGCCATTTATAGCCAATCGTGTCTCCCCAACTTGAAGAATTAAATGATGTTGTTTGGATACTAGTTTAGCACTTGCGCCTTCGATACAACCAAGTTCTCGTAATCGACAAGCTTCTTCGGTAGTGCAACCGAAGCATTGAATAGTTATAATTTCACCTATTGGACTGGTATTTAATGGAAACATCTGTCTATTTTGATTTAATCTAAACAAATATAACAAACTTTTTTGAAAAGAAGATAAAGTCTAGTTTTAATAAGTACGGTTTATTATTTGCACCTTAAAAAAATATTTTTAGCTTGGAAAGAAGAATTCGTACTAAGATGTCTTGTTATTTTAGGTAATCATCTGAGTTCGTGACTAGCATTGTTATCTCAAATTCGGACTTGGATCTTTTGTAACGTTTATTAATTTTTAAAAAGATTCAATTTTGCAAAAAAAAATAAAAACAATAACATAATCGCAACATATAGTTCTTATTTCACATACGTCATTTCGTCATGCTGGACCCCGATTCAGCATCTCAGTCTTAGAACTTAGCCTATTCAAAAGAAGTAGCTTATGGCCTAAAAAGATATTGGAAAGAGATAGCACTTCGTGGTTCTTCGAATCGTGTTGGGACACGGAATGACCTTTTTTTGCAAAACCCAGTGAAGTTTGCTTAGAAACGAAATCCGAATTTGAGTTATTAGAGGAAGAATTACGTAAAAAAATAAGATGTAGCTTACAAGAATCCACTTGTAATTGAAAGCTTTTGGAGGTTTTCGCTTGAACGTTGTTTTAGAATAACATCTATAGAGAATTCATTGAATTAACGATTAGTTGTATGGAGTTTACAGATTGATGAGTATATTTTTGTTTAAATGGCAGGTCAATAACACAAAGATTCGTTATCGTTTTGAGAAATTTCTAGTAATCAACCTTTATTATATGTTCATCTGGATCTGGATTTTAACTTTTTTAGTAAACAATACCTCCGAAATGACAAAACATCACCATACCGAGAACGGATTTAAGAATAATTATCCCATTGAAGAGCATGGATTTAGCTCACTTTTGAAATGGCAATTTAGTTCAATGGGTAAACGGGGTAAAATTTTAGCCATTCCTGTTGAAAAACCAGATGTAGATTTCATTAAGAATAACAAGAGTGAGCCGAATTTAGTTTGGATTAATCATGCAACGTTTCTATTACAGTATGAAGGCATCAATATTTTAACGGATCCTATTTTTTCTGAACGTTGTTCACCAGTTCAATGGGCCGGACCAAAAAGAACAACTAAGTCTGGAATGCAGATTAGTGAATTACCAGAAATTGATTTTATCATCATTTCGCATGATCACTACGATCATTTAGATGTAGAATCCATTTTAGCGATTCAAGAAAAACAAAAAGAAAATCCTCCAAAATGGTATGTTCCTTTAAAAATTAAAGCTTGGTTTGAAGAAATTGGAGTAAGCAATGTAGAAGAATTAGATTGGTGGGATTCATCAACTTTTGCCAATTTCGAAATTCATTGCGTTCCTGCACAACATTTTAGTGGAAGAGGAGTCATGAATCGGAATGGAACTCTTTGGGCTGGTTGGGTTTTAGTAAAAAACGATTTTCGCTATTATTTTGCAGGAGATACGGGGTATTCACCCGATTTTAAAGTGATAGGTGAACGTTTAGGCCCGTTTGATTTATCCTGTATTCCAATTGGAGCTTATAATCCACGTTGGTTTATGGGTGGGGTTCACGTTGATCCTAAGGAAGCCGTAGAAATTCATATAGATGTAAAATCTAAACTATCAGTGGGAATGCACTGGGGAACATTTCCTTTGGCAGACGAAGACATGGATGAACCCCCTAAAAAATTGAAAGAAACCCTAGAGAAAAAGGGAATTTCAGAAAATGAGTTTATTGTTTTAAAAAATGGTGGCAGTATTCGTTTTTGAAAATTTACATTAACACTTAAATTATTCAATTTAGTAATTCTATGTACCTTTAAATATGTTCGAATTTTTTAATTCATACCGTTTTAAACGCTACTTTATTCAGTTTTCCTATTTATTTAAATCCAATTTGAAGAGGATAGCACTAAAGTATCAGTTTTTTAAAGATGATTATTATGATTTTAGTTCATCGGTAAACCCTTGGCTTCGCTGGCTTTCTGTAGGATTGATAGGAATTGTGATTCTCAGTTTGGCTTTACCATATTTGCTTAGTTCGTATGAGTTAAAAGAGAAAATAGTACTCAATATTAATCAAGTAATTTTGCTTTCATTTGGGGTTCTATTCTACTTACGCTTATTTGTAGAGCATAAATCGATTCAGTTTCTAAAAAGCCATTGGTTTGAAGGAATAGCTGCAACAATTGCACTGATTTTAGGCTTCGATTTAATTTTTGATAATGCCTTATTAATTCAGGATACATTACAGGAATTCGGTATTAAAAATCCAGAAAGTAAAGTTTTATTAATCGTAAAACTTTACTTGATTTCTATTATTCTAATCAAGGTTATTCAAGTTATTCCGAGGATTATTGCTACAACAAAAAATCCTGCTCGCTTAGTTCTAAGTAGTTTTTTTGTGGTTATTATCATTGGTAGCATTGCACTTTCTTTGCCCGTTTCCACAACGAATAATGAAGGGCTAGCTCCTATTGATGCTTTATTTATGTCGGCAAGTGCAGTTTGTGTTACAGGTTTGGCCGTGGTCGATATTAGCGTTCAGCTTACATTTTTTGGGCAACTAATCATTCTATTATTAATCCAATTAGGCGGAATTGGAATTATCACGTTTGCTACTTTTTTAGCCTTATTTATTTCTGAACGAATTGGAGTGAATCAAAGGCATGTGTTGCAGGATATTGTTTCAGAAAGTGATATTAGTGCAGTTTCTTTAGCTTTATTGCGAATTGTGTTGTTCACGGTTTCAATTGAAGCTATAGGAGTAATAGTCTATTATTTTTCGTGGGCTGAACTCATACCTGAAGCAGGAGAACGACTTTATTTTGCTGTGTTTCATGCTATTTCAGCGTTCTGTAATGCAGGATTTTCCCTGTTTTCTAATAGTTTTGCTGATACTAGTAATGCATTATCATGGAGTGTAAATATGAATACCATGTTTTTAATTATCGCTGGCGGGCTTGGGTTTACAACGATTTGGGAAATCATTCAGGGCGTTTTCCTTTTTGGGAAATCAAAAGTTCAGCGCAGGTTTAGTTTGCATTCTACCATAACTTTACGAATGACAATCGGTTTGATTTTTGGCGGAGCTTTACTGATTGGATTTTTAGAGTGGAATGGTGTTTTTGCAGGATATTCAGTTTCAGATAAAATATTATTGTCTTTGTTTCAGAGTGTAACTACAAGAACAGCAGGATTTAATTCTGTGGATTTTGGTGCTTTAACAGTAGGTGCTTCGTTAATAGTAATGGTGTTAATGGGAATCGGTGGCTCTCCAGCTTCAACAGCGGGTGGGATTAAAACGACAACCGTCTATATCCTTTTTGCAGCTATGTTAGCCAATATTCAAGGGAAACAACGAGTTGAAATTAAAAATAGAACTATTCCTACTTCTGTGATTTTCAAAGCGATTAGTTCTCTTTTTTTGGCTTTAATGATTCTACTTTTTTCAACCATTCTTATAAGTATTTATGAACCTTTTTCGTTTATTGATTTGCTTTTTGAACAAGTTTCAGCATTTATGACAGTCGGTGTTTCCAGAGGAATTACCGCAGAATTGAGTACAATTGGTAAGTTAATTATAATCTCCTCCATGTTTTTCGGAAGAGTTGGCTTACTTACATTCGCATTGGCTTTTGCTAAAAAAGAAACCAATCAAAATTATCGTTATCCTGATGAAGAAGTCATGGTAGCTTAACTCCAATTTTTCTAAACAAATAAAAATACTATGAAATCGGACCGACAAATTGCAATTATAGGACTTGGAGCTTTTGGAATGGCGCTAGTTAAAAGTTTAGCAAAAGAAGGTGCGCAAGTCATTGCCGTTGATGACCGCATGGATAATGTGGAAGAAGTAAAACACATCACCTTAAATGCAATTTGTTTTGATGCAACTGATGTTAGACAACTAAAAATGCATGGAATAACTGAAGTTGATGTTGCAGTTGTGGCAATTGGTGAAAAATTCGACTCGACAGTAATTGTTGCCATGGAATTATTGAATTCAGGAGTGAAAGAAGTCTATGCAAGAGCGACATCAGACGTACAAGAACAAATTTTACGAAGAATTGGCGTTACTGAAATCCTAAATCCTGAAAAACAATTAGGTGAACGAATGGGAATCTCCTTACAAAGAAGTGGTATTAAAGATTTATTGGAACTCGGCGACGGTCAGTCTGTCTTTGAACTCATCGTTCCTAAATCGATGAACGACTTTACCTTAAAAGAATTAGAATTGCGCCGAAGATTTGGAATAAATGTATTGAGTATCAATAGATTAGTACCTCATGAAAAGGATAGTAAACAATCTGTTTACAAATCAATTGGTTTTACAACTCCAGAAACGAAAGTTAAAGCAGGAGATAAAATGATTGTTTTAGGAGGAATTGAAGAATGTTCAAAACTAATAGCATTAAATTGAATTTGAAATAAAAACGGCTTTTATAGATACTAAACATCAATTGAACGGCAAAATAGGTTTACATAGTCAAAATAAAACTGTATTCTAAACGGAATGAAAAAGCTGGTTAAGTAGTATTATAATTTTTTTTTATTGAAGAAATTGAAAATTGAAGCTCATATAATTCGTAAAATTTTTGTGGTTTAGCGCCTTACAAAAACGTAAGAATAGTCGATTATTTTCTTCAAAAGAACGTTTCGGAATGTATTGAGAATTGGAAGAAAAAACGAGATTCAATGCGTTTTGTAATAGTTCAATTAGCTAATTTCTTTTTTTTAAATTCTATGAATGTACTCCGAAAAGTAGTTTGTAGCAAACTATTCGTCGAATTCGTAGGATTTGGAAGGGTGAAAATCGAAAGAATCGACTTTTAGGAGTGGACTCATCCTATCAAAAAAAAGAAATGGTGTTCTTTATTCAGCCAAAAAAGTTAGTTTACTGCTTACCCACTTCGAAAAGTCGATTTTAAAGATAGTTATCCATTTAAATCAAGTACATTCAGCGTCCCTTTTGTCTAAAGTCACTTTTCAGTGTACGTTCTTCATTGAGCGTACTACGAAAAGTAGTTTGTAGCAAACTATTCGTCGAATTTGCAAGATTTGGAAAGGTAATTCGAAAGAATCGACGTTTTAGACTGGACTCATCATTTAAAATTTGAGAACGTAAACAAGGTTTTACTTGAAAAATCACGAATCAGTTTTAATCATTTTCTGCAATTTTAATTAAATAATTTAGATTCATTGGAAGCATTAAACTCATTTTTAGCCGCATTTAGTAATTATGCTTGGGGTTTACCCCTTTTATTCTTACTGCTTGGCGGTGGAATTTATTTCATGTTTTACTCAGCTTTTGTGCCATTCAGATATTTTAAACATGCCATTCATGTTTTAATGGGAAAATACGATGACCCTGATGATCCAGGTGATATCAATCATTTTCAAGCTTTAATGAGTCACATGGCATCAACCGTTGGTATGGGAAATATTAGTGGAGTTGCAGTTGCTATTGTGATGGGTGGACCTGGTGCTTTGTTTTGGATGTGGGTAAGTGCATTTTTTGGAATGGCAACTAAATATTTTACAGCTTCTTTATCGATTATGTACAGGGGTGAAGATTCAAACGGAGATATTCAGGGCGGGCCGATGTATGTTGTACAAGAAGGCATGAGCAAAGCTTGGAAACCCTTAGCGTATTTATTTGCAGTTGCAGGCTTATTTGGGCCTTTACCCATTTTCCAAGCGAATCAATTAACTCAAGTTTTACGAGATACCATCTTAATTCCCCAAGGATTAACGAGTGTAGATAATCATTTTTATGCGGATGCGATTGTTGGTTTAGCCATTTCAGTTCTGGTTTCATTAGTCATTTTTGGTGGAATAAAACGCATTGGAACGGTTGCGTCTCGTTTAGTTCCAAGTATGGTAATTATCTATGTACTCAGTGTTTTAGTTATTCTTTTCAAATTTTCAGATCAAATTCCAGAAGTTATTGGAATCATTTTCGATGATGCATTTTCAGGTGATGCCGTATTAGGTGGCGCTTTAGGTTCTTTAATTATTATGGGAGTTAGAAGAGCGGCGTTTTCAAATGAGGCGGGAATTGGCACGGAATCCTTAGCTCATGGCGCAGCAAAAACAAAAGAACCTGTTCGTGAAGGTTTGGTAGCTATGATGGGGCCATTAATTGATACAATCATCGTTTGTACCATGACTGCTTTGGCAATATTAGTTACTGGCGTTTGGAAAACTTCAGAAGCAAATGGTGTTACACTCACTGTAAAAGCCTTTGAACAAGCATTGCCAGGTTGGGGAACCTATTTATTGGTGCTTAGCGTGTTAACTTTTGCCTTAAGTAGCTTATTTACCTATTCCTATTATGGAGGAAAATGTTTGTCATTTATGATTGGAGCAAGTAAAGCTCGTTACTTCAATTATTTTTATGTTTTTTCCATTGTTTTTGGAGCAGTTGCAACCATAGACGCTGTAATCAATTTTATTGATGGTATGTATGCGCTAATGGCCATTCCAACTATGATTTCAGCAATTTATTTATCTCCAAAAGTAAAAGCAGCCACTATTGATTACTTTAAACGAATGAATTTAGGGTAAGTACTTTTTTGAAAAACTTCTTGTTGCCAACGTTCGGGATAAGAAATTAAAATAAAAAAGGTAAAAATGAGCGCACTCCGAAAAGTAGTTTTTAACAAACTATTCGTCGAATTCGTAGTATTTGGAAGGGTATAAACCTAAAGAATTGACTTTTTGGAGTGGACTCAAAAATTAAATTCGTATTTCTAGGCTTGTTCCAGAATCGCTGCTTAATTTGGGCTTAAGTTCGAGATTCACATAGCGGAGTTAAATCAAGTTCTCCCTTGTTTATTTTGGATTTTGAATAAAATTATTGTTCAGTTCTCTTCCTAAACTCCTGATTAATTATCTGTCTCCATAAAGGCTTTCATAGCAGCAAATGCAACATCACGAACTGGACTTTTTGATAAGATTACATCATGTAAAGCATTCGGAATCTCTTTCATAACTACTTGTCCTGAAATGGATTTTGAATAGGTTTTAATGTCTTCAACATCTAAAACAGCGTCGCCTGTAAAAAAAACTGCCGACCATTTTTTATCATAAATGGTTTTATCTGAATGTAACACTAAAACGGGTTGAGTAATTTTAATTCCATTTTGAATTGTTTTTTGCGCTTGTCTGATGGCGCGAATCCAGCCTAATGTAACCGGTGGAGCAGTTAGTGGTTTGTACTCGAATTTGTAATCCCATTCTCCATAATAATCTTTGTGAATGGAATAATTATAAAAAACAGGAAGTTCGCCTTTTAATTCCATATCAGGAAAAAAAGAGCCATTAAATTCACCAATTGGCACTAATATATTTTCACTAAACGCATCTAAGTTCATATCAAAAAAAGGACTGTTTAGAATTAGGGAACTAAATGCTTTTGAATCTTGATGCTCAGAGGCATATAAGGCTGTAATCAAACCTCCTGTAGAATGTCCCATTAAGCAAATCTCGCCAGAAACTTGAGCTTGAATAATGGCTAAAGAACTATCGATTTCGGGAAAATATTCGTGTAAATCTCTCACATTAAACCATTTTTGACCTTCTAAATAAGAGCGTCCGTATTTACGTAAATCAACTGCATAAAAATGAAATCCTTGTTGTGTGAAATAATCTGCCATGTGTTTTTGAAAGAAATAATCACTAAAACCATGAATATAAAGTATGGCTTTGGCGGAATCTGGAAGCTCAGACTTTCTGTGAACTAAAGTTGCAATAACTTTGCCTTCGTAGTCGTCGGGAAATTGAATGTGTAATTGCTCAAATTCATCACCTAATTCGTCAGCTGTCCATTGAGCGTAAGAACTTTCTGTTAAAAAGAGTAAGAAAAGTAAACCAAATAGTGTTTTCATTATCGTTGTTATTTATGGATTTACTTGATTGAGATTCGGGGAGTGAGTCTCTAGTTTTCAGTAAGATTTAAAATTGCCGATTATTTTGCAGAAAAACTACTTTTCGTTGGTTCATCATTTATTTCATTATTGTTGCACTTCGGTAAAATAGTCGATCACCAATTTCAACTTTTATTAGATAAACCCCATTAGCTACTGGCCCAAAATTCCATTCTAAAGTTGATTCGCCCGTTGGATAATTTGTTTTTTCTGAAACGTAGAGTTGTTTTCCACTCATATCATAAACGGTAAATTGAACTTCATTGGAGTGGTTTAATGATAATGGAAAATGAATGAGACTTTTAGCAGGATTGGGATAAGTTGAACCAACGGAGATCTCAGACACTATACCATCTATTGTATGTAAATGAAACGTAGAGTTTTCTGTGGTTTGAATTACATTATTAAATGGATCTAAACGAACATATTCTGGATTGAAATCAATGGTTGTCTCATACTGAAAATTCGGAGAATCAGGATACAAGGTAACCACAGTATCTTTTCCACTACCAATTATTTGAACTTGTATGGGAATAGCATAAAAAATATCACTACCAAGTGAGTGTTGCTGATTCAATTGTAAATCAACTTTAAATGGTTTGGGTAATTCTTGAATAAAAGTTCCACGTGCGGTTAATTCGTATTTGGGATGGCCTTCCGAATAAATCCAAGTTTCAAAAAAAGAGGCTAAATTTTTGCCACTAACTTCTTCCATTATATTTTTAAAATTCTGAGTTAAGACAGAAGAATATCGAAATTCAGAATTCGTATATGCTTTTAATCCTTCAAAAAAAAGACTGTCTCCGATTGTGTAACGCAGCATGTGAAGAACCAACGCACCCTTTGCATACGTTAAGCGATAGTCGAAAATGCGGTTTATATTCCCCATACCCGTAAAAGAATTAAAGGCAGATTCAGGAACTCGCACAGAACCATCAGGAAGAGAAGTAATGAGTTCAATTTTATCTTCACGCCAAGCTTTGAAAGAGAACTCTCCTTGGTCGGCTTCAACCATTAGGCCTTCTGCATAGGTCGCAAAGCTTTCGTTGAGCCAAATGTCTTGCCATTCTCCGCAAGTTAAGGCATCGCCAAACCATTGATGAGCTAATTCATGAGCGACTAAGCCTGGTGTAAACCGAATCATTGAACTAATAGTTTGATGTTCCATTCCTCCGCCCCAACTAAACATGGCATGACCATATTTTTCATTTTTGAAAGGATATTCCCCAAAGTGATGGGTGAAAATATCCATACAACGGTCTGTGTAATGCAAATCATTCATTAATGTATTTGCATTGATATCAGAATAGATATAATGCTGCATGGGAAACGTGTTACCAATAGGGTCTGTATAATCGTATTCAACAAGTTGATACTCAGCAATGGCTAATGAAATTAAATAAGGTGCAATCGGATAGCGATGTTTCCAATGGAATTTAGTTTTCTCATTTAATTCAGTTTTCCCAGCTAATATACCATTAGAAGCTACGGTAAGATTGTTGGGAACTGTAATCCATAAATCAACAGAATCGGCTTTTACGTTTGGGTAATCATAAACTGGAAACCAATCTCTAGCGCCATAAGGTTCCGATAAGGTCCAAATGTGTGGCTCCCCGTTTCTACTGGTAAATCTAAAGCTATCGCTGTTGGCTTGAACAGGCATTCCGCTGTAATAAAGCGTGAAAATTAGAGAATCACCAATGGAAAGAGGTGAATGTAATTGAAAGAGAATAGAATCATTGCGATGAGAAAATCCCATCAAATTAGTATGATCGGACCGAATGGAATCTACGGTTAAAAGTTGGCTTAAATTAAAATAAAAGGAAGAAAAGGCTTTTTTTGCAGTAAGTTTTGTTTGTAAAGAGCCACTTATAGTAAATTGGCTAGGAAACATTTCTAAGGTTAAACCATAATAATTGATTTTGAAAGGAGTTGATTGTTCTTGAATTATTAAGGAATAAGGAAGGGTAGATAATGAAGACCTCTCAAGTTGTTGAGAAGAACCTGATTGTAAAGAAAATAAAAAAGAGTAAACAAAGAAAAATAAATACTGAAACTTCATGAGTTTTTCCAAATCGTGACAAGAAATATAAGATAAATCGCTCTTATACAATAGTTCTATTCAAATTCGGTTCTGCTTTTCTATATATAAAAGTTTAGTAGAATCGGTCTAGATTCACTTTTTTCTTAATTAATGACTCAACTTTTGGACTAGAAACTGTAGTTAAGTTTGCAAATTGCTGTATGTTTATTCTTGCTTAAAAATCACAACAAAAACAAATTCGCTATAAGTAATGTTTAGGTTACACTTTTACTTAATGCAGAGATTCAACCTCCGAGCAAATAATGCCCGTTTTTGTGCCTTAAGATATTTTTTGCAGAGGGCTTACGTTAGATCCTCGAATATCCCTTGTTATCGCGAGGTCAAAAACGAACTCCGAAAGATGAAATAAAGAGCCTTCTCAAATTAAACTTTGAGCGTAAGTTGAAAAATAATTTTCGGTGAAATAATTGGAGATTCCATACAGTTGGAATCAGTGCAAACCATTAAACTTGAATTCTTGTTTGGTCTTAACATTAGAGAATTAACTAAAATTTAAAAGAATTTTTGCATAGAACGCAGGCAAAAAGAAATTGAGAACTAGAAACTTAGCTGCAATCACAAAATGTTTAGAACACTAGTTAAATAATGTTTTGGAATGAGTTGAAATCACCGTAATATCACAAATCGATTTTAGATATTCAGAAAAGCGCTTACAAAGGAGTGTAATATGTCAGAAAAGTATAAGTTTTTTGCAGAAGTCAATAAAAATTTTGACAGAGCTGCTGTACATACAAAACATCCAAAAGGATTATTAGAACAGATAAAAATTTGCAATAGTGTTTATAAAATGACCTTTCCATTAAGAAAAGATGATGGAACGATTGAAACCATTCATGCATGGCGAGCTGAGCATAGTCATCACAAACTTCCCACAAAAGGAGGTATTCGTTTTGCAATTCAAGTGAACGAGGATGAAGTTACAGCTTTAGCCGCTCTTATGACCTACAAATGCGCCGTTGTGGATGTTCCTTTTGGTGGAGCAAAAGGTGGAATTAAAATTAACAGAAATGATTATTCTGTAAGTGAAATTGAACGGATTACTCGTAGATATGCCTACGAATTAGTTAAAAAGAACTTTATTGGTCCTGGCGTTGATGTACCTGCGCCCGATTATGGAACCGGTGAACAAGAAATGTCTTGGATTGTTGATACCTATAATGTAATGACCAATGATATTAATGGTGAAGGATGCGTTACTGGAAAACCTGTTCCTCAAGGTGGAATAAATGGAAGAAAAGAGGCAACTGGCTTGGGAGTTTTTTATGGAACAAGAGAATGTTGCGATGACGTGGAAGATATGAAGTATTTAGGTCTAACACGTGGAATTGAAGGGAAAACGACCATTGTTCAGGGGCTAGGTAATGTGGGATATCATACGGCTAAGTTTTTTATGGAAGGCGGAGCTATAATAACTGGAATTGCAGAATATGAAGGTGGAATTTATAATCCTAAAGGATTAGATGTAGATAAAGTTGTAGCCCACCGAGTCGAAACAGGTTCCATTCTAAATTATCCTGGCGCTCAAAATGTGCCAAATAGTAAAG
>CAZNTR010000063.1:0-20026 GCA_964575925.1 uncultured Chitinophagales bacterium
TCAACGTTTCGATGACATTCTTTTTCTAAACCGCAAGACGAACGAATCCCATTAAAAAACCCATACAAATACAATTTAAGGAAAACCGAAGACGCAAACGCAGGACAACCTTTTATCCAATCATGAGCAAGTTTAAAATCATGCTCAGTCAGAACAAGATAAACCACATAGCCAACTAAGAACCGAACAATATTCATGCAGTCCACAAAATCTTTGAGGCAAGACATGGTAAGCTGATGAAGATTGCTTAGACAAGATTAGTACTGGCTTTTGTAGAAATAATTGACATAACAAAATTAGAATTAATTACTTAAATACATTTAGTTACGCCTAATATACTTTTATTAAATTAGGATTTTTGGTAATTTGAAAGGTCAGTATTTACACAGACTGGTCTTACTCTTAAACCGCTGATAAATGGCAATTACACAATAATTCTAAAACAGTTGCTAAAAAAAGAAATGAAAAAATGGCATTGTATAAAAGCAAAAGTGTAACAGCCCATCCCTGCGAGTAATGTGTACAACCACCTAATTGCCTTTTTGCCAACCCACATTCATCAGACATTAGCTATATGTATTAGAATTAACCGTTTGCAAGAATGAAATATTATTGTAATCCTTCGTTTAATTAATTAAATTTGTGCTAGAGAATATTTTAAGACCTAAATTCAAGTGATAAATAAATTAAAAACAGTACTTAATTTATTGCTCAAAGCATTTAAATTAAACAAGGTAAGCACTGATGAGGACGATAAATTTAATGTCCGGATTCCTGATAATATATCTTTGTTTAATTCAGATCATCCTTTCTATGAATTGTTGGAAAATGTAAACCTCCTAGTTGTTTTTCTGGATATAAACGGCAAGGTTATTTATTGTAATTCGTATTTGTTAACACTTACTGGATATAAACTTGAAGAATTGATTGGTTCAGACTGGTTCGGACTTATGGTTCCGGATTCTAACCCCGAAACAAAAGAAGTATTTTTAAAAGGATTAAAAACTGGAAAAATTGCCAATCATTTTGAAAACCCCATTCTTACAAAGTCTGGCAAACAACACCTTATATTTTGGAATAACACGATATTGAAAGATACTTCTGGCAATGTGACCGGAACGGCCAGTATAGGAGAGGATATAACAGATAGAAAATTTTTTGAAGAAGCTTTACTAAGTACCCGAGAGAATCTTGAAGCCAATGAGAAAATTAAATCAGACTTATTGTTTAAACTTAACGAAGCTCAGCAAAGCGCTAAAATTGGCAGTTGGGATTGGGATATGGTTACGAATAAAGTATGGTGGTCAGATGAGCTTTACAGGATTTTAGAACTTAACCCTGACAATTACATCCCAAGTCCAGCATCAAGTGCTAATTATGTTCATCCCGAAGATAACATTCCTTATCATACCGAAGTTCAGAGGGTAATAGAATCAAAGGAAGAACTTAATTATGACCTTCGGATTATGACACCGGCAGGAAAAATTAAGTTTTGTAATTCCAGAGCTAAACTTGAATTTAATAAAAAAGGTACCCCTATTCGGTTTCATGGAACCTTTAGCGATATTACCGAACGGAAGCAAACCGAAACTGCATTGAAAGAAAGCGAAGAACGTTTCAGAAATGCATTTGAAAATATTCCTGATGTCATTGTCATCTATGACAAGAATTTAAAAATCCAGCATATTAATGCCACAACACTTCGCATCACAGGCCGTCCAGTTTCTGATTTTATTGGACAGCGCGATGACGAAATTTGGCCTGCGGAAGTGTTTGGGGCCTATCTGCCTACTCTTGAGAAAGCATTGAAGAGCGGAAAAATTTGTACAGTTGAAACTAAGTTGATGTTGACGAATATTGGAACTCAATATTTACGCATAACCTGCATTCCTATTCTTGATGAGAGTGGAAATGTGAACGAAGTTATGGGTATTACCCACGATTTTACCCAAAGGAAACAAGCAGAAGAAACTATTCAGTCTGAACGTGATTTTTCTAATGCTTTATTAGATGGACTTCCAGGTATATTTTATTTTTACAACAACGACTTTAAATTTCTCCGATGGAATAAGAACTTTGAAACAGTGAGTGGGTACTCGGGGAATGAAATCGCTAAAATGGAACCTCTTGATTTCTTTTCTGGTAGTGAAAAAGATTTGCTTAAAGAAAGGATAAGTGAGGTTTTTACCTTAGGTCAATCTAAAGTCGAGGCAGATTTTGTATCAAAGGATGGCAAACGAACACCCTATTTTTTTAATGGATTTAAAATAAATTATGATAATATGGATTGTTTAATCGGTATTGGAATTGATATTACCGAACGTATCGAAGCTGAAAAAGAAGTAAACAGTTTAATCACAAATTTACAAAACCTTGCTGACTCAGTTAAAAAGCTATCCTCAGCACGCGACTTTGATTCGATTGTATCCATAGTTAAACATTCTGCCAGGGCATTGTCTGGAGCCGATGGTGTCACTTTTGTTGTTCGGGAAGGAGACTTTTGTTATTATTTTGATGAAGATGCCATCGAACCTCTCTGGAAGGGAAAGAAATTTCCAATTAACAATTGTGTCAGCGGATGGGCTATGCTCAATAATAAACCTGCTATTGTTGAAGATATTTTTAGCGACCCCCGTGTCCCAGCAGAATTATATAAACCCACTTTCGTTAAAAGTCTTATAATGATGCCTGTTAATACGTATGAACCTGTTGGTGCCATAGGTCACTATTGGTCATATAGGAATTTACCTTCCGATATGGAGGTACAACTCCTTCAAACCCTTGCTGATTCAGCCGGAAGGGCTATTGAAAATGTAAACCTCTACAGCGAATTAGAGGACAAAATTAAAAATCGCACCCAACAACTTGAAACTGCCAACAAGGAACTGGAATCTTTCAGCTATTCTATTTCTCACGACCTTCGTGCACCACTTCGCGCCATCTATGGTTTTTCGCAGATTCTTGCCGATAGGCATAAAGAATCTCTGAATGAAGAGGGAAAGCAATACATGGATTATATTGTTGAATCGAGTGTTAGAATGGAGCAGCTTATAAATGACTTACTTAATTATTCGAGGCTTGGTAGAAAAACTGTGGAAATACGTCCAGTTTCATTGAAAAAAATTATTGATGCCATTATCGACGATTTTAAACCACAGATTGAAGAAATTGGGGGTAAATTCCAAATAGCCGATAATCCACCTGTAATTCCTGCTGATGAAAGCCTATTGCGCCAGATATTTAGTAATTTGGTCGGGAATGCTATCAAATACCGTAACACTGATACAGCATTATTGATAAATATAAGTTTTGATACTATACAAGAAGGTGTCCTTATTAAAGTGGCCGATAATGGAATAGGCATACCAGCAGAACATTGCGAAAAAATTTTCAATGTTTTCCAGCGTTTACACGGTGAAGATAAGTATCCAGGTACTGGTATCGGTCTTGCTAATGTTAAGAAAGCTGTTGCTTTGCTTGGTGGTTCAATTTATGTAGAATCAAGCGTTGGTAAGGGCAGCACTTTTATTCTTGAATTAACAAAACCTTAAACAGAAATCAGATGAATAGACTACCAGAAATACTTCTAGTGGAAGATAATCCTATGGATGTAATACTTACATTGGATGCTTTTAAAGAAGCTAAATTGAAAAATAATGTACATGTTGCTCGTTCTGGCGAAGATGCCTTGGATTATCTTTTCGGAAGAGGCAAATTTTCTGATCGTGATGCATTTCCTTTACCTTCTCTTATTTTGCTAGACCTTAAAATGCCCGGCATTGATGGCTTTGAAGTATTGCGCCAGATAAAAAATACAGACATATTAAAACGTATTCCTGTAATAGTACTTACTTCTTCAAAAGAAGAAGGTGACCGTACACTCAGTTACGATATAGGAGCTAACAGTTACCTAATGAAACCTGTTGCTTTTACTGGTTTCATTGATGTAATTAAAAGAATCGATGATTACTGGTTTTCATTAAATATTGGAGCACCTGATGCATAAAGTAATTTAGTTGATTAAAGTTTATGAAAAATAAAATCCAAATCCTTCATGTTGATGATAACTCCCTTGACCGTCAACTAGTAAAAGATGCTCTTTGTAAAGAACACGATACATTTGAGGTAATAGAGGCAGATAGTCGCGAAAAATTCGAACAATATCTCGCAGAAAAAGATTTTGATATTGTTCTAAGCGATTTTAATATACTTGGCTTCGATGGTTTAAAAGTATTGCAAATAGTTCATGAAAAGAACCCCGAAATACCAGTGATAATTGTTACTGGGACTGGTTCAGAAGAGGTGGCCATTCAGGCTATGAAAATGGGGGCATCCGATTATGTAATAAAATCGGCAAGGCACATTCGAGGTTTAGCACCAACAATCGAACAGGTTTTAGAAAAAAAAAGGTTACAGCACGAGAAGTCCGAAGTTCTTGATGAACTCAAAATAAGTGAAAAAAAATACAAGTTATTGTTCGACAGCAACCCGCACCCTATGTGGGTTTACGAGTTGGATACCTTAAATTTTTTAGAGGTAAACCACTCTGCCATTTCGAAATATGGCTATAATCGCGAAGAGTTTTTAACCATGAACCTTAAAGACATAAGGCCATTGGAAGATATTGAAAAACTATATGAGGACATCAGACAGCGTGCCGATGAATATTCATTCTCGGGTGAGTGGAGGCATAAAAACAAGGAAGGGGATGTTTTTTTTGTAGAAATTCTCTCTCACAGTATAAATTTCAACCATAAAAAAGCAAGACTTGTACTTGTAAATGATATAACTGAACGGAAAAAAACTGAAGATAAATTAAAGCTTTATATAAGAGCAATAGAACAAAGTTCAGTTTCATTAAATATAACTGACAAAAAAGGTGATATTATCTATGTAAATTCAGGTTTTACCGCATTATCGGGTTATTCTTCCAAAGAAGCAATTAGCAGAAATCCACGATTTCTAAAATCAGGAGTTCATACTAATGATTTCTACAAGAAATTATGGGATACCTTATTAACCGGTAATAACTGGTCAGGGGACTTATGTAATAAAAATAAAGATGGAAATTTATACTGGGTTCAGACAACTATTTCACCAGTTGTGGATTCAATAGGGAATATAACACATTTTGTTGCAATAAAAGAAAACATCACAGAAAAGAAAAAAATGATTGATGAACTGTTTATTGCCAAAGAAAAAGCCGAAGAAAGCGACCGCCTTAAATCAGCTTTTCTAGCTAATATGAGTCATGAAATACGCACTCCGATAAATATTATTACAGGTTATGCTGAATTTCTTAAGGATGAAAATATAACAAAAAATGAATTGTCTCACTATATTACTTTAATTCAAAATAATTCAATTCGTTTATTAAATCTTATTAATAATATTTTGGTTCTTTCAAAGATTGAATCAGGACAAATGTTAATTGAAAAGAATTTTTTTAATATTAACAACTTGATAGATGAGTTATTTGAGCAAAATAAAAAAATAGCCACTGAGAAAAAAATAGAATTTATCATTCATAAAGAATTGTCAGAAAATCAGGCACTAATCTATAATTCTGAAAATTTAATCTATCATATCTTCACAAATTTAATAGATAATGCATTAAAATATACTAAAATAGGTGCAATTGAATTTGGGTATAACTTTCTTAATGATAATATTGAATTGTTTATTCGTGACACTGGAATTGGTATTACAGAAAATTATATCTCAAAAATATTTAATCGGTTTAATCAGGAAGATGCTAGGCTTAATCGCACTTATGAGGGTGCGGGTCTTGGGCTTTCTATTGTAAAAGGGATTGTAGAATTACTAAACGGAACAATTTCAGTAAACTCAAAAAAAGGAATAGGAACCGCATTTAGTATAACAATACCCTTGGAGAAAATTGCCCCAATCCATGTTGAATTTGAAACTAAATCAGATTTTGAAATTAAAAATGATAAAAAAATTAACCTACTTATTGTGGAAGACGATGAGGTCAGTTTTTTCTTATTAAAAAAACAACTACTCAGAGAATTTTCTTGTACTATAATTCATGCAATTAATGGAGATATAGCAATTGAAAAAGTAAAGAAACATCCAGAAATAACATGTGTTTTGATGGATTTACATCTGCCTGGTGTAGATGGCTTCGAGGCTACCAAAATAATAAAAGAGATAAAATCCGAATTACCTGTTTTTGCTGTAACAGCTGCCGTTTTAGATGCTGATAAAGATAAAGCATTGAAAGCTGGGTGCGATGAGTTCATCTCAAAACCTATTGACAAAGAGCAATTGTTTAGATTAATTGAAAAATATGGAAAAAATAAAACAACCATAGAAAAGTTAAATGACAAAAATATCACCTTGTTAATTGTTGAGGATGATGAGGCAAGTTTTTATTTATTGAATATGCAGATTTCAGAAGAAATAAATTGTACTATTATTCATTCCATTAGTGGTTTAAATGCAATTGAAAAAGTTAACGAACATCCTGAAATATCATGTGTTTTGATGGATTTGCATATGCCTGGAATTGATGGTTTTGAAACAACAGAACGAATAAAAAAAATAAAAAAAGACTTGCCAATATTTGCAGTTACAGCTGCAACATTTGAAAGTTCTAAAGAAAAAGCTTTTAAAGCGGGTTGTGATGAATTTTTCACCAAACCTGTTAATAGAGATATCCTGTATGAATGTATTTTAAAATATATTGTCAAAAGGAAATAGTGATTTATAATTTGGTAACAAAATAATGACAAAATGTTTAGAATCACTTAGGACTCCACTTTCAGACTTCGTTTCTAAACAAACTTCACTGGTTTTTGCAAAATAAAGGTCATACCGTGCCCCAACACGATTTGAAGACCCACGAAGTACTACTTCAGTCCATAATTTTTTTAGACCACAAGCTAGTTCTTTTGATTAGGTTAAGTTCTAAGACTGATATGCTGGATCGGGACCCAGCACAACGAAATGACGTATGTGAAATAAGAACTATATGTTGCGATTATCTTATTTTTTTTAATTTTTTGCAAAATTGAACCTTTTTAAAAAAAATAAACGTTACTAAAGATCCAAGTCCGAATTTGAGATAAATTTATGTAACCATTTGCGTTTGTATTTAATAATCATTTTATTTTTTATTTTTTCTATTAAAACTTGCTTTAAATCACAGATAAAATTATTTTTTTTTATGGCAAATTGTTTAATATGAAAAAATATTTCCTATTCCCTTTACCCATTCTTTTTATTTTTGGCTATAATTCACTTTTAAATTGTAAAAAATATGAAATTTTTGGGAAAATAATATTTGTAATTTTATGCCTATTTTTTATTATTTTTATTTACTTAATTATTTCATAAATAAATTATTAAATGAACTTTATACTGATTAGTATTACTTGCAATCAGGTTTTGTAAAAATCATATGGTCAAGTTTTTCCTGTTGACGTTTTCTCCTTTTGCTACGTATGAACGACCATGCTAACCGTTGTTTCTCAATCCTGTTTCGTCAATCCAATGTATTTCCGCATATTTATTTTACTCTTTTTTAATTTCATGATAATTTCTACTTAACCATATTTTAACTTTTTTTGAACATTATACATAAGCTTTTTACTTTGGCTTCTGAGGAGCAAAACCCAAAATGCGCACATAATCAACCATTGTATTTATAGCTAATACCCCCCTAACTCTCTGCCAAGAATTTCTTAACCGCTTTTCGTGTCCATAATGCATAGTCCAATTTTTAAAGGGTATTTGATAACGATTAATCGTATAACTAATTTATAATTAATTTACACCTAATGAGCTCGTGTTAATTAATCAAACACTAGTACCTTTTTCAACTAATTAACTCACAAACATCCTTTACCTGCAATCCATTCCCCTACCGAGTAAAAAGAGTCGGAAGTTTTAAGCGAGCGAGAAAAGAGGCTTTGCCAAAACTAGTAAAATGAATAGAAATTAAAAATTACTGATAAACAATAGATTAATTTTACCGTTAGTCGAAAGTATAACGCCCAGATATCTTTGATTGCAGAACACCTCAAAAAATTACCCCATTCGTTTTACTCTTAATTGCTTATCTAAAACAGAGATCCTCGGTAAAAAAGGTTCCGTATCTAAAAAAAAGCCCGATATCTTTCGAACATCGGGCTTTCATCTATTGGAGGATTAATTGTGATTATTTCACAAACAACATTTCTCTGTAAGTTGGAAGTGGCCAGAAATCATCGGGCAAGATTCGCTCTAATTTATCAGCAACTTCACGTACTGCATTCATTGCAGGAATTACATTTTCGTACATGTGGTCACATTTTTCAGTGATTGTTTCGCCACCTAAATCTTCGTTAACTTCAACGAGCTGATTTAATCTAATTACTAAATCATTAAATAAACCATTTACTTCGATTAATAAAGCTTTAGATCCGATAGTGTCTAAACCAAGAGTAGAACCACGATCAACGGTTGCTGCTAATTCATTAAAGTAACGAATTGCTGCAGGTTGAATCATAGTTTTAGCTAAAGTTTGAGTAGTTTCAGCTTCAATATTTATCGTTTTGAAATACTGCTCAAGCATAATTTCATAACGTGCTTCAAACTCATCATGATTTAAAATGCCAAGATTACCAAATAAGTCTAAGTTCTTTTCAGTAACCATATAGCGAAGAGCTTCAAGTGTGTTTTTACGATTAATTAAACCGAGTTTTTCAGCCTCTTCTTGCCATTTTTGTGAATAACCGTCGCCATTAAATACGATTTTATAACGATTAGCTAGAACAGATTTCATCACAACTAATAAAGAATCATCGAGTGATTTTCCTGCTGCTAATTCAACTTCTAATAACTCATTCATTTGTTTCAAAGAATCAGCCATTATGGTGTTCAGAATAGTTGTTGGGAAAGAAACAGAAAAGTTTGAACCAACCGCACGGAACTCAAATTTGTTACCAGTAAAAGCAAAAGGAGAAGTTCTATTTCTATCACCAGCATGCTTAGAAATATGAGGAATTTGTGGAGTTCCTAAGCCTAACAAACCAGATTGTTTAGAAGAGCTTGGTTTTCCTGAAATAATTTGTTTAAATACGTCGTCTAACTGCTCTCCCAAGAAAATAGACATAATGGCAGGAGGAGCTTCATTAGCCCCTAAACGGTGATCATTACCAGCACTCGCACAAGCAATTCTTAGCACATCTTGATGGTCGAATACAGCTTTAATAACAGCGGTTGCAAAATAAAGGAAGATTTTATTACTGTGAGGATTCTCGCCAGGTTCGAATAAATTCATTCCTGTATCGGTTGCAAGAGACCAATTGGAGTGCTTACCTGACCCGTTCACACCCGCAAAAGGCTTCTCATGTAATAAACAAACAAGGCCGAATTTACGAGCTGTTTTTTGAAGAACAGACATTGTTAATTGCTGATGATCAGCTGCAACGTTTACGGCTTCATAAATTGGTGCAATTTCATACTGAGCTGGAGCCACTTCGTTGTGCCGAGTTTTAATAGGAATGCCTAATTTGTACATCTCTTTCTCAGCTTCAATCATACAAGCTAAAACGCGCTCAGGAATTGAACCAAAATAATGGTCTTCTAACTCTTGTCCTTTTGGAGGTTTTGCACCAAATAAAGTTCTACCTGAAGTAATTAAATCGGGACGACGGAAATAAAATTCTTGATCAATTAAGAAATATTCTTGTTCATACCCAACAGTAGAAAAAATTTTTTGAACGTCATTTTCACCAAACAATTCCATCGTTTTTTTGGCAATTTGCCCAATTACGTGATCTGAACGCAATAATGGAGTTTTAGCATCTAAGGCTTCCCCTTTCCAAGAAGCAAAAGCTGTTGGAATACAAAGAACGGAACCATAAGGAGCTTCAACAATAAATGCAGGTGATGTTGGATCCCAAGCTGTATAACCACGAGCTTCGAAAGTAGCACGTAATCCTCCAGAAGGGAATGAAGAAGCATCAGGTTCACCTTGAATTAAATCTTTTCCAGAAAACTCAGCTACAGCACCCCCGCCTTGGTTTGGAGTGATAAAACTGTCGTGCTTTTCTGCAGTAGTACCTGTTAAAGGCTGAAACCAGTGAGTAAAGTGCGTTGCACCTTTCTCGGAGGCCCAATCTTTCATTACTAATGCAACCGCATCTGCCACAGGCAAGGTAAGCGGTTCACTATCATTCAAGGTTTTTTTGAACTCTTTCCAAATGTTTTTTGGAAGTCTTGATTTTAATGTTTCTACGTGTAATGTGTTTTCACCAAAAATTTTGAGAATATTAATAGGCTCCGTATGGTTCACACTTAATTCCTCTGATGTATATCTCGCAGCAGCGAGTGTATCGTAACGTCTATAAGCTTTGCTCATTGGGGTAAATGCTGTTTAGTTAATAAGTTGATTAATAATAACGCATTTAGTATTTTTTGCAAAATATTTTTATGAAAAAAAAGGCAATACCTTAATATTATTAAGCAGAAATCAATTTAAACCATATTTTAAACAGAATTTGTTTAGCAAAGCTTACAAAAAAGCGCTTTCAAAAATGAGCCGTAATCTGGAAGCGATTTTAACAAAAATATGCCTATTTTCAGCAAACCCTATTTAACCCTTTTTTCTTTGAATGTACACTTTTTCAAATTGGCTTGAAGCCACAAGACCAAAAACATTACCGGCTGCACTCATTCCAGTTTTAATTGGATCTGCATTAGCATGGAAACATCAATCGTTTCATGTTGATGTATTTTTAATGGCAACAATCTGTTCTGTGTTAATCCAAATTGGAACAAACTTCGCTAACGATTATTTTGATTTTAAAAAAGGTGCAGACACAGCAGAACGGATTGGGTTTAAACGAGCAAGTGCAAGCGGGCTTATTAAACCAAAGACTATGTTTCATGCTACTATTGGTACAATGTTACTTGCTTTCTTTTGCGGTTTATATCTAGTTTACATTGGCGGTTGGCTAATTTTTGCTATCGGAATTGCATCACTTACATTTGGAATACTTTATACAGGTGGTCCATATCCCCTTGCTTATAATGGACTTGGGGATATTTTTGTATTTATTTTTTTTGGTATTATTGCCGTTTGTGGAACGTTTTATGTTCATACTGGCTTATTCTATTGGGAAGTTTTTTTCGCATCTTTAATTCCTGGTGCATTAAGTACAAACATTCTTGTTATTAATAATTTAAGAGATACAGAAACGGATAAAAAAGTAAATAAACGCACATTAGGTGTACTCTTTGGTGATACTTTTTTAAAAGGTGAATATCTACTTTTATGTTTAATGGCATTTGCGATTCCTTCACATTTACAATTTTGGAACGGATATAATTACTACATTTTTTTACCTATGTTAAGTTTTCCATTTGCCTACTTTCTTTGTAAACGCTTGTTCACTTATCATGATAAAGTGGAATTAAATGACTTGTTAGCAAAAACCGCTCAATTTTTAATTCTATTTGGCATTCTTTTTACAATTGGCATAACTATTCAATAAGCATGAATATTAGTCTTCAACCTTATTCTCTTCAACTCAAACATCCTTTAGTTACTGGAAATACTACATTCAGCTTGAGAAGCGGTTGGATTGTTCGTTCTTATTTACGTGAAAAGTGTTTTTATTCAGAAATTGCGCCACTTCCTGGCTTCTCAAAAGAGTCACAACAAGATGTCTTTCAATGGATTGCAAAGAATGATGTTTACATTAAAAAGAATCTGTTCAATCAAGATTGGATACATGAAATTCCTTTTGCTTCTATTCGTTTTGGCTTAGATGCAATTAGACTACAATTATTAGCTTCTGCTGATGGAAAATCATTGCATCATTATTTGAATGAAAATTCATTGAGTCATGTTAAAATAAATGGATTAATTTCCATACTTGATCCGATCAAGGCTGATGCTCAACTTGCCAAATTTATCAAAAGTGGTGTTCAACATATAAAAGTTAAAGTGGGCATTAAACCATCTCAAGAACTAAATATAATTCGAATTTTACGAAAGAAATATCCACAACTTATTTGGAGAATTGATGCAAATCAGGCTTTTTCTGCTGATAATGCAGTGTATTTTTTGAACGATTTAAAAAACGAGCCCATCGAATACTGCGAACAACCAGTTGATTTCAAGAATATTGAAGCTCTTAAATATGTTAAAGATCATTCAAGCATTTCAATTGCAGCCGATGAATCTGCAGATAGTCTCGAGAATATTCTACTTTTAATAGAACAAGATGCTGCTGATGTATTTGTAATTAAACCCATGCTAATTGGCTCTATTCAGGAAATTCATGCTATTTCAGATTTAATATCTCAACGAGGGAAGAAATTGGTTTTTACTTCTGCCCTTGAAACTATTGTTGGTAGAAGAATTACTGCTCAAATTGCCGCAGCATTTACCCAAGATCCAGAAATACCTCACGGGCTTAGTACTGGCTATTTATTTGATTCCGATTTAGATTATTTCACGGAAAAAATTGAAAATGGATTTTTTTATCTCAATCAGGATTAATTAGATTGAACATCGAAGGTTTGCATCTTAATCAATCTGCTTGGCTTACGTCTGATTCAGAGGTTGATATTCCATTTTCTTCGATTACTGAGCATTTCTCATCTTTAAAACAAACTGATAAGAACACCTCAGCGATTTATTTCTCTTCTACTATTGATAACCATTCCCTTCCATTATTACTTGCTGCTTGGTTAAAAGGCTATGCTTTAGTTCCTGTTTCAGAGAATCAACCCGAGCATTTAAAGAAGCTCTTGCTCGAAAAAACTAAAGCTGTATCTATTTCAAATATTATTGATAATCAATACTTTAATTCTGAAAACACGATTTCAAGGGATGAGAAACGAACAGCTTGTTTTATTCAAACTTCAGGAAGTTCTGGTACACCAAAAATTGTCTCTATTTCTCAAAAAATGATACTTGTAGCAAGTGAAACTGTTGAGCATTGGATAAAACCTGTTATAAATGACACTTGGTTATTAACCTTGCCGCTTCATCATATTGGGGGACTTTCTATCCTATTTCGTTCAATATTGAGCCAATTCAGCGTTTATTACAAACCAAGATTGCGTTTAGAATTAGTAGGAAAACTTATTGAATCGGGAAAAGTCCAATTTGTATCTCTTGTTCCCACTCAGTTAAAACGATTACTTGATTTAGGAACTCGACCTCATTCTAAGTTCAAAAAAATCCTTTTAGGTGGTGGTCCAAGTTCTGTCCAATTACTTCAAAATGCAGTAGATGCTGGATTTACAATCGTAAATAGCTTTGGAATGACCGAAACTGCAGCTCAATTTACAGGAATTGAATACAAACAGGGTCAAAAGATTCACACTTCTGAAGTTGGAACCTGCATTTCACCAAATCAAATTAAATTAATTCCTGAAGATGAGTCTGATAGGGCAGAAAATACTGGCGTTCTTTGGGTGAAAGGTCCCCAAGTAATCACAGAATATCCTTTTGGGGATGAACAATCTTCTTTTTCTCAGTCTTGGTTTTGTACCGGTGACTATGGCAAAATGAATAGTTCTGGAAATTTAGAAATTTTAATGAGGCGAACCGATCGTATAGTTTCAGGCGGTGAAAATATTAATCCCAATGAAATTGAATTGATTATAAATGAGTTTCCTGGCATTACTGATTGTGCTGTTTTAGGAATTCCTGATGAGGAATGGGGACAAAAGCTTATTCTACTTTATGTAGGAAGTGCGCAAACTGCAGTTTTAAAAGCAATTTTACTTGATAAATTGGAACGATTTAAAATTCCTAAAGAGTTTGTGAACGTTACTGAAATACCACGAATTAGTATCTCGAAGATAAATCGACGTGCATTAAATGACTTATACAATCAAACCATTCAAAAAAATAACTCATTCTAATTTGATTTGGCTTGTCCCTAGATAAGTTAAGATTTGATTTTTTTTAGAAAATATTGTCAAATAAAAATGTATACTTTAATCGATAATCAGACAAGTTATAAATGGAGTTCTTCTCTTGAATAAAAGTTTTAGTGTTAAACTAACTCTACCCTGTTTTGCGGATATTGAATTAATCGCCCAATGTTTATTAGATCAATTACAAACAATTGTTGGCTTTTCGGTTGATAAACTAGAACAAGCTAAAATTTTAATCACCGAAGCCATTATTAATTCTGTCGAATACAATTCATCAGAGATGAATCAAATTTTTATTGATTATGAGTTTAAAAAAAATGAACTTTTTATGACTATTAAAGATTCTGGACAGGGCTTTACACTTCCCGAAATCTCCGTTCCTAATTTGAAAAATAGAATGGAACGAGGTAATTACAGAGGTTGGGGACTTAGCATTATGAAAAGCCTTTCAGATGATTTTTCTATCGAATCTGACCAAAAAGGTACAAAAATTCGTATCTATCTACGCTTAAATGATTGAGTAAACCCATGAATTCAGACTTTACTATTTATTCTAAACTAATTCACAACCATCTTGTGATTGAAACTAGCGGTTACATCAATATTCATGGGGGTGATTCTATTGCAAAAGTGGCTTTTTCTCATATTGATTTGGGAGTTAAGAAAATCATTTTGAACCTAGGTCATTCTAAAGTTATCAATTCTGTTGGAATCTCCATCCTAATAGAAATAATTGAAAAGTTACAAGCTGTTGATGGGACGCTTTATTTTACGAATATGTCTCCAACCATTGAAAAAACGTTTACAATAATGGGAATCTTTAACTATGCTGAAAAATCGGATACCGTTGATTCAATTCTCCAGCTTTCAAATTCAAAATAAGTTCCACTTATAAATCACCTCTCTGATAAACTATTCCTTAATCACTGTTTATTACTTTTTTAGGGATTCCAAACTTCAATTCACGTTTTTTTTACAATATAGGGTTCAGTTTCCGTTATTAATAACTTGAGTTCGGGATAAGAATTATGCAATTCTTTTAGCATGTTACAAGATAAAACTAGAAAAATGTCATTTGGCTTTACATTGCCTTAGGTTTATCTCACACTCGTAGTGAATTTTAGAGTAATGAAGGAAGAAACCAAGGTCATCCTGAACTTGATTCAGGATCTCAGTCTAGCACATCGTTTTGCCTTTAGTAAAGCATCTAGTTCTTGTTTCGCTAGACGAAGAATCTGAGCAAAGCCCTGAATGACTAAATTTCTTTTGCTGTTTAATTAAAAAGCCTAAACTATTAAATATAATTTCGAATTCTAACAGCTATTTATTAACAACCAGTACAATTGAGACTGCTAAGGGTTTGAAGAAATTTAACAAAATAGCCATTAATAATGGATAAATTCCTTAAATAAGAACTAGACTCGAGTATCGAAATCAAAAGTTACTTTACCTAGTATATCAATTTTAAAAGTTCAAATCTGTCCAAAATGTAGCTTAAAACCGATAATAACGTATTTATTAAGCTAAAGAAAGAAAGCGCTTTTTTATTACTATGTTTAGTCAAATGAATTTATTTTATAATTTTTTTAATCATTTAGTTGTTTTATCCTTTATTTATTAGGATAATTAACCAAACAACCAATACCAACCCAAAAAAATCAACCGTTATGAAAACTTATACAAGATACGTATTAGCATTTTCCATCTTAGGACTTACAGCGCTGAACACATCGGCACAACAGAACATTTCCGAGAATATTAGTATTTCCGGTCATGCCCATACTTATTACATGTACAATCTTAACACTCCTGCCGGAAATGTTAACGATCAGAGATTATATGATAATTTGAACAACCAATTCGGATTTTCTATTTTTCAGTTATCACTTGCTTATGAAGACGCTACAACAAGTGGAGTTTTGGATGTAAATTTTGGGCCAGCTGCGGGCTTGGTAAATGCAAGTGACTATGGTGTAACCAGCGATGCTATTCAAAATGCGTATGTAGTTCAAAAAGTGACTGATAAATTTTCATTTGAAGTCGGTAAATTTGGCACACACATCGGTTACGAAGTTATTGATGCCACAGCAAATGCCAACTATAGTACAAGTTATTTGTTTAACTATGGTCCATTTTATCATGTTGGTGCCCGTGTTCGGTATCAATTAAATGAAACCTATAGTTTGATGGGAGCTATTTACAACAATTGGGATAACTTAAAAGACGATAATGATGCAAAAACGTTTGGGGCAAGTTTTGGTTTTGCTCCCTCAGAGTCACTTTCTGGTTCATTAAACTGGATTGGTGGAGACGAAGGTTCACCTGATTTCCGTCAATTATTTGATCTTGTACTTGGCTATCAAGTATCTGAAGCTTTTAGTATTGGCTTCAATGGAATTTACGGAATGGAAGGCGACAGCTGGTACGGAGCTGCAGGTTACTTTACTTTTGGTCTTAGCGAAAACTTCTCTTCTACCTTAAGAGCTGAATATTTTGACGATAGCAAAAGCGCAAGAGGCTTCGGTTCTTCTGTAACAGCATTAACGCTATCTGGTAACTATACAATGAAAGGCGGACATATTGTAATTCGTCCAGAAATTAAAGCTGACTTTGCAGGAGATGATATATTTACTGATGATTTAGGAAATGCAACAAAAGCATCACAAACAACAATAGGAATAGTAGCTCTTTATAGATTCTAAACTATATTTTGTAATTTAAAGCCTAGAAAGACACGTAATGTTGATTTATTATGTGTCTTTTTTTTGTTAAACACTTTCGTAAATACACATATTTCTTATATATTCTAAAATTATCTAAATTTGAGTTAACTCCGAAAAGTTGTTTTTAGCAAAATATTCGTCGAATTATTAGTATTTGGAAGGGAGCAAACCGACAGAATCGACTTTTTGGAATGGACTCAAAGATTAATAGTTAACTCATTAATGCTTTTTGATAATAGATTAAAAACCAATAAATTAGTAACCATGTATAATGTTAAACAATATGGTTTTGTCTGAATTTATCACCTTGTCAGAAGCTTCTGAATTAATTGGAAAAAGCAAAGAAACGTTAAGGCGTTGGGACAATGAAGGGAAGTTAGTTGCTTTTAGAGAACCAATAAGTAACTATCGAGTTTATAAAAGAACTGACTTACAGAACTCGTTTTCTGATTTTATTACCGCAAAAGAAAATAATACAACAACAAATTTTGTTCATCCTGACCATAAATATACTGTTTTAGAATTATTCGCTGGCGCAGGAGGTTTAGCTATTGGATTAGAAAAAGTAGGACTAAAATGTTCTGCTCTTAATGAAATAGATAAATTTGCTTGTCAAACTTTAAGGAAAAATAGACCACATTGGAACGTTTTAGAAGGTGACATTAAAGATTTTAATTTTTCACCCTTTAAAGACAAGATTGATGTAGTTACTGGTGGTTTTCCTTGTCAAGCCTTTAGTTATGCTGGAAAGAAACTAGGTTTTTCGGATGCTAGAGGAACTCTTTTTTACGAATTTGCAAGAGTAGTAAAAGAAGTTAACCCTCCCATTTGTATTGGAGAAAATGTTAGAGGATTACTAAGCCATGATAATGGTAAAACTTTAAAAGGAATGATTTCGATTTTAGATGAAATTGGCTATAACGTTGTTCCTACTCAAGTTTTAAAAGCAATAAATTTTAGAGTTCCACAAAAAAGAGAACGATTAATCTTAGTGGGAATTAGAAAGGATATCAATTTAACATTTGAATATCCTAAGCCCTACAAAAGGGTTTATAATTTAAAAGACGCTTTATTAAAAGGAGATTTATACAATACAAATGTTCCTAATTCAATTGGTGCAAAGTACCCAAAAAGTAAAGCTGATGTTTTAAAAATGGTTCCACCAAAAGGTTACTGGAGAGATTTACCAACTGATATTAAAAAGGAATTTATGGGTGGTAGCTATTATTTAGGTGGTGGAAAAACTGGAATTGCTCGAAGAATAGGTTGGGATGAACCTTGCTTAACATTAACATGTAGTCCTGCTCAAAAACAAACAGAACGCTGCCATCCTGATGAAACACGACCTTTTACAGTCAGAGAATATGCCCGCATTCAAACCTTTCCTGATGAATGGCAATTTGAGGGATCATTAGCACAACAATACAAACAAATCGGAAATGCAGTACCTGTGAATTTAGGACAAGAAATTGGTTATTCCGTTATAAACTTCCTAAATCATTATTATAGGCTATCAAAGCCCAAATAGTACCCGAAATTTTCAAAAGTTACTTGGTCAATAATTGTTCTTTTTGACTTTTGAGTTTCGTCTAATATTTCCTTTAAAGCTGAATTCTCGGCCTCACTTGGTTCAATTTCGATACTTTTTAAATAATCCTCAATTGCACTTGGTAAAATTTTATAAAGATTATAGAACGCCTTTTCTTCACCGGTTAACAGTGCATAAAATTGATCACCTGATATTTTATAAACTCTGCTATGACTATATTCTTTTCCATTTATTTCGCCTCGCCAAAGTTCATAGAAGCTAGATTTTGCTAAAATTTGAACCCAATAACATTTAGCAGTTTTATTATCATCTGCATATCTAGCTAATTTTTGAAATAAAGCTTCGGATGAACTACTATTCATTGTATTGTGTTTATTTTTAATATCGGCAAATAGAGAGTTATCAATAGCCTTAATATCAAAACCACTTAGATTTCCCATTTCAAACCCATCTATACCCCCTAAAATTTGCTCGTGAAAAGTACCGATTGAGTTATTTATTGATTTATCCATTTGCCTTAATAATTCAGTATCTATCAATTTAGACTCATCGATCTCATTGAATTTTGAATCAAATGTTAATTTGATTGTGTCAACTTTATTTGAATAAAAACTTTTCTTTGTGATATTTTTTTTTGCCTTTAAATAAGCGTTATATAAAACATCTATGCAGTTTAACAAATGCTCATCTGAGATAAAACTTACGTACTTGTTTGCCATATTTTAATTTTATTAGTG
This sequence comes from uncultured Chitinophagales bacterium, assembly GCA_964575925.1. Lineage (GTDB taxonomy): Bacteria > Bacteroidota > Rhodothermia > Balneolales > M1805 > M1805. The sequence goes on from CAZNTR010000063.1 coordinate 18,918, forward strand.
GTCATTTCAACTGATTTCCATGATTGTAACTTAGTAATTTTCTTACTTATTTAAATCAACCTGCATCTTCCCCATCCAAATTCGTTGTTAATACCGAACTCATATAATCAAAAAAGGGACGAATGTTCTGAAAAATTGCATCAACTTTAACCACGAACTGATTATCTAGAACTTCTTTGTCTGTAAACTCATGTGTAAACAAAAACTGCTAATGCCTAATTAAATGAATGGTAGGATGATCTTTTTCAAATCCTCTTGGTGCCGATTTAAGTGCATCACCCTTCATTTTTCCAAAGTTTTCTTTTATTTCTTTAGATGCTAACAATCGTTCCCAAGTTTCATAATTCACTTCAATATCTTTACGAATCCGAAGTAAATCTGCAGGATTTGGGGCAAAAAAGCCGCAAGCTAAGGCAGATTTTCCGGGTTGAATATTCAGATAATAACCGCCGCGTCTAAACTTCTCGGCCCGATTTAATCCGCAAGCAAAGCGTGGATTATATGGTGTTTTATCTTTACTAAACCGAACATCTTTGTATATCCTGAACAAGCTTTTCTTTCCAGATTCATTTTCAAGCTGATCATGCTTATTCATTAAAAAAATTAAATTTTCTATTAATTCTGCCGCATTCTCTTGGGCTTTCACATACGCATCTTTGTGCTGAGTAAACCATTCCCTATTATTATTTTGAGATAAATTGATTAAAAAATCAAGGCTGCTTGATGTAAACGAAACTGTATTCATGTTTTTTTTGTTAAGTTGATAAAACAACTATTTGGAAAATGAGCATAAAATTGTAATTAAGTTTCAAAAATTTCTTTTCATTAACAAATTGAACCGTGTTTGTATTTGTTTAAATTTCATTTTTTAATCTTATTACAAAAATAGCTTTCTGCAAAATATTCGAGGAATTCGAGGAACTTAAAACCGTGTACAAAAAGCGACGTTATGGAATGGTCTCATTTTTAAATCGTTAAATTCTAAACCGAAACAAGGATTCATCAACAACACTTAAAAAAACACAGATATTTTGAGCATTGCATTTATCACTTTAAAATAAACTTTCAGTAAAACAGATTTTAGGATAACTTTGCGCAGCATTTAAAAC
>CAZNTR010000064.1:0-20026 GCA_964575925.1 uncultured Chitinophagales bacterium
AAATGACCTCATTATATAACCAAGATTTAAATTCATACGATCTGAATCCAACACTAAAATAAAAGACAGTTTGTATGGAAGGAATCACTAAATGCAAAAGATTCTTTTTTGAATAACTCTCACTAGAAACAAGTTTTGTTCGAATAATCAAATAAATGAGAGGCGAAAACCACCACGTGTAATAAATAGGTAGGAAATACAAATTCTTGAACGTAGAAAGAATTCCTGTATGGGCCATCATTGTATTCGTGAGGGTTAAGCCTCCCATTATCAAAAGAATTCCGAAATATAGATTTGAAATACTTGAACGCTTAATAATTAGAACAAAACCAACAATTAAACAGCTTAAGACGGCTGCTCCGGAAAAAAATAGTGTAATAAAAGCGTGAATATAATTTTCCAAAAAGTTTATTTACGAATTTTGGGTTTACTCATAAAAGTTTCTTTCAATAAAAATAATCGGCAAATACACATTTTTAGCAAGTGGAAACTTCAAAAAAATGTTTTTTTTGTGTAATTAATTTAGATTTGAATTATTCTTTTCCATAGCCCAATCCACGCAAAAATCCATCTTTTTCGCGCCATTTTTCACGGACTTTCACGAATAATTTTAGATGAACACGTTTCCCTAAAAATGCTTCGATTTCTTTTCTTGAATCTGTGCCGAGCTTTTTCAATTTTGATCCGCCTTTGCCAATCAAAATTCCTTTTTGCGAATCGCGTTCAACTACAATATCCGCATCGATGTAATCCATTGAATTTGTTTCCTGATATTGCAAAATTTCTACGGCGCAGGAATACGGAACTTCTTGTTCGTACAATAAAAAGATTTGCTCACGTATGAGTTCGGTTACAAAAAAGCGTTCAGGATGTTCACTTAATTGATCTTTTGGGTAAAATGGCGGTCCAACTCGAATATTGGTTTTCATAATCTGCTTTAATTGCTCAACCCCAATTCTTTCCAAAGCTGAAATCGCATAACAGTCTTTAAATTTGAATTGAGATTGCAAGCGTTCTATAATTTCAGATGCTTTTTCTTGACCAACTTTGTCAATTTTATTCAGAATTAAGTAAACTGGAGCACGGAACTTTTTCATTTTGGAAATAAGCAATTCCATTTCTGTTTCTTTGTCCGTTGCATCAACCATAAGCAGAACAATATCAGCGTCTTCGCCAGCTTTTTGAACGTAGCCCATCATCATTTCATGCAATTTGTATTTGGGCTCAATTACGCCTGGAGTATCTAAAAAAATGATCTGTGAATCTTCATCAGAAAGAATTCCGATTACTCTATTTCGTGTTGTTTGGGCTTTTGGCGTAACAATACTGAGCCGAGAACCAAGCATAGCATTCATCAATGTTGATTTTCCTGCATTTGGCTTTCCAATTATGGCAACATAACCTGATTTGTGCGTTGCTGCATCGAATGGTTTTTGGGCAAGAAGTTCAGCTTCTTTTATTTTTTCTGACGCAATATCTGAACCTTTTTTAAGAGTTGGTTTCTTAGTTAGTTCATTAATTATTTCAGGACGGAACTCGGTAAGACGAGTATTTTCACTGAAATCATCATCGTTTAAAAAATCGTCAAGTGTAAATTTTGTCATGTTTTGGTTGTGAAATTATTTTGGGCAAATCCCCACAAAATCGTGGGGTGGGCTATACTTTCGCAGGAGCTCACTGCTATTCCTTTTGCGTGATTGTCGAAAGTCAAAGACTTTCGGATTCAGATTGATTTTTAATACTTTATGAGCTTTTTTTATTCCTGTAAAGTTATTGAATCATACTCAGCCATTTTTGATAATTCTATTCATTTCGCGAACGGAATTTCCTAAGCCCCGAAAAACAGCATCAGCTACAATGGCATGACCAATACTAATATCATGTACATAAGGAACATAATTGATGAACTCATGAATATTTTCAAAATCTAACCCATGTCCAGCATTAACTTTCATACCATGTTCGTGAATAATTCTTGCCGCTTCTGCCAAACGTTCCAATTCAAACTTTTTCGTTTTTCCACTTGATAAAGAATACGTACCTGTATGTAATTCAACAGCGAATACACTTAATTTTAGGGCATATTCAATATCTTCAGGATTTGGATCAAGAAATAGACTAATCGGAACACCAGCTTTTTTCAGTTGGGGAACAACTCTATTTTGAAAATCCGAAAACAGGACTTCCATATTTAAACCGCCTTCGGTTGTCAATTCTTTTCGAGATTCTGGTACTAAAGTAGATAAATGCGGTTTGGTTTGAGCACAAATTCCTAACATTTCGTTGGTGGCAGCCATTTCGAAATCAAGAAATGTATCTAAAGATTGCTTAAGTTGAATTACATCGAAATCTTTTATGTGTCTGCGATCTTCACGTAAATGAAAAACTATACCTTCTGCGCCATTTTCAAGGCATATTTTTGCGGCGTCTAAAACACTCGGACGCCCCTCGCCACGTGCATTTCTTAAGGTTGCAATGTGATCGATATTTATTAATAAACGACGAGCCATATCATTTGTTTAAATTCTACAAGACGGTTTGACCTATAAATTACGAATATTGACGGCAAAAGACTTTTTAATTAACAAGCGTTCATTTAAACATGTTAAATGAACGCTTTATGCTACATAAACTAAAATTTATATATTAATCTCAAATCTAACATTGATTCTTATCCGTTTTAGCATTTCAACATGTTAGCAATCGATGATCTATTTTTTTAAAACCGATTTTCAGAAAAAAAATGAAATGCTAAATTCAAAAACGCTACCTAATAAATAGAAAGCTTTCAATTTCTAATTAATTGACTTAAATTCGGATTTCGTTTTAATAAAAAAGGGTAGTGGTTTTCGCAAAAAAAAGGTCATCCCGTGCCCTGACATGATTCGCAGAACCACAAAGTGCTATCACTGTCCAATATCTTTATACGCGACAATCACTTTTTTTGAACAAATGGATTCTTAAGCTGAGATGCAGGGTCGAACCCTAGCATGACCAACTAATAAATATGAACTAAGATCAATAGGTTACGAATAAGCTCTTGTTTGTATTTTTTTTGGGAATTTGAATTGTTGAGTCCACTCCAAAAGGTCGAGTTTTTCGGGTTACACCCTTCCAAATCCTACGAATTCGACAAAATATTGCTAAAATATAATTTTCGGGATACACTCATTTATAACAAATTAATAAACATTACAAAGGGTATAAGTTAGCATGTTAAGCTGAATAAAATTCATTCAAAAAAATAAAAAACTGTATCTTAGCTCCATTAAAATATTCAGATAAAATGAATTCTTAAAACATAATTTAACCATCGATTTGTATTTTTTGAAGAACGTTTTATCTCAAAACGATTTTTGTTAAGATTATTTTTTTTGAATATAAATCAACCTATGAAAATTACTCAACACTACACAAACGCAACACAACCATTAATTTCATTTGAAATTATTCCTCCAAAACGTGGTTCTTCCATCAAGCCCTTATTTGAGTCACTTGATCAAATAAGCAAATTTAATCCTCCTTTCATTGATGTGACTTCGCATGCAGCAGAAGCTTATTATGAAGAATTACCAGACGGAACGGTTAAACGTCACATAAAGCGTAAACGTCCAGGAACTATTGGTTTATGCGCTGCTATTAAGCATAAATATAATGTTGATCCTGTTCCTCATATTATATGTAAAGGGTTTTCAAAAGAAGAAACCGAAGATGCCTTAATTGAATTAAATTTCTTAGGAATTCATAACGTGTTAGCGATTCGTGGTGATGATCATGGCGTATCAAAGCCAATTTCAAAAGATAAATCGATTAATACCTATGCCGTTGATTTAGTTGAGCAAATTAAAGCTATGAATCAAGGTCATTATTTGGAGAAAATGCTAGATGCAGAACCAACTGACTTTTGTGTTGGTGTTGCCGCTTACCCTGAAAAACATTTTGAAGCGCCGAATTTGGCTTGGGATATTAAAAGACTTCAGGAAAAAATTAACTCTGGCGCCGATTATATAGTGACTCAATTGTTCTATGATAATCAAGTTTATTTTAATTTTGTGAAACAATGTCGTGATGCTGGAATTACCGTTCCCATTATTCCAGGATTAAAAGTATTAACATCAGCTTCACATATCACTTCACTTCCAAAATCCTTTCATATAAATATTCCTGTTGCCTTGTCTGATGAAGTTGCAGCAAATCCAACTCGGGCAAGAGAAATCGGCATTGAATGGGCAAGTATGCAAGCAAAAGAACTTTTATCACATAATGTTTGTGGATTGCACTATTACATAATGGCGAACCCAAGTCCAGCTGTAAAAGTAATAGAAAGCTTAGGATTATAATTTTAGTGCTCTAATTTTGGTGCGAGACTTCAGTCTCGTACCAAAAAGCAACACAAGAGACTTAAGTCTTGTTTAAACAAGAATAGAAATTTATAAAGCCAAGAACATTCTAAACACTTACCGATTATAAAAATCGTCGAAAACCGATAACTCTTTTTTTCCAATACGGATTATTCAATTCAGAAATAATAACTCCTTGTGAAGTTGAAGCATGCATAAATTTGCCAGGGCGAATAATAATCCCCACGTGTAATTGTTTTGGACCCGTTCTAAAAAATACAAAATCACCTGGCATTAGAAATTTTGGGCTAACCTTTTTTCCCTTTTTCACTTGTAATTCTGTAGTTCTAGGAATTTTCACACCAAATTGATCTTTCATAATAATCATCATAAGTGCAGAACAATCTATTCCCCGGCTATTCTCACCACCTATTTGGTAACGGGTTCCTTTCCACCTATCATAAGCCTGATCTAGTTTATTTTCAATTACTTTAACTCTTCCAGCTGAATAATTTCCTGTACTAGCACAAGACGCTAGAATCATTAACGCAACAAAAAAAAGCGTAACTTGTTGAAGTGAAAACAGATTCGAGTTAATTGTAATTACATGAAATGACTTCATTCGGCAATGTAGGATTTTTCAAAAAGAAATCCAATCCTACAAATGGGGTATAAAATGCTCTTCGCAAAAATAAGCCGAACAAGTTCAATTGTTCGGCTTAAAATAACAATTAGGGTTTATGTGTGTGTCTTCTATTATTGGCTATTGGTATTAAATGATATGGTATTAAATGGTAATCCTGTAGAGCTTAGAATAGTCGTACTCATTGTGTTTCCAGACAAATCTTTCATCGAATCATCGTTTGAAGTTGCAACAATTCTAGTAGTATTTGTGGATTCTGTAGCCTTGAGTTTTCTACTTAAAAAGAGTTTTACAGTATCAAGAAATTTAGTATTTGAATCCAGAAAAGCATTTACCGAGGTAATTGTTAGACCATCAATGGGTTGATCATTTACATCACGAACTAAATATTTCGCTGCAGTTGATAAATTTGCAGAACTCATCGGCTCACTAAATGTTACAGTAACAGAACTATCAACAGCAGAATATACTGAGCTTCGTAAGCCTGGTTGCACATTATCTTGAATGACTAAGGAATTACTTTTTGCACTTACTTTGAGATTTTCACTCACAGCTTTAACATAAAATTCAACAGAAACAGCCTTATTAAACGCAGTCTGAGAACCTGTAATGAATGAGCCTGTTGAAGCGGAAAAACGAACATATCCAAACCATTCATCATCTTTAACAAAAGATTTATCAACTAATTCAGCGTTTTCACCTTCTACTTTTCTGTAAACTTCATAATATGCAACAGGAGCATTTGTATTATTTATCGTGACTTGGAAATTTGAAGTTCCTCCAATATAGTTTAAAGAAGGCGAACCTGAATTTGGATTAAAAGCAAAGACTGGTGTATTGGGTGTTGCTGTATTTTTAAATGTGGAAAACGTGATAAATGCAACTTCCTGAGTTTCTCGTTCACAATCGGAACATTCATCTTCACTTCTAAAACAAGTTGCCGTTAAAGGCTGACATAACTCATCCGTAAAGTGTACACTATTAAAAACGGAACGTAAATCGAGCGAATAAAAATAGGCATCTTTAAAAACATCGGTCGAAGTTATTGTTAATTCGGTAAAATCTGTATTCCAAGCAACTTTTACTTCATAATTATTTCCAACCTTTGCAACTGCTTTTGTTTGTATTTCTTTTAAATACACCGAATCTATCATCGTTCCAGACTTCGTTCCAAATTCATAATCGGTTCTAGTAAAACGAGATTGTTTTACAGGACTGCTAAATCTAAACTTGAAAGCAATGGACTCATTTAGATTTAAATCATCACCATCATCTACCGTAAGTCCTGTAAATTCAAATGGTGGACAAACTTTACCTGAATTAACGGAGACTGAACCAAAATTATACTCCGTTTCATTATCTGAAGAAGAAACGGGAATATTTATTTCATCTGTTTGGATACTAATGTCTGACAATTCATCAAGACTTTGAAAACGAATGAATGTTGTAATTCCTTGTTCAATTTTTTCAAACGAAAATTTGCCATCAATTTGCGTAATGGTTGTATCTAAAATTACATCTGCATTCGTTCTAAAACCACTACCATTTTGACTTGCACTACCTTTTGCATACAAGGTTGCTAACACTCCTTTAACTGGAACTCCATCGTTTTGATCTACTAAAACACCCGTTAATTTTATATTATTTTTGTAAAGTGGAATAACAACGTTGGCTGATGCATTATTAGATTTTCCAGTCTTGCCTAGAAAATTTAGCGTTACAGGATACAATACAACTTTGCTTCTGTACACCGGATTTGCTTGAGTTATTGAAAACCCATAGGTGCCAGTAATTGTAGTTGATGAAGTTGTGTCTTGTGATGTTCCTCCAGAAATCGGCACATCGGTGAAAAAGAATCTACCACTTGCATCGGTTGTATCAATAAATACTACCTCATTATCTGAATAGGTTAATTGAATAATTACGTTAGATAAAGTTTCATTGGAAACCCCGTCTATTATGAGTCCACCAATATCGGCAGATGTTGTTTCAGGTTTGTCATTTTCTTGAAATAATGAACAGCCCACTGAAGCAATTGTTAGAGCTGAAATGACTACTAGTTGCTTAATTGTAATTTTAAACATTGTATGATTGGTAAATTATATTTTAAATTGCGATTCCCTCTTTCGTATTCTTTTAATGGTGAACAATAAAAGTGGAATTAAGTTTGATGCAAGTTACAACTGAGGAAAGGACAAATTCACCGCATGGCTATGTGGTAATTTCTTTAAAGAGAGTTTAATTAGGATGTTTTGATCAGATTTTTTGATTTTTTAAATCTCGTTTGTGACTTATTTTCTTTTCAGAATTGATTATTTACACGTTTGTAAGTCTCACAAATTATCGAATCTCAACCATTTTTTTCTAATTATTAACCCCAACTACTTTACTTAACGTTTCAATTTTGATTACTAATTTAAAACTCTATTTACTTGAATTTGGAATAAAAAATAAATTCCAAAAAATTATAGAATAGCGTCAGTTGACTTGGGAAAACCTCCCTGTAGCATTTTTCACTTTTGGGCGCTTTGAAAATGTCAGTTTAACATGGTATTTTTAATTTTTTTGCAGATTTATAATGAAAAACGAAATTTTCATAATTTCTTACTCGTAATAAGCGTACCTACAAAAATAAAGCGCGTTCTTCGGCACTCGGCAACCTACAAGTCTCTTTTTTTCCAAACCATTGGTAACGGTTTTTGGCGATTAGTTCATAAACCCAATTTCTAATAAATGATGGAATTATTAAGAAAATTCCCATTAAATTTAGTGGTAAACCCAAATTGATTGCAACATGTAAGGCTGCGGTCGATTTTATATACACATTTCCTTTGTGTTCAAGAATAAAACTGTCGTAATCTGATTGATTAAAATTATTCTCGACTAAAATTTTTTGCCCAGCTTCTGATTGAAGTGAAGCAAATCTGAATTTCTTGTTTTTATCTCTTTTTATGACAAAATCAACCGAAGCGTTGCAAAGATTGCAGACACCATCAAAATAAATAATTGAATACGGTTTATTAGTCATTTCATTTATTATTTCATCTAATTTCGAATTTCAGAACAGATTAGATTTTCTTGGCTATATATTGAACCACAACAATTCTGCTTTTAAAACTTGTTTGATTTATTGTGCCGAATGGAATTAATTGTTGTCTCCACTCCAGAAAGTCCGTTTTTCGGTTTTTCACTTTCTAGAATCTGCGAATTCACCCATACTTTGTTGCAACCTAGGTTTGGGGGTATGCTCAATGTTGAGTAACAAAATCACTTTACAACACCAACATAAATAAATGCAATTCCGCCAGTTAATGATTCATATTTCATTGCTGAAAAACTATTGGCTTTCTCCATCAATTCAATGAATTTACCCTCTGCTGGAAAACGTGCGCTTGTTTCAGGCAAGTAAGTGTAAGCATCTTTATTTCCGGATAAAAAACCTCCAACTGTTGGCATTACATATTTACTATAAAATTCAAAAGGTGCTTTCATTAAACCTTTTGGTTGACCAAATTCTAGCACAACTATGCGTCCTCCTGGCTTTACAACTCGTGCCATTTCTGATAAGGCTAGTACTGGATTATCAACATTTCTGATTCCAAAAGAAATGGATGCAATATCGAATGTATTGTCATCATAGGGAAGATTCATGGCATCGGCCACTTCGAAATCAATAGTTAATTTTTTGCCTTTTGCTTTGGCTGGAGCAGGTTCAATCATTTCAGCACAGAAGTCAGTTCCTAAAACGTAGCCAGTTTCACCAACTTTTTCCTTGAAGGTGATTGCTAAATCGCCTGTTCCTGTTGCGCAATCGAGAACTGAATCGCCTGGTTTTGCACCGCTTTCTTTAACGGCAACATATCGCCAAAAGTGATGAATACCAAAGGATAAAACGGAATTTACTTTGTCGTAATCGCCTGCTATAGAGGCAAACATACTTCTGACTTCTTCGCTCATGTATAGGTTTGATTGATCTTTATTTTTGTATTGTCCAAAAATACGGATTCTTCTAGAATCATTTGTGTATTGATTAGCTATCAGACTTATATCTAGATTTGATTGGGTTTATTTTGCTATTATTTTAGAATTTTCGATTTCTAGTTTCTCATTTAATCTCGAAGCTATCTCTACTTTGATTCGATCTTAGTTCTTGGAACTGACTGATTTTGGGCTCATCTCCGGTCGATATGACAATTAAGTCATTTCACTTCGTGGTGCCTTCGGTATCGAGCTTGTCGAGAAATCTTCCGATTTAATTGCTCGTTCCTTATTGTTAAACCTGCTTGAATTTCGAAGATATCTCCACTTCGACTCGTTCTTGGTTCTTGCTTTGGACTTTAGAGATTAGGCTCATCTACGGTCGATATGACTTGTTTTCTTTTTTTTGGGATTGCATTTTTGAGTTTTTGTTTCATTTCTGTTAATTCTGAAACTTCTAAACCTGCTGCGATACTTTTTTGCATGCAAATCCAAATTAAAAACTGCTCATATCTAAACTCTTGTTTAAAAACTCGATCCCCAATCCATTCTGTTCCCAATTTTACCCAGCCAATTCTAGCAGAAAAAAAGACAATCACCGCACAAATCAACTCAACATACCTTTCTTGAATTCCTAAAATGGAAAAAATGACTAAAGCGAAGGCAACTTGAACAAAATGTTTATTAAATAAGGTAATGAATGAACCTAGCCGTAATCCATATAAAAAACGATGTTGAGTTACCAGTAAAGTCATTAAACCAATACCCATTAAACCCTCTAATCCCACTGGCAAAAACAAAAATAATGGTAAAATGAAAAAAGCCGGAAAACTACCAAATGCTAAAGCCCATTCATTAATTTCCACAAACACTTCAGATTTTGCTCTAATTTTCCAGAGTTCGTCATACGTTTTATCTAAAAAATCGCTTGAAATTCGTAGCCAACCTGCATTTTGAATAAAAATTCCTTGTGGTGTTTCAATAAATGGGTCTGTTGATTTCATAGTAAAATTTATTCACTGTTTTAAGAAAAACATACTCAAAGATAAATAAATCAAATTCGACTATCATAAATTCAATGATTCTTCATAGAGCGTACTCCGAAAAGTAGTTATTAGCAATTTATTCGTCGAATTCGGAGAATTTGGTAGGGTATAAACCTATAGAATCGACTTTTCGGAGTGGACTCTTCATTTAATTCTAGGAATTAAACTAGTAAGATTACCATCTAAATAGCTTTTTCAGATTCGAATAAACTATATGAAAGAACCTATGGATTAAACGCATACTAGTTTTTTTGGATCCAGTTGAAGTCTGAATTTGAGTAAATCAAGATCTTATAATAATTATGCAGTGTTTTTTGAATTGGAATTTTAATTGGGAATTAGATTTTACAAGAATTCATTTTAAGCAACAGCAATGGTTATAATTCCAACACTACTTGCACCGGCTTTTTTAAGTGCCAAAGCGCTGGCATACGATGTTGCACCAGTTGTGAAAACATCATCAACTAATAAAATACATTTCTCTTTTACCAGATTAGTATCTGCTATAAAAACGCCTTCCATATTTTTTATACGTTCTTCATGGCTGAAATGAGTTTGTGTTTCAGTATATCTAGTACGACTTAAGCCATTGTATTCCAATAGTTTTTCACCTAATCCGAATGAAACACCAATGGCAATTTTATGGGCTTGATTGTATCCTCTTATTCTATATTTTTTAGGATGAAGTGGAACACTTGTGATTAAAATCTCATAGTTATTTTGTTTCCACAGCTGAAATCCAGGGTTTGATTTTACTTTTTTCCCAAGTAACTCACCTAAAATAATTCCGATTTTACCCACACCAGTATATTTTAAATTATGCAATAGATCTTGAAGCGTTCCACCTGAATCAAAACGCCATAATGCATCTTGAAAATAAACGGTATCGGGTAATAAAATGCCTTCACAGGTTTTCTTCTTTTCAGGATTTGGATCGGTATAACGCTTTTTTAGGCAATCTGCACAAATGTATTCTTCTACTTTACTTAGTCGGTTTGAACAGGCTAAACAAACCCGTGGAAATAAGAATTGCTCTGAAATATCTAAGAGTTTTTTTAGCATTTTTAAAAAACTTTCCCTTTTTAAATTTATTCATCAGAAATTGAAACACTTTGTTTTACTGGACTCAAAATTGATTTTAATTGAATAATTTGAGGTTTGAAAATCACAATTTGTATAATTAGCAAAAGTATAAGATAAACGATAAACGCAGTTACGGAAGCTGGAAAGTAACTTGTTTGAATAAAAAAAAGCCCGGCTAAAATCGACATCACTACAAAACTTTTCGCTGCATAGTTTACTGAAAAATAATCTGAGAATGGAACTTTTTGAGGCATTTGTCCATCAGCTAAAAACTTGCAAATTAGAATATAAACGATATGAGCAATTAAAGTCGCCCAAGCTGGGCCTGTAAATCCTATCCAATATAAAAAACAAACACTTAAAACCGCATTTACTACTAATTCTATCGCACTTGCCCAAAAGACTAGATTGCTTTTTCCTAATGCTAAAAGAATCGTGTCTGAGAATAAAAAATGAACAACAACAGTACCTAAATACACTTGAAAAACGGGTGCTGAACTTTCAAATCCGCCAAAAAGCAGCTGCATTAATTGTTCTGAAAAAAGTAAGAATAACACTAAAAATGGGGCAATTAGTGAAAATAAGGTGGAAGAAATCATCTTAATGGTTGCAAATGACTCCTTGAATTTGTGCTCTTTAAACTGTTTTCCCAATTGAATGAGTAATGCCGATGCAGCTGCATTGAGCAAAGCGGAAATAAACGGGATTTTACGAGCGCCAATTACATAATGAGCAAAAATGGCATCATCAGCATAAAACCAACGCACGAACCACGAATCCATATTTACGGATGCAATTCCAGCAATGGAAACGAGCATAAGGCCGCCGACGTATCGGATATCAAAAGGAAGACTTTTTTTTATTTGATTCCAAGAAACCGAAGTCCAATCCGATTTTGTAAAAAACATTAAAAATATAGAACGCAGAAAAGGCGCAGCAATCATACAAAAGCTTACCACTTCGAGAGAATAACCAAGATAGAATGGGATTACAATACTAGAAACTTCAAATGAATTTGAAAATAGATTATGAGCAAAAAGCCATTTATTTCTATGTTTTAGCACAAAAACAGATTCGATTACACTCGAAAACCCAGAGAATAGCATGTAAATACTAAAATTTCGAAATGCTAGATACAGTCCTTCTGCATGGAATAAAGTCTGCCACCACGGAAAGCCCAACCAAACAATTAAGAACATGAATACCCCTAAAAAAGATGATAAGAACAAGCCTATAGTAATCGATTCAGAACGTTTTGACTCATCAGAACCCCGATAATAGAGTAATCCAGAAAGAGAGCCTGTAACGACTGGTCCAAGAACTCCATACAAAATCCAAATCGTACGATATTGTCCTAATTCCTCAACAGAAATAATACGAGTTAAAATCATTGAGACGGCTAGTGCTGAAAAAATCGAAATGCTTCGAGCCATTGTGATGGAAGTAATTCGTTTTAATAGCAGGGATAAAGTCAAAATACGTTGGTCTGATGTTTATAGAAGTAGCTTTATGTTAAAAATTAACTAAAACCTGTCCAAAATACGCAATTAATACTAAAAAGAGCCTTATTCCTTGTTTCAGAAATGGTCAATTTTAGGTACTTTACTAAAGTTAAATTCAATCTCATTCTTTTGAGTCAAATTAGGTTTAGTTAATCATATCACTTTGGTTCTCCTTTATTCTTTTTGGCTTATTAATAATAATTTTGAATGCGGAATAATCGGTTCATAGTGTTTGTAATTCAGTGTTGAGTAAGTATGAACCATCGATTTAACGAATTGCATACCATTCACTTGTGTTTATTTTTGAAATATGTCTTTAAGTCAAGATCTTGAACAAATCCGAATTTATCAGAAACTTAGTCGTGAGACTGTTCACAGCATAAGCAAAATTGCCATTTATATTATTGAAGCCATAGAAAATGGAACCATTTTTGACGATTCTACACATATCACATATCAACGTAGTTATATTCGAACCTATGCTAAAGTTCTAAAAATTGACGACGCCGAAGTTGTACATGCTTTAGATGAACATTATTCTGGAAATTACAAGGGAAGTCTAGGGCAAAAATATATTACGGGTGAACTTATTCAAGAAAATGCGCCAGTTGTTACGCAGAATAATCATTATAATGAATCAGCAAATCATTCTGAGATAACACAAGAAATTGTGGAGCCACAAGAGGAAACTCCTAAACCTCGAAAAATTATAAGTGAAGAAGCAAGTGATATCACTCGAATTCCTGAACTTAACCAATCAGCTTATAACAAAACGAAAGTTGCTCCAAATGTATCTTCTGTAAATTGGGCTTCTGTAAATTCTGACAAAAAAGCAGATTCCATTTCCAAACTTCCATTTATCATTATTGGTAGTTTGGTACTCCTAATTGTTAGTGTTTATGGATTTATGCAAATAGATTCCATTCCTTTTTTTGCTAATTCCGATTCATCAGACACTAAAAAAGAAGTTGTGGTAAAAAACAATACACTTGATAAAGAAATTGTACTTCAAGGGAATCCTTCTGCAACACAAGAACTTACTCAAGATCAAAAAGCAGATTCATCTTTGAGTCTAAACATGCCTATTGAAGCAGTAACAACACTTGAACCTGTTTTCACACTTCCAGATACCTTGGCGATTTTAGTTTGGGCAACGAAGGACAAATTAGAACCTGTTCGAATTAAAACAGATTTAACGGATAGTTATTTCCCCTATTGGATTGAAAAAGGAACGGCAATGCGTTTTGAATTTACTAGTGAAATTTCAATTAAAGGTCAGTATGAACGAATGTTGATTTTATTTAACAATCATAGACCAATGGAAGATTTCAAATCAAATCGTGGAAAAGACAGAGAAATTTTATTAAAGAGAAGTCTTTTTGAGTCAAAAATTGATTTACTTAAACCCGTTAGTGATTCAGAGTCAGCAAGTTTACCAAAACCTGATAAAATAATAGACAGACCTGTTTTTTAAGATTGTATGACAGATCTATTTTCAAGTATAAATGGAAAATACCATCAACGAATTTCTGAATTGAGAGAGATTCTTAGTAAAGCAAATGATGCTTATTACCAGTCTGCTGAACCTTATTTAAGTGATACAGATTATGATGTTTTAATGGCAGAACTCATTGATTTGGAAACTAAAACAGGAACACAGGCACCCGATTCACCAAGTCTTCGCGTTGGGGGAAAACCCAATAAAGAATTCCTAACGGTTACCCATCCTACGCCACTTTTAAGTCTTTCGAACACCTATAATGAAGGTGAATTACTCGATTTTGACCGAAAAATTAACAATCTATTAGGTCATAGTGATTATACCTATGTTGCAGAGTTAAAATATGATGGCATGGCACTTCGTCTTTCTTATCAAAACGGAGTCTTACAAATGGCAGCAACTCGTGGAAATGGGGTTGAAGGTGACGATATTTCAACCAATGTAAGAACAGTAAAATCTATTCCTTTGCGATTAGCTGTAAATACTTCGTTTTCAAATGAAATGTTAGATATTCGTGGCGAAGTTTTTATGGAACGGGAAGCTTTTGCTCAATTAAACGAACAACGCGAAGCTGACGGCGAAAGCGTTTTTGCCAACCCAAGAAATGCTACAGCTGGAAGTTTAAAACTT
This sequence comes from uncultured Chitinophagales bacterium, assembly GCA_964575925.1. Lineage (GTDB taxonomy): Bacteria > Bacteroidota > Rhodothermia > Balneolales > M1805 > M1805. The sequence continues at coordinate 14,724 of CAZNTR010000064.1, forward strand.
CAGGATTCAAAAGTAGTTGCTACTCGACCTATTCGATTTTTTGCTTACGATTTATTATCTGATGCGTTACCGGCCGCCATTACTCAAACAGAAAAATTAAGTCTTTTGGCTGAAATGGGATTGCCTGTTTGCGAACATCGTAAACACTGTTCAACTATCGAGGAAGTCATTGAAATTATTGCCATTTGGGATGAACTTCGTCATACTTTACCCTACGATACAGATGGTGTTGTAGTAAAAGTAAATGAAGATCGTTATCGCGATATTTTAGGCCGAACTGCAAAAGCTCCACGTTGGGCAATTGCGTATAAATATCAGGCTGAACAAGCAAAAACTATTCTTAATGACATCAGTTTGCAAGTGGGAAGACTTGGTACCATAACTCCGGTTGCTGAATTGGAACCTGTTTTTTTAGCCGGAAGCACCGTTAAACGTGCATCATTGCATAATGAAGATGAGATCTTACGAAAAGATATTCGAATTGGCGATACCGTTTTAGTAGAAAAAGCTGGGGAAATAATTCCACAAGTCATTTCAGTTGTGAATCCTGATCGCGAAAACAGAAGTGAATCATTTAAAATGCCACAGCATTGTCCTGCATGTCAATCAGTATTAGTAAAAACAGAAGGTGAGGTTGCTTGGAGATGCGAAAATCCGGTTTGTCCACCACAACTTAGAATTAAAATCGAACATTTTGCAGGTCGAACAGCCATGCAAATAGACGGCTTAGGTGAAGCTATTGTCGATCAGTTAGTTTCTAAAAACTTGATTTCAACCTATGCAGATTTGTACTCATTAAACCAGGAGCAAATTGCAAACCTCGAAAGAATGGGCGAAAAATCAGCCCAGAATTTACTTACGAGTTTAGACGAATCAAAAAAACGCCCTTTCGACAAAGTCTTATTTTCTCTTGGAATTCGATTTGTTGGCGTAACGGTTGCTAAAGATTTGGCACAACATTTTGGATCAATTGAAGTTTTACAGAAAGCAAGTTATGATGAATTAATTGCTGTTGATTCAATTGGGCCGCAAATTGCATTATCAGTAATTGATTTCTTTTCACAAGAAAAAAATCGTGCTTTAATCACCCAATTAAAAGAAGCTGGTTTACAATTCAAGTTTGAAGCTAAAGAAAAACAATCTGTTATATTTGCTGGAAAAATATTTGTATTAACCGGATCCTTACCTACCTTAAAACGAGATGAAGCAAGTCGAATCATTGAAGCCAATGGTGGTAAAGTAAGCAGTTCTGTTAGTAAAAAAACGGATTTTGTTTTAGCTGGAGATGAAGCTGGCAGTAAATTAGAAAAAGCTAAAACACTTGGAGTTCAGATTTTGAACGAAAATGAATTTTTAACCTTAGTTGCAAATTAATGATGTCTTTTACACTTGAAAATTTAGAACACGTATCTATCATTACTGTTGAAAACGAAAAATTAAATTTTGAGAATGCTCCTAATTTAAAAACGCAAATCATTCAATCTGCTAATGAAGATCAATTTAGCCCGCTAATTATTGATTTAAAGAACGTAACCTTTGCAGATTCTTCTGGCCTATCAGCTTTATTATTAGCACAAAGAACCTATAGAGATTCGGATAGACCTTTTGTTATCTGTTGCGTTGGCGAACGAGTAATGAAACTACTAGAAATTTCTCATCTACACACGGTTTTCCAAATTGCTGATAATCGTGTTGTTGCACTTTCACTTGTTTAATGAATAAAATATAATGAGTTGGCTGTCAAAAATCGGCTTGGCCCCAAAGTCTAAATCTTCTTTAATTTCTGCAGACAGCCAAAAAAAAGAAAAGGCTGAACAACAGAAATCTATAGCGTATAAATCTCTAATTGGGATTATTTTTTTCGGATTCTTAGTAACCGTATATCCCAGAAAAATTATTCAAGAAACCATTTATAAAATGGGTGAACCTTGGACTCAAGAAGACTTAACCGCTCCTTTTACGTTTAGTTTATTAAAAGAAACCGAAGAATTTGAAAAAGAAAAAAACTCCATACTAAAAGAAACACCTCTCATTTTTCTTACCGATTACAATTCAAGAATTCGAATTACTACGCGTTTAGACTCCATTTATTCTAAAATAACGCCCGTTGTTGAGGCTTACAAACAATTTCAACATTCAAAATTAAACGAACCTGGAGTTGCTCTACGCGATTCATTAGAGTATATAAGTGCAAAATCTTTATCTGGCGTCGGTCTGGATGATAAAGGATGGAATGGCTTATTATTCAAAATTACAGCGGAGTCAATAAATCGCATTCCTATGTCTGATAATCGATTTATTGGCGTTGATATTCGTCTACGATTGGACAGATTACTCAATGAATTATTGAATCAAGGTATCATTAACAAACCTAAAAATGATATTAGTTTACAGGAAATTACGATTCGGGATTTACGCCAAAGAACAGAACGAAATCAATATTTAGTTGATGTAAAAGATATTCGTGAAGCGCGAGAATATGCTCAATATCGTTTATTTAGAACTTTTGTTGATCAATCTGCTGAAGCTGCATTTCAATTATTTAATCTAGTTATTGAGCCCAATTTAAAGTTTAGTGAAAAAGACACAAAAGATCGTGTTGATGAATTTATAAGCACTATTTCTCCAACAAAAGGTGCCGTTACAAAGGGGCAAGTGATTATCCGAAAAGGAGATTTAATAAATCGTGAGCGTTTTAACATGCTTCAAAGTCTGGCAAAAGCACGAAGTGAAGAAGTAAGTGATTTGGAAGTTTGGAAACAATATTTTGGACAAATTATTCTGCTTTTAGCGGTTAGTATGATTTTCATTATGTATATCTATTTGTATCGAAAACCTATTTTTGATGATAATAAATTACTGTTTTTATTATTCTTAATGATTGGTCTTTTACTAGGTGCTCATACTGTAGTTTATGCCGTTTTCGATAATCTATCGCCTTATATTCTTCCCGTAGCTATTGTTCCCATCATCTTAACTGTTTTGTTTGATTCAAGAGTTGGGATTCTTACTACTATTACATTAGCGCTTATTATGGGACTTTTTAATGGCTACAATTTTGAGTTTACAACAGCAACCATTACCGCTTGCAGTATGGCCGTGTATTCGGTTCGTGATATCAAAAATAGAAATCAGTTTTATGTGTTTACTCCAGCTTTAATTATAAGCTCCTATTTTCTTGTTTATGTTGGCTTTAGCTTATTAAAAATAGGTGGATTTGATACCATTTATGAACATTCAATAAGTATTCTTTTTAATGCTTTATTCAATTTAGTACTAGTTTATCCACTTATTCTTTTGGTTGAAAAACTATTTAAAGTAACTACCGATGTTACTCTATTAGAATTAAGTGATACAAATAGATCTCTTTTAAAATCACTGATGTTACATGCTTCGGGAACGTTTCATCATAGTTTGCAAGTTGCCAATCTATCTGAAGCTGCTGCAAATGCAATCGGCGCAAATGCTTTATTGTGTCGTGTTGGCGCTTTGTACCACGATATTGGTAAAATGGAAAAACCAGAATATTTTGTTGAAAATCAGTCTGGATTAAATGTTCATGAGAAGCTCAAACCCAGAATGAGCGCTTTAGTAATTCGTGATCACGTTAAAGCTGGGGTAAAAACCGCAGAAGAAAACAATCTTCCAGTAATTATTATTGATTTTATTCGCACACATCACGGAACTTCCATTATTCGTTATTTCTATGAAAAGGGAAAACGTCTTAGTGAAAATCCATCAGAGATTAAAGAAGAAGATTTCTGTTACGATGGACCAATTCCTTTCACTCGAGAAACAGGAATTGTAATGTTAGCAGATAGTATTGAAGCCTCTGCAAGAACGATTCAAGAACCGAACTTTTCGAAATTAGAAGCCCATGTTAATCGAATAGTTGAAGAAAAATTAGATGAAGGTCAATTGAGTAATTGTCCACTCACGTTTCAGGATTTACAAAAAATAAAAGAGGCTTTTATTCAAATTTTAGTTGGTGTTTACCATGGAAGAATAAAATATCCTGGAGGTAATGATGAGAAAAAGTTGAATCAACATCATGAAACATCGACTACAAAAGGTACTTCTGTAAATAAGCCTGAGCAAAATACAGAAAAAAAAATAGAATCTAAGAAGGAGCTAAAATCAGAAAAGAACGATAACGACGAATTAAATGCCATTATTTGATTCCATTCTTCTATCCTTTTTACAGTTTTTAGAAATCGAAAAAGGTCTTTCGAAAAATACATTGGAGTCCTATAAAAACGATTTAGAACGTTATATTTCTTTTCTCACGTACATTTTAAAACTCGAAGAACCTGCCGCAGTTACATTTAATCACATTGAAGAATATTTAACCGAAATGGGCGCTATGGGCCTTGCGCCAAGAAGTATTGCACGAAATATTTCAGCTTTAAGGGGATTTCACGAATTTTGCCAAATGGAAGGGTTTTCGCCAGCCGATCCTTCCGAAATTATTGAAACCCCAAAATTCACGCAAAAACTCCCTGATGTTTTATTGATTGAAGAAGTTGCGCAGATTCTAGAAGCTCCTGAAAAAGAAACCGCAGCTGGATTGCGAGATGCGGCTATTTTAGAAACGCTTTATGGTTCAGGTATGCGTGTTTCAGAATTGGTTGATTTACAATTGAATCAGGTTATTTTTGAAATTGATTTTATTCGGGTTATCGGAAAAGGAAATAAGGAAAGATTAGTTCCGCTTGGTGATATCAATAAAGAAGTTTTATCTGATTACTTGAACATTGCAAGACCTCTTTTTATTAAAATTCCGACACATACCCAAAACAAAGTATTTTTGAATCAGCGAGGAAAACCTCTCACGAGAATGTCTGTTTGGAATATTGTTCAGAAATACACGACTTTAGCTGGCGTTGAAAAACATGTTTATCCTCATGCTTTCAGACATTCTTTTGCGACACATTTGTTAGAAGGCGGCGCTGATTTACGCGTTGTACAAGAGTTATTAGGGCATTCTTCCATTCTAACTACGGAGATTTACACTCATATTGATCGGAACTATTTGCATCAAACCTATAAATCGTTTCACCCAAGATCGTGAAAATTTTGAATGCTGAGTTTTTATTTTTGAATTAAAAAAAATGTCGTGTCGACTGGAGACTTAGTAAAATTGTGAATGTTCTATTCTAAATTTTGAATTAAAAAAAACGTCATGTTGACCGGAGATGAGGAAATCAATAAGCTCAGAGAGCTCATTAAAACGAATTGAAGTTATACCGTTATACCGTTAATAGTCAAGTTTTTTTTGAAACATTTTTCTATGTTTCAACTAG
>CAZNTR010000065.1:0-19943 GCA_964575925.1 uncultured Chitinophagales bacterium
CCAGCAGATGTTTTTTATAAAGGAAAACAATGGTACAGAGTCGGTGTTCGATTCAAAGGTAACTCAAGTTTGCAATCAACTTGGAGCAACGGGAATTTGAAACTTTCGTTTAAATTAGATTTTGATCAATTTGAAGATATTTATCCCCAAATTTTGAATCAACGTTTTTATGGTTTCAAAAAACTTAGTCTAAAAAATAATTATGATGATAAGGCATTTATTCGTGAAAAAGTAGGTGCAGATATATTTCGACGTGCAGGTCTCGTAGTTTCTCAATCCTCATTTTACACCGTTTATGTCGATTTTGGAAACAAACCTGTTTATTTCGGTCTCTATACTTTGGTAGAAGAAGTGGATGATACCGTTATTAAAGAAAAGTATAAAAATAATAATGGAAATCTGTATAAACCTGAAAATGCAGGTTCGAGCTTCGCTTTAGGAACATTTAGTGAAAAAGATTTTGAAAAAAAGACAAATGAAGAACTTGCTGATTGGTCAGATATTAAACAATTATTTAGTGTATTACACAATGCAAATAGAACTACAAATGCAAGTCTTTGGCGACAAAATTTAGATGCAATCTTTGATACGGATGTATTTTTGAATTATTTAGCAGTAAATACTGCAATTCAAAATTGGGATACCTATGGCAGAATGCAGCATAACTATTTCCTCTATGTGAACCCAAAATCCAACAAATTTGAATGGATTCCTTGGGATAATAATGAAGCTTTACAATTTGGGAAAATGCAAGGTTCACTGAATTTAGATTTCTCAAATCTACAAAGTGATTCATGGCCACTAATCGAATTTTTATATAATGATCCAGTTTACAAAGCAAAATATGATGCCTATTTAAAGAATGTAGTAGAGAATGCCTTTAATGCTGATGAGATTAGTGCAGTCTATAATCGATATGCAAGTTTGATTAAGGAATTTGCAACTTCAGAACAAAGAGGGTACACGTTTCTGGCCAATACAAGTGAATTTCAACAAGCGATATCGACCTTAAAATCTCATGTTGTAAGTAGAAATCAAGCCATTCAAAACTATTTGAATTAAGTACCTTTAGTGAATTCAAATTTAGAATTTTACCAATCATCATTATCCGTATCCTCCGAATTGAACGGAGATTTTTTACAAAACTTTAAACCAATATTCTATATGCGAGACGAATGAGTTCAAAAAAACGATTGTTCAATTGTATGGAACCCAATAGCTTGATTAAAAGCGAGTTAGTTTAAGTTCCAAACCATAATTAAGGCTCGAAAATTACTATTCAAAACTCCTACCATTTATATTGAGAACCTCGCATGACCTTCATCTCGATGAAAAAGTTTCTGAGTCTTAATAAAACTTTTGGGTTAAAATCGAATAACTTGAGTTCGGGTTATTGATTAATTCAATGATTTTAAACAAAAATTTGAATAAGCAATGGAGAACCAGCATTTATTTAACTGTGTCATCTTTAGTCTAAGACGAAACTAGGTTGAGATGCTTGATTAATGCAAAGCATGACGAATTAAATATTTACCCGGTTTATTTTGGTTTCTTATCCCGAACTCAGGTTAATATAAAAAAGGCTGATTCATGTTACTGAAACAGCCTTTTTTAAATCCTAGCTCTTTACTTAAAAGATCGCTCAATTAAACCATCTTGCTCCAATTGATGCAATTTTGCGGAACCGGTTGCAGGCGAGGCAGAAGCCGCACGACCAGAATAATATAACGTTTGACCGTCAGCCAAAAGCGGGGCTATTTTTGGAGCTATGAAGCTCCAAGAGCCCATATTCTGTGGTTCCTCTTGGCACCAAACAATATCAGTAGCTCTAGAATATTGTTCAAAAGTAGATTTTATATCTGAGTCTGGGAACGGATATAATTGCTCAACACGAACAATTGCAACGTCATTTATCGAATTATCTTCACGGTATTTTGACAAATCATAATAAACTTTACCAGTACAAAGAATAACTCGTCTAACATCGTTTGGCTGAATTAAAGACTCGTCACTAATCAATTCATGGAATTTACCTTCTGCTAATTCTTCCACGCTTGAAACCGCTTTTGGATGGCGCAATAAACTTTTTGGTGACATAATCACCAATGGTTTTTTCACATCAGTTAATACTTGTCTGCGAAGAATATGATAATACTGCGCAGGAGTGGAGAGATTTGCAACACGTAAATTATCTTCAGCGCATAATTGTAAATAGCGTTCTAAACGAGCTGAAGAATGTTCAGGTCCTTGTCCTTCAAATCCATGTGGTAAAAGCATTACAACGGAAGTATTTTGCCCCCATTTTGCCTCACAACTTGAAATAAACTGATCAATAATAATCTGAGCTCCATTGGAAAAATCACCAAACTGAGCTTCCCAAATCACCAATTGATTGCTATCTGTTGAAGAATAACCAAACTCAAAACCTAAAACTGCAAATTCGCTAAGGTGCGAATTATACACCATATAACGACCTTGTTCATTCTGAATATGATTTAAAGGCACATATTTTTGATTACTTGCTGTACCGTGTAAAACAGAATGTCTATGTGAAAATGTACCACGTTCAACATCTTGACCTGTTAAGCGAACATTTCTACCTTGAGCCAATATAGAGCCAAAAGCAAGAGATTCTGCAAATCCCCATTCAATTTTTGTCTCATTTTGTTCTACTATTTCATGACGTTTTGCTAATATTCTGAGCAATTTAGGGTTCGCATCAAAATCTTTTGGAACGGTTAAGATTGATTCATTAATTCGTTTTAGCTCAGCAATTGGATAGGTCGTATCTACATTATCAGATCTATTTGATTGAACTGATTCATTTTTAACAATAAATTTAGAAGGATCAACAGATTTCGGAGCATTTTTTGCATCACTAAACGCTTGTTCTAGTAAGGTATTAAATCCATCAATCAAAGTGTCAATCTCTTCTTTAGACAACTGTTTCTTTTTGAGTAACTCTGCTGCATAAATATCACGAACCGTTGAGTGATCATTAATTTCTTTGTACAAACCAGGTTGTGTAAATGCAGGCTCATCGCCCTCATTGTGACCATATTTACGGTAACAAATCAAGTCAATTACAACATCTTTACCAAAGATTTGTCTGAATTGTAAAGCTAACCGAATTGCATGAACTGCAGCTTCAGGCTCATCTCCATTAACGTGGAAAATTGGTGCCATAATGGTCTTTGCTACATCAGAAGCATACGTTGTAGAACGCGCATCAATCGGTAAAGTAGTAAATCCTATTTGATTATTGATGATAATATGAATGGTACCGCCCGTTTTATAACCACGTAACTGAGACATATTTAAGGTTTCAGTTACAACTCCTTGCCCTGCAAAAGCAGCATCACCATGTATCAATAATGGAATTATTTGCTTGTATGCCGTTTCTGTATTTAGCTTGTCTTGCAGCGCCCTTGCAGTTCCTTCAACTACAGGATTAACAGCTTCCAAATGCGAAGGATTTGCTAATAACTGTAAACGTATTTTTTTCCCTGATTGAGTAGTATGATGTCCTTCAGTTCCAAGATGATATTTAACATCACCAGATCCTTGAAATGTTAATGGATCAATATTACCTTCAAACTCGGCAAATACTTTGTGGTATTTTTTCCCCATTGTATTTACAAGAACATTTAAACGCCCACGGTGAGACATTCCTAGAATTACTTCATCAATTCCAAGTTCGCCACCTAATTCCAACATAAAGTCAATCATCGGAATTACAGTTTCACCTCCTTCTATAGAAAAACGTTTATGACCTACATATTTTTTGTGCAAAAACTGCTCAAACGCCATTGCCTGATTCAATTTATGTAAAATCTGTTTTTTCTCATCACGAGTCAAGTTTGGATTGTTTGCACTTGACTCCATGCTTTCACGAAGCCACTTCCTTTCTTCTAAATCAAGAATGTGCATGTATTCTGCACCTATAAAACCACAATACGTATCACGAAGTAATTTAACAATCACTCGAAGTGGAGCTTTTTCGTAGCCCCCAAGTCCTGCACAATAAAATTCACGATCTAAATCCCAAATTGTTAAACCATAATAATCAAATTCTAGCTCAGGATAGTGTCCAGGACCATGTTTTAAAGGATTCAAATCTGCTAATAAATGCCCACGTGTACGGTACATATTTATAAGCTGCATTACACCAATAGCTTTTTTGTTTACTTCATTTGAACCGCCACGATCTAAAAATCCTGTGTAATTATCTAATCCATATCCAATTGGACTGTAGGGGATGTCTAAATCGTTAAAAATTTCATCATAAAAACTTTCTTCTCCATTTAATAGACGATGAATTTTTGCAAGAAATGCTCCAGATTCAGCACCTTGAATGATTCTGTGATCATAGGTTGAGGTAAAGGTCATCACTTTAGATATTCCTAAATGATTCAATACTTCTTGAGACATTGCTTGAAATTCAGCCGGATATTCCATTGTACCAGTAGCAATTATAGTTCCTTGACCTTTCATTAGGCGAGGTGCAGACGAAACCGTTCCTAATGTTCCTGGATTTGTGATTGAGATGGTTGTATCTGCATAATCCTCTAAATCTAATTTCCCAGCACGGGCTTTAGAAATTAATTGGTAATAAGCATCCAAGAATTCTTTGAAATTCATGGTGTTTACCGCTTTAATGTTTGGAACAACTAACTTTCGTTCACCATTTCTTCCTGGAAGATCTATCGCAATTCCTAAATTAATTTGTTTCGGTTTTACTCTTGTTGGCACACCTTTTATATATTGAAGACTGTTAGCAATGGAAGGTGTAGTTTCGAGTGCTTTTATTACTGCCCAAGCAATGAAATTTGTAAACGTTGTTTTGGGGTCACCACGTTGATCTAAGTGTCTGTTAATAATAGTTCGGTCTTCAATTAACATTTTTACCGGAATAACACGTAAAGAAGTAGCAGTCGGGATTTCCAGACTTTCTTCCATATTGGTTACAATCTTAGTTGCAACTCCTTTTAATTTCTCATAGTCGTATTTGTCTTCATTTAACTTTACTGTATCTGCTTTTTTATCTGATGAAGGAACAGGCTGCGTGCTTGGGCTTAGTGAAACTGAAGCTTCAACAGTCGTTTTTTGAATTGAATCTGTAGAAACTGGTGTTTTGTTATCTTCAATTTCATTTAATTCATCAAAATAGGAACGCCAATAGGATGGAACAGATTCAGGATTGTGTTGATATTGATTATACAGTTCTTCTACTAGTGCTGTATTGGGGCCGAAAATATCTTCGAGTGATTTCAAGATGCTTACAATTTAAATGTTTACCGTTATTTCGATAGTTGTTGAACAGCTAATACAAAGAGTTCAGTCTTGCTGAAATGGTTTATAATGACTCAAAATTACAGAAAATGACTACAAAAAAACGCTTTTTTTTGTGCAAAAAACATGATTTTATGATTTCTAATTATTTCTTAATAAAATTTTAATTACACGAATTAGTTCTTTAAATAAGTCTTAAATGTCTTAAATTAGGCAAGTATTTATGATCCTTGCACAACTTGTGTTAAATCGTAGTCCCGTGCTTGCCACTACATTTTGGCATCTAGATGGGTTTTCTACAGTTTAGTATATCGAAATTGGCTCATTATGATTGTATTTCACTTTCGAGTTTGCGAGATTTTGCAATGAAAATGTGGACTTTCAGTCGCGAGCTTAGTTATGCACCAACCACATTTACTCGCACCCAAAAAAATAAACTAGTTTTAACTCTCTAACCTTTACTAAGCTATTGTATTTTCTTAAAGCTTTAAAAAGTTCTAGACAATTTATTCTTTTAATTGGAAAGTTTACATTAAATAAATAATCGATCTGGATTTCGGGCTAAAATGACACGATAATGAATTGCTTTGGATGATAGTTAATAAAGAGAAGTGTTCTAAAAGAATAACTACATGTTCGGATAAAAAAGCCTTCTCAAGAGCTTGTAAATAGCTTGAAATATCTTGCCAAGCAAAGTTTAACCCAATTAAGAGATATGCTGAACAGAATACAAAAACAGATCTATTCCAAGGTTCATTTGCATTGATAAATAAATTTTTTTTGTGAACACCCCATCAGTTATAAATAGTCGTTTTTAGGTAGATATTGTATTTAAAAATTCTTAAACAAAAATAAATGCCAATAAAAAGCTTCCATTTGATAGGTCTGTTTTCTCTATATTTCTAGCCAAATTAATCGCAATTTTTAGAGTAAAACTAAATTTTATGTCAACTAAACACGGTGCTGAACAAATAAATTGGAACTTAGACGATTTATATACCTCTCTTTCAAGTGAAGCTTTTATTAACGATAAAAAACAAGCTGTTGAATTGGCAAAAGCTTTTGAAAATAAGTGGAAGGGAACGCTAGCTACAATAAATCCTGAAGGATTAAAATTACTTTTAGATGAATATTCCGATTTAATAGATTTATTATCAAAAATGAGTTCGTATGTGTATTTAGTTTGGTCAACTAATACCATCGAAACAACTCATGGAAAAGCATTGGCAGAAATTGGCGATCTAAATGCTGGCTTAAGTCAACATTTAGTCTTTTTTGATGTGGAATGGGTGGCTGTTGAAGATGAAAAAGCTAACGAATTAATGAATGCTTCCATTTTAACACATGAAAAATACTTTTTAGAAACAGCCAGAAAATCCAAACCCTATATGTTGGATGAAAGTGCGGAAAAAGTGATGGTAGCAAAAACAACCACTGCTAGACAAGCATGGATTCGTTTTTTTGATGAATTATTAGGAGCCGCTGAATTTGAATTAGATGGTAAAACTCTTTCTGAACAAGAAGTTCTTAGCAAATTACACGAAAGTGATCGTGAACTCAGAATCCGAGCTGCTCAAAGTCTTACGAAAACATTTAAAGGTTTGAGTCGTCAGCTTACGTTCATTTTTAATACAGTTTTACAAGACAAAGCGGCAAATGATGGACTTAGAAATTATCCAAATTGGATAACATCTCGTCACATGTCAAATCAAATTGATGACGCTACTGTAAATACTTTAATAGCATCTGTAACCGCAAGTTATGGACTTGTTCAGCGCTATTATAATCTCAAGAAAAAACTTTTAGGCCTCGATGTTATGATGGATTATGACCGCTATGCTCCATTATTAAAAATCCAATCTAAAATTACTTGGGAAGAAGCTAAAAACACCGTCTTAGATTCGTTTGGTTCATTTGACTCAAGAATAAAAGATATCACCGCTAAGTTTTTTGATAATAATTGGATTGACGCAGCAATTAAACCAGGAAAAAGAAGTGGAGCTTATGCTTCTAGTTCCGCCAATTCTGTGCACCCGTATGTTTTTATGAATTATGATGGTCGTTTACGTGATGTTCAGACTTTAGCTCACGAATTAGGACACGGCGTTCACATGTATCTATCCCAAAAACAAGGTTCATTGCTTTCAGATACACCTCTTACAACGGCAGAAACAGCTTCAGTTTTTGGTGAAATGATTGTCTTTCAACAATTAAAAGCAAAAATTACAGATCCTAAAGAAAAGTTAGCTTTGGTTCTTGGCAAAATTGATGATACCATTGCAACCGTTTACCGTCAAGTTTCGATGAATCGTTTTGAAGATGCCATTCATACTGCAAGAAGAGAAGAAGGTGAATTATCAATTGAACGTTTTTCAGAATTATGGAGAAAAGTTCAACAAGATTTATATGGTGATTCGGTAACCTTAAGTCCAGAATATGACTTATGGTGGTGTTACATTCCTCACTTCTTACATTCACCTGGATACGTTTATGCGTATGCATTCGGAGAATTATTAGTCTTAGCTCTATATGAATTGTATCAACAAGGTAAACCAGGGTTTGAAGATACGTATGTTGAATTGTTAAGCGCTGGTGGTTCTAAAAAACCAGAAGAACTAGTCGGAATGTTTGGCTTTGATATTCAATCACCTGAGTTTTGGAAGCAAGGAATTAGAGTAATTGAGTCTATGATAAAAGAAGCAGAAGAATTAGCAACAGAAATCGGTTATGGCAATTAAAGCAGTTCCTCAATTCAAAACAAATAAAGACAACCTCGGTGAAAAGCGCGAGGAAAAAGTTCAAAAACAATTTAAACAAGTTTTAACTGAAGTTGTTCAACTCCTTAGAACATCAACAGATACCGAAACTGTTTATTTGTATTGGGTGAACAAAATTCGTGGTCAGTTTGTTTTAGAAACGGTCGCAACAAGAGTGAAGAATACCGTTTTCCAAGATCGTGTGTCTTTCGGTCAACATTTTCTTGAACCGTTTTTAGACTTAAAAGAACCCGTTATGATTGAGGTTGGAAAACATATTTCTGTTGAACAATTAACTCATTATTTCGATTCGGTTCCAACTAGATATCTTACCATTTTGCCTTTTGTTAATAATGAGGAAACAGTAGCACTTACCGTTTTAGAAAGTAAATTTAATACCATCAGAGAAGATGAAGAAGAAGCTATTGATGCATTTAATAATGCTCTAGGTAATTTGCTTCATACCTACATGGAACTCGCTGATTTATCAGAAAATCAGGCTCAATGGTCAGATTATCAACAACAATTAGACCATGTATTGTCTGAGAAATCAGCAATTTTTTTAATCCATGAAGCCTTAGCTTTGATTCAATATTACTTGAAATATGGTGGCGTTAGTTTTTTAACTCGAAATTTAGATGCTTGGTCTGTTGTTGCAAGTTCAGAAAAAGCGTTTAATGCATTACCTTTGGGCATGCCAATGGAGGAACAAACATTGGCAAATGAGGCTATTTATAGTGGTAAACCTCAATTTGCCATTCACTTTAATGGAAATCCTTGGAGAGTTAATGCCTCAGAACATTTGGCAAGTGGAGCTTCTTTTGCAATTCCATTAATAGTAAATGATAGAAGACAAGGCGTTTTTGTTTGTAACGATGAAAGCCCTTTGGTTTTTAATGAATCAACTAAGCATAAATTAGTTAATGTTGTTAACATGATTGCTTTAAAACTGGTGTCGCCCCGTTATGGCGCATCAATAGAGAAGGATTTGTTTACAGTAGTCCATGGTCTTTTAGACCCCGATTTTTGGAGATCAACCCTAATTACGGAATTGAGAAGAGCGACTTTATACCCAAAAATAAAAACCTATTTTGGATTTGTTACAATTAGCCAGTTGCATGAAATTAGAGCAAAACATAGATTAGATAGTTTACAACAACTGCAATATGATATCGTTCGATTAGCAAATCCTTCGAATGTAGGTTTGTCAGGATTATTGGGTCAATTTTCTGATTATGTTTACGCATTTGTCATTCAAGGAAGTGATGAACAAGCCGTTGGGAAATGGGTCAAATCTGTTAATAAAGTCTTACAAAAGCCAGTTTTGTTTAAAGATGGCTCAAATAGAGTTATTCGCCTGCATTATGGATATACATTAATTAAAGACGATTCAACTAGTGACGACCAATTAATTTCTGAGGCAAAAACGGCATTATCTCATGCTTTAAAAAATCCAGATGTCTTGGTTTTCGAATATTGATAAGTAAAAGGAGCGATTAAAATGGGTAATTTTTTTTTAATAATTTTAGATGGTGTTGGTTGTGGTCATCAAGAAGACGCAGAATTTTATGGTGATGTTGGTTCTAATACCTTGGGTCATGTTTCAGCGCTTACTAAAGTAAACTTGCCGAATATGCAGAAATTGGGCTTAGGAAATATTATACCTTTAGACTCCATTCCACCCGTTTTTAATCCAATTGCTTCGTACGGCAAAATGCGTGAAGTCTCAAAAGGGAAAGATTCAACGACGGGACATTGGGAAATAGCAGGAGTGACTTTAAAAAAACCGTTTCCAACCTATCCAAATGGTTTTCCCCAAGATGTTTTAGATTCGTTTATGCAAGCAACTGGAACTCATACTGTTTACGCAAATAAGCCCTATTCTGGAACGGTTGTAGTAGATACTTTTGGAGATGAGCATGTAAGAACAGGTCAACCAATAGTTTACACTTCGGCAGACAGTGTTTTTCAAATTGCAGCTCACACCGATGTTGTTCCCATTGAGAAATTATATGAATGGTGCGATATGGCAAGAAATAAAGTAATGATAGGCAAGCATCTTGTAGGAAGAGTGATTGCAAGACCATTTACGGGTGTTTCAGGTGCTTTTAAACGTGTTTCCGAACAAAGAAAAGATTATTCAGCTATTCCTCCAGAAATTGCTTTGCCAAACTATTTAAAATCAAATAAAATACAGACGTATTCAATTGGCAAAATAATTGACCTTTTTGCAGGAATAGGATTCAATCAATTTCATAAAACACGAAATAATGCTGAAGGAATTGCACAATTGTTAACGGCAATGTCAGCAGTTGAGCATAGCTTTGTATTTATAAATTTAGTTGATTTTGATCAAAATTTCGGACACCGCTTAGATCCCATTGGATTTGCTGGCGCTTTGGAGGAATTTGACAGAGCTGTTCCTCAAATTCTATCTAAATTGAGAAAAGAGGATGTTTTAATAATTACAGCAGATCACGGAAATGATCCTGTTGGAACAAATACCGATCATGCAAGAGAATTTGTTCCCTTGTTAGTAATAAGTGAGCGTGAAAACTTGAAAAAAGAATTAGGAACAAGAAACACTTTTGCTGATGTTGCTGCTAGTGCATGTGCTTTTTTTAGCCTCGAAAATAGTTATAAAGCTATCTCATTTATATAATAAAGGGCATTAATTTGGCAAATTCATAAACTTCAAGTTCTCAAAAAAAACAAGTATATTTAAGGCTTTATTTTGAAACTTATTGAAACTTGTTACGTATAAAATAAAATTGTCCAAATTTCATCAACAAATTAAGTGTTAGAACCTGTGAATCTAAATAATCAGCAAGATTCTTATTACGCAAAGTCAGAAGAAGTATGTATGACTGATGCTCAATTTTTAGATTCCTATTTGAATCGAATTATTCAATTCGCTCAATTTTCTCCAAAAGAAGAGGTTGATTTAGCTATTGAGGCACAAGCAGATAACACTGAAGCCTTAAAAAAGTTGGTTGATGGAAATGCAAAATTAGTAATCACTGTTTCCAAACAATATCAAAATCAAGGTTTATCTCTTAAAGATTTAGTGAGTGAAGGAAATATTGGGTTAGTAAAAGCTGTTATGAAATTTAAAAACAACTCTGGTCAACCTTTCAAGTATTATGCAATTTGGTGGATTCGTCAATCTTTATTACAAGCTTTAGCAGAAAATTCTCGATTAAAACGTTTAAAATCTGATTCCCCTAAAGACATTGAAAAATTAAATAATGTATATACCTATTTAGAAGAAGTGTTAAACAGAGAACCAACACCAAGAGAATTAGCAGAAGCAAGTTTAACGCATTCATTATCGATGCCACACGCAAAATTGTTATCAGCAATGAATCCAATTCTTAGTTCTGTTGAATCTGAATCGTTTAAATTACCATCTGAAGCAACTCAACCAGAAAAATCTAAAGAGATGCATAGTATAATGAGTAATAATATGAGTTCATTCTCAGAGCAAGAAAATCAAATTACAATGTATTTTCTACAGGAAGAAAATGCAGATTTACAGAAAACAGCTTTTCATTTTGATTTAGGATTAGAACAAACAGGTTCGATAATTGCTAAATCAATAAGAAAAATTAGATATTTAAAACGTTTTAATAAGTCTTAACTAATTCATGTTGGAATCATACTTAATTAAACATTAACTCAAAATATCATACTTAACTTTATTTAATTTATGGCAAGAAAAAAGAGAGAAGCCACATCATTGGCAACAAGTGGAATTTCGATAGCTGAATCCAAAGCCATTGATCTTTATTTGAAAGAAATTTCAAAACTGCCTTTGATTACAGCTGATGAAGAAGTAACTCTCGCTCGTCAAATTCAGGCTGGTAATAAAGCAGCATTAGACAAATTAATTACGGCTAACCTTCGTTTTGTGGTTTCTGTTGCCAAACAATATCAAAATCAGGGTTTATCATTAATCGATCTAATAAACGAAGGTAATGTTGGTTTAATAAAAGCAGCACACCGTTTTGATGAGACTCGTGGTTTTAAATTTATTTCTTACGCTGTTTGGTGGATTAAACAGTCTATTCGTCAAGCTTTAGATGAAAAAGCTAAAACTGTTCGTTTGCCTTTAAACAAAGCGGCTGACATTATGAAATTGAGCAAAGCTCGTTTCAAACTAAATCAAATTCATAAACGAGAACCTTCGGCAAGTGAATTAGCTGATGAAACAACATTTACTGAAACATACATCTCCGATTTAATGCGTTATGCATCATCTGATGTATCATTCGATAGTCCTTTTGCATCAGGTGAAGATTCAACACTTTTAGACGTAATGCCCAATAGTGATACTCCAAATCCAGATAAAGAACTTATGGACGAGTCTTTGAAAATGGAAATTGAAAGAGCCTTTTCAAAGTTAACTCAGCGTGAAGCAGAAGTTGTTCGTTTATATTTTGGAATTGGCCGAGAACATTCTTTAACTCTTGAGGAAATCGGTGAACGATTCGATTTGACCAGAGAGCGTGTTCGTCAAATAAAAGAAAAAGCTTTGCGAAAGCTTAGACATAATTCCAGAAACTCTGTACTACTAACCTATATTTAGTATAAAAGCCTTCCACAGACAGGAAGGCTTTTTTTTTAAATATTCCAATTTATTTATCAAAAACTATCAACGATCTTGTTGTTATTCGCACTGAGTTATTTTCGGCTTCTCCAAAACTGATTCATCAGCTTAAAAGGAGAATTGATGTTAACTTTTGCTTATATGAATAAGGGAAATTGGTTAAATCAACCCAGACCTACAAACTAATTATGGCCAGAAAAAAGAAAGACGCATCTCTGCAAACACCAAGTGGTATTTCCATATCCGAATCGAAAGCAATTGACTTGTATTTGAAAGAAATATCGAAGTTGTTTTTAATTACTGCTGATCAGGAAGTTATTTTAGCACAGCAAATAAAAGCAGGAAATAAAGAGGCACTAGACAAATTAATTACGGCCAACTTAAGATTTGTGGTTTCAGTAGCAAAACAATACCAAAATCAAGGTTTAGCCTTGATTGATTTAATAAATGAAGGAAACGTTGGCTTAATTAAAGCGGCTCACCGTTTTGATGAAACCCGTGGTTTTAAATTCATTTCCTACGCAGTTTGGTGGATTAAGCAGTCTATTCGTCAAGCTTTAGATGAAAAAGCAAAAACCGTTCGTTTACCCTTAAACAAAGCAGCTGATATCATGAAAATGAATAAAGCCCGCTTTAAACTCTATCAGATTCACAAAAGAGAACCATCAATTGGTGAATTAGCAGATGAGACCGAATTTACTGCAAGTTATATATCCGACTTAATGCGTTTTGCTTCTTCCGATATATCTTTCGATAGTCCATTTGCTTCAGGTGAAGATTCAACCTTATTGGATGTTATGCCAAATGGTGATACTCCAAATCCCGATAAAGAACTTATTGATGAATCTTTAAAAATTGAAATTGAACGTGCGTTTTCAAAATTGACACAAAGAGAGGCGGAAGTAGTTCGTTCTTATTTTGGAATTGGCCGTGAACATTCTTTAACACTTGAAGAAATTGGCGATCATTTCGATCTTACAAGAGAACGTGTGCGACAAATTAAAGAAAAAGCGCTTAGAAAATTGCGCAATAACAGCCGAAACTCTGTTTTAAAAACCTATAGTTGAGTGTACTCTGAATAGATGTTTTTAGCACACTATTCGTCAAATTGGGATGATTTGGATGGGTGTAAACCGAAAGAATCGACTTTTTGGAGTGGACTCATAGTTAATTTGTGAAAAGGCCTCAATATCATACTTTATTAGTGTGAATAATGAGGTATTATACTAGCTCAATCTCGCTATTTAGACAGACATAATAGGTATAAAAGCGCTTTGTTAAGATGAATTAGGTGCATATTAATATGTACATTATGTACGTCATAATGTTTACATTCTAAACTATATTTATTAAATTAACTCCGAAACCTAAACTTTGGTTTTAGCATGGATATTAGTACCCGTTTTTCGGGTGATTTTCCTAAAACAACAATCAAAACAATAAATTCAAGGCTCTATGTCAGAGAAATTGTTTGAAGCTGAAAAGCGAAAATTTGAAAAAATACAAACAGAAATTTTTGCAGATTCAGAATCTGCGTCAATTCAGGTTGCAGGTGTAATTGCGAAATTAATTAACAAAAAAGCTGATGAAGGTAAAAATGCCATTCTTGGCTTTGCAACTGGTTCTACTCCAACTCGTGTTTACACTGAATTGGTTCGAATGCACAATGAGGATGGTTTAAGTTTTAAAAACGTAATCACTTTTAACCTCGATGAATATTTTCCAATGCAACCTGATGCTTTGCAAAGTTATGTTCGCTTTATGCATGAGTATTTATTTGATCATGTTGATATCGACCCTGTGAATATTCATATTCCAAATGGAACGCTAAATAGAGATGATGTTTTAGAACATTGTTTCAAATATGAACAAAAAATTCGTGATTTTGGTGGAATTGACCTTCAGATATTAGGTATTGGTCGTACCGGGCACATAGGATTTAATGAGCCTGGTTCTGGTAAAAGATCTAGAACTCGTATGATTACACTTGATAAATTAACGCGTGCAGATGCGGCTTCGGATTTTTTTGGTGAAGAAAATGTTCCAAGACGTGCCATAACTATGGGTGTTGGAACTATCATGGAAGCCAAAAAAATTATATTAATGGCTTGGGGTGAAGGAAAAACGCATATTCTTAGAAAAACAGTTGAAGGTGAAATTTCAGATCAAGTTCCTGCTACCTATCTTCAAGAACACGATAATGTCACTTTTTATGTAGATGAAGCTGCTAGCTCTGAATTAACACGAGTGAAAACTCCTTGGTTAGTTGGTCCAGTAGAATGGTCCGCTAAACAAAGTCGTAGAGCAGTTGTTTGGTTATGTGATACCGTAAACAAGCCAATTCTAAAATTACGTGACGAAGATTACAATGAGCATGGAATGGGAGACTTAGTTACCGAACAAGGTCCCGCTTATAATATAAACATCAGAATTTTCAATGAATTACAACATTCTATAACTGGTTGGCCTGGTGGGAAACCTAATGCAGATGATGCTCAAAGACCTGAAAGAGCAAATCCTTTTCCAAAACGAGTTATCGTATTTAGCCCACACCCAGATGATGATGTAATTTCGATGGGAGGAACATTAATTCGTCTTGCAGATCATGGGCATGAAGTACATGTTGCTTATCAAACTTCTGGAAATATTGCAGTATTTGATGATGATGCGCTAAGATTTGCCGATTTTGTCGCTGATTTTCACGATAGTTTCAAATTAGGAAGTGATGAAGTTCGACACATGTATGAAAATGTGCGTGATTTCTTGCAAAATAAAACTCCAGGACAAGTTGATTCTGAATCTGTTAAACGAATTAAAGGTTTGATTAGAAAAGGAGAAGCAAAAGCTGGTATTCGTGCTTCTGGTATTTCAGATTCTCATGGTCATTTCTTAAATATGCCTTTCTACGAAACGGGTAAAGTACGCAAAATGCCTTTAAGCGAAGAAGACATTAAAATAACAATGGATTTAATTCGCAAGATTAAACCACATCAAATTTATGCTGCTGGCGATTTATCTGATCCTCATGGAACGCATAGAGTTTGTTTGCGTGCCGTTATGGAAGCTGTTAAGCGGCTCAAAGATGAGGAATTTATGAAGGATTGTTACGTTTGGTTCTACCGTGGAGCATGGCAAGAATGGGACGTTTCAGATATTGAAATGGCTGTACCTTTAAGCCCAGATGAATTATTACGTAAAAAACGTGCAATTTTCAAACATCAATCCCAAAAAGACAGACCATTGTTTCCTGGAACTGATGAACGTGAATTTTGGATGCGTGCAGAAGAACGAACAAGAGGAACTGCTGAACATTATGATAGATTAGGTCTTGCTGAGTATGAAGCCGTTGAAGGATTTGTTCGCTGGCAATTTTAATCCGATTTTCAATTAAAAAAGACTGTCCGTAATGTATTGCTTTCAGTCTTTTTTTTGAGCTACTATTTCTATAGATTCTAAACTTAAATAGTTTTCATTTTTTAAATAGACTAACCTTGGTTGTGGAATTATAGTAAAATCGGGTTATAAAAAATGGTTAAAAAATTAATTCATGCATCTATGAAGCAATTCTTACTAGCGGTTTGAATTCGTTAATATGATTTATTTTTCAAAGTTAATATTAAGCTTGTTAATTTGATTCTTGGATAAGATTTGAAAAAATATTCAGCCCATAAAACAGAATAAAATGTAAATTAGTAACCATTTTTATACTAATTTGAATAGAAAAGTAATACATCATGCAAAAGAAAATGATTTCAAATACAATATTTTCTTGAACTTCAATTTAGAAATTAAACAAATTTGGAGAATTTTTTTTTGAATCTCCTCAAAATGGCTAAAGACTTAATCTTAAACTCTCACTCGAACTAAAATATTAAAGTTAAATTGACCAAAACAGCCTCATTTCCCTTTTTATCTCGCAACTTTTCAAAACACATGGACTGAAAGCAAGATAATCTTAGTTACCCCCCCCCCAAACACAAAAAATCAATAGAAATCATAATCCCAAATATCGTTCATTATTATTTGCATCAAAACTCAGCAACTTTTTTAAACTCAAACTTCAATTCATTCCATACTTTGTAGTATTTTAACTAATGTGTATTATTCATTAAACTGATTCAAATCAAAGACGATATGTACCATAAACGCTGTCTTAAATTCTTGTTTCTACTTGTCACTATTAATTTCTTTTTTGGATGTTTAAATACTAAAGGTCAAATGAAAAACGAGTTTAAAGCATTATTTTCATCAGATACAATGATTACGGAAACCCTAAATCTTAACTATCAGCTTTTGAATTCTGGATCTTTAGAAAAAAGACCATTAATCATATTTTTGCACGGAGCTGGAGAAAGAGGTTCAGATAATGAAAAACAATTGTTCATGGGAGTTTCTGATATCATTGAAAATTCAAAACTATTAGGTGAAGATCCAATATTGTTAGTTCCACAATGCCCAATAGGATATCAATGGGTTGAAGTGAATTGGGGAGATTCATCGCATACTCAACCAAAAGAAATTTCTAGACCATTGCAGATTGTAATGAATTTAGTAGATTCTTTAATTCAGGATTTACCAATTGATTTAAATAGAATTTATATTACAGGGTTATCAATGGGAGGCTTTGGGACTTGGGACTATGTTGTTCGTAAACCAGATTTATTTGCCGCCGCCATACCGATTTGTGGAGGTGCCGATGAATCAACACTAAAAAAAATTGCAAATGTGCCTTTATGGGTTTTTCATGGTTCTCTTGACAACATTGTACTACCTATTAGATCAAGAAATGCTGTAAATGAACTTAAAAAAAATGGCTCAAATGTTCTTTATACAGAATATCCTGATGCTAGCCATAACTGCTGGACTCGGACTTATAAAAACAAAAGTGTATATGAATGGCTCTTTAAGCAAAGGAGATAAATTATGAAAAACTGTATTTTATGTACATTATTTTTTTTTTTCGTGTACTAGTATTCAAAAAAAACAGTCAGTACAAACTGATATTTTAGTAATCGGTGGTGGTGTAAGTGGTGTGAGTGCAGCATTACAAGCTGCTAGAATGGGTGAGAGTGTTATTATTGTTGAGGAAAGTCCGTGGCTTGGAGGTATGTTTACTTCTGCTGGGGTAACTGCTATTCAGGGAAATTCTAATTTACCATCTGGAATTTGGGGCGAATTTTTAGATAAACTTATTCATCATTATGGTTCTAAAGAAGCTCTTTCAACAGGTTGGGCTTCACCTATTCAATTTGAACCAAAAGTTGGGAAAGATATTATTCAACAATTAATTGCTGATGAAAGTAATATCATTGTTTTTTACGGTTATTGGATTAAAGATGTCATAAAAACAGCCAATAGTTTGCAACAAGTCGTTTTTATTAACAAAGAAGATGAATTGCTTGAAGTAAATGCAAAACTGTTTATTGAAGCTACAGAATATGGTGATTTATTGGCTTTAGCAGGCGAAGATTATTCGATAGGCTTAGAAAGTGCTTTGGAAACGGGTGAAGAATGGGCAATAAAAGAATCATATCCATTTATTCAAGATCTTACTTATGTAGCAATACTAAACGATTTAGGTAATGGAAAAGATAATCTTATTGATAAGCCTAATAATTACAATCCAAATGATTTCAAGTGTTTATGTATTCAAACTTGTGATGATAATTCAAAAAAAAACGTATTAGATTGTAAAAAAGTGTTGGAATATGGAAAGCTACCAAATAATAAATACATGATTAATTGGCCTAAAAATGGGAATGACTATTTTATCAATATTCTAGAAATGAGCCGTGATGAACGATTAATAGAACTTGAAAAAGCTAAAAATCATACCTTATCGTTTATTTATTTCATGCAAAATGTAGCAGGAATGAAACATTTAGCTATCGAATATGAATTTGGAACTGATGATGGTTTAGCACTCATACCTTACTTAAGAGAAAGTAGAAGATTAAAAGGCGAATTGATTTTAAATTTGAATGACATTATAAATCCTTATGCAAATAAAGAAAAACCATTATTCAAAGCTGCCATTGCCGTCGGCGATTATACTTTACATCATCACAGACAAAAAAATCCTATTCCAAAAGAATTAGAGTTACCAAAAATCCCATCGTATTCCATTCCTTTAACTTCATTAATGGCAAAAAATACAATTAACTTAATTATTGCGGAAAAAAGCATTTCAGTGACTAGTTTCGTTAATGGGACTAGTCGTTACCATCCCGTAGTATTTGAAATAGGCCAAGCAGCTGGAGCGCTTGCAGTTATTGCTTTACAAGAAAGAGTCTATCCAAAAAATGTAAATATTCGATTAGTTCAACAGGTTTTATTGGATTATGGATGTTGGTTAATACCCTATTTTGATACGAATCCAGCAGATGAATATTTCCAAGAAGTTCAACGAATTGCAACGAGTGGGCTTATGAGGGGCGAATTTAATGAAGAAGTAAAGGAAGGTGTAACACGGTTTTATCCAGACCAAATTGCAATAAAAAAAGAGCTGAGCGATGCATTAACTCTATTAGGTCATACTGTTTATATTGAAGATTCAAACTCTTTAACTCGTGCAGATTTGGTTTTAAATTTATGGAATGCTTTAGATAAACCTTCTGCAAATCCAGTAGATTTAGATTATTCTGATGTTAAAAGAAACTCCGAATTGTTTAAAGCATTGTCCTATTTCAATTCAGAAGATTTAAATTCAATGTGGTTGGAACAAGAGACTTTTGGGCAAAATGAAACCGTTAAACGTTGGGAATTAGCTGTTTGGCTTGATAAAGTTTTTGAACCTTATTTGAATGAGCTTTATTTAAGTACCTATATTGAGAAAGATTAATTTTTCAAAAATGGTTTTATTTAATTTTTAGGACCCTTCAAAATTTCGAATTTATTGGTTTAGTTTTTTTATTTCGTGTGGAAAGACCGATTATTTTAATGAATTATACTTTTTAAACTAAACACAATTTGAAAGAATCAATTATTTACAGATATCTACGATTAACATAATATATTATCAGTTATGTTCTGAAAAAGGTTCAAATTTCAAATTAAAATTGAACAATTTTAGTTATTCGTTTTCTTTCAGCGATTTTATGTCTTCAATTAAGTTCATCATTTCTAAGCGCAGTGTTCCATTGTAGATTCCACGTATTCGTTTCGATTTATCAACTAAAATAAAATGTTCTGTATGTAAAAATACAGTACTGTCTTTACTGAATCCGATATCTAGATAGTTATCCAAAAAGTGTGTCTGTAAAAACAAAAAGAGGTTTTGTTGTTGT
>CAZNTR010000066.1:0-19827 GCA_964575925.1 uncultured Chitinophagales bacterium
TGCTTTTTTGTTTTCAGTTTATTATTGACTTAATAATTAATGATTCAATTTTAAACGATTAACCGAAATTAAGGTTTAGATTATTTTTTTGGAAGAATTTAAACATTTATTTCAATCCACAAAAATTCTTACTGAGTCTAAACTCAAAAAGTGAAATCTAGACCTAAACTAAATACAGCTTCCTGACTTCTCATCACATTGCCTTAATAACTATCATTTTTCACTTTGCGGTACGGTGTAAGTGTCAGAGATACCAAAAGCAAGCGAAGCCAAATGATACTTATCTTATTTTTTGTCTGCTGCTATTACCTCTAATATTTCGTATTTAATGAATTCTAGAAATTCAGGCTTTCAATAATACCATTTAACATTAAAATTTGAATTTACCACAGCAACATTTAGTTTTTATTAATCAACATTATTGGCCTGATAACGCCGCAACTGCTTTGGCTTTAACTGATCTAGCCGAATCCTTTGCACAAAAAGGCTACAGAGTTTCTGTGATTTGTTCTCGTTATTTGTACGATTTTTCGGGTTCGATTTTACCAGAGTTTGAAAGAAAAAACAAAGTTGAAATTCATCGTGTGAATCAGACCAATTTTGGACGACATTCACATAAAGGACGACTCAAAGATTACGCTTCTTTTTTTATTCTAGCTTTATTCAAATCGTTTAAACTAAAACCAGATTGTTTAATCACGCTAACTACTCCTCCATTATTAGGAACGATTGGGTTTATTCACAAATTGATAAGAAATTCGCGTTTTGTGTATTGGTGCATGGATTTACATCCCGAAGCAGAAGTTGCAGCAAATCTTTTTTCAGTAAAATCAGTAATTTACGCTATCATATTTAAACTTCATGAAAAAATTCTATTCTCTGCTGATAGAATAATTCCGCTTTCTCACAATATGTCACTTTTATTAGAAAAATATCAACAAGATAAAAATAAGCTGAGACAAATTTCTATTTGGAGCGACGCTAACGAAATTAAAGCGCAATCCAGTTCTCTTATTAGAGAAAATTTACCTAATTGGTTAAAAAATAGGTTCATTATTCACTATTCCGGAAATCTTGGACTTGCCCATAATCCAGATTGTCTTTTAAAAGTGATTATTCGAGCGAGTCAAGATTCAACGATTGGATTTTTATTTACTGGCGGCGGCCCACAAATGCCTGTTTTAAAACAAAAAGTTAATGACTTAGGACTAAAAAATGTGCTCTTCAAACCCTATGTTGATAGAGAAGAACTTTCAGATTCAATGGCTTGCGGAGATATAAATTGGCTAACTTTGAGTTCTAGTTTTGAAGGAATTGCTTATCCCAGTAAATTAATTGGATATATGGCAAGTGCCAAACCCGTTATTTTTATTGGAGATAAAAACGCCGATTCAGCCAAATTGATTCGTCAGGCACAGTGTGGTTATTCATTTATTGAAAACGAAACGGAATCTGTTTTTCAAACAATTTCTCAACTAAAAGAGCAAACTGAGCAAAATCATATCTTAGGCTCAAATGCTCGAATCTATTTCGAAAAGTTTTTATCCAAAAAGCAACTCACAAAAGAATGGCACTCTGTAATGGAAGAAGTTTTAGGATGAACGAAAGTCGAGCTATTGATGTAATTCAACTTGGAGCACGTATGCATTATGCAGTTCCTGTTTTTTTCCATGAAAAACACCTTTTAGGGCAATTATTCACTGATATTTGGATGCCGAATACTCGAATTTCTTCATTTATGCAGAAAATTCCTCTTTCATCTGTAAAAAAAATGTTAAATCGATATCACCCTGAAATTCCTTCCGATTTAGTTACTTCTTTTTTTTCTTTGGGATTATCTTACTCTGAAGCCTTACGAAAAAACAGACATAACCGAGAATTAGAAACTGGTGTTTTTCTTGAATTCAGTCGTTTATTTCAACAAAAAATAATGCAGACTGGCAGTTTAAACTCTTCTTATATCTATGCTTTTAATACAGTTGCTAAAGATATTTTCTCTCATTCAGAATCGAAAAGTAAAACTAAACTACTCGAACAGACCTTAATTCCAAGGAAAACCGAATTTGATTTATTGCAATCTGAGTTTAGTTTTTATGGCATTGATTACAAAAAAGGACAAAAAAGTTTAGCTTATGAGCAAGTAGAATTAGACGAGAATCATTTAGCAGATATCGTTCTTTGTGGCTCTGATTTCGTGAAACAAAGTTTAATCAATTTGGGCATTTCATCGACTAAAATTAAAGTCGTTCCTTATGGTTACTCAAAATCAAATTCTATTAAGCTTGAACCAAAATCACTTGGTAAACAATTATCTCTTTTATTTGTTGGGAATGGCGGAATTCGTAAAGGATTGCGGTATTTAATTGAAGCAGCAACTCGTTTACCTAAAGTAGAATTTAGTATCGCAGGAACTTTAGAAAAAGAAATTACTCTTCAAGAAATTCCAAAAAATGTTCAGCTTTTAGGATCAGTTGAACGAGCAAAAATGCCCGAACTCTATGCCTCACATGACCTTCTTCTTCTTCCAAGTATATGCGAAGGTTCAGCAACGGTGAGTTATGAGGCTCTTTCCTACGGCTTACCTGTAATTTGCACGCTAAATTCAGGAACTGTTATTGAGCAGGGAAAAGATGGTTTTCTCATTCCTATTCGCTCTTCGGACGCAATTGTCCTATCTATAGAACAGTTTTTAACTAAACCTGATTTATTGAAAAAAATGAGTCAAGAAGCTCTACATACTGCTCAAAAATATGATGCGAATCAGTATGGAAGGCGCTTATTGAAAGCGATTTACGAAGATTAATTTAAGTCAAATTCGGACTTTGACCTTTATAAAGTGTATTAATTTTGATAAAGATTTTTTTCATAATCAATGAAAACAAGAGCTTGTCCTCATCAAATTGATCTTAGTTCACACATATTTTTTGGTCATGCTGGGCCTCGACCCAGCATCTGAGCCTGAGAACCAAATTATTCAAAAAAAAGTGCTTGTTGCGTACAAAGACATTGGAAAGAAATCCCATGTCGGCCAATGGTTGACCGTTTTTTTTGCGAAAACCACTGCCATTATTTATAGAAACGAAGTCCAAATTTGAGTTAATTTAAGTCGAACTTGCAAATGGTTTAAGTCCAAGAGTATCAATCATCCCTCGTTCGGCTTTTAAAGCTCCTGTAATTGCAATCATAGCTGCGTTATCTGTGCAATAGGCTATATCAGGTACAAATAAATTCAATTTATGATTATCTGCTAAGGTTTTCATTTTAGAACGCAACATTCCATTCGCTGAAACTCCTCCTGCTAAAACAACCGTTTTAACTTCAAACTCAAGAACTGCTTTTTTTATTTTTTTTACCATAGGTTCTGTAATGGCATCACTAATTGACGCACATAAATCGCTAAGATGTTGAGCTACAAACGCTTCGGGTTCTACTTCTTGTTTTAAACGATACAACACAGAAGTCTTTAATCCTGAATAACTAAACTCGTACCCTTCAAGATTGGCTTGTGGAAATTTGAATGCTTTTTTATTCCCTAATTTCGCCAATTTATCAATTTGAGGTCCTGCCGGATACGTTAAGCCCAACATTTTTCCAATTTTATCAAAGGCTTCACCGGCTGCATCATCACGAGTTTGCCCTAATAATTCGTGTTCAAAGAAATTTTTCACGAGTACGATTTGGGTGTGTCCACCTGAAACGGTGAGTGCTAAAAAAGGAAATGTTGGTTTCTTTTCACCAATAAAGTTGGCATAAATATGCGCATCCATGTGATTCACACCAATAATTGGTATTCCCGTTTGAAGCGCTAATCCTTTTGCAAAACTAAGACCAACTAACAAAGCTCCCATTAAGCCAGGCCCATTCGTAACGGCAATATAATCTATGTGTTGAACTGATAATTTGGCTTCTAAAAGAGCTTGTTCTACCGTTGACCAAATCTTTTGTTGATGTGCACGCGAAGCCAATTCGGGTACAACTCCACCAAATTGTTCATGTATTGCTTGAGAAGCAATTACATTCGATAAAATACTTGTTCCATTCCAAACAGAGGCTGAGGTTTCATCACACGAGGATTCAATTCCTAATACTTTCATGCGCAAAAAATACGGTTTTCAAAACTAATTATAGAAATTAAAAAAATCGTGCAAAAATTGAAGAGTTATAAACCTATAAAGTTGTTGAATTATAAGTCCACTCCAAAAAGTCGATTCTTTCTGGTTCCACCCTTTTAAATTCTACGAATTCTACGAAGATATTGCTAGAAATAACTTTTCGGAGTACGCTCACCTTTTAAAAAAATTAATGAACTTTACAAAGAGTCTAAATCTGAAAGTTGAGTATATTCTTAGAGTTCAAACCATAGATTTTATGTAGTGTATGTTACTATCTCGTTTATTTCTACTAACTATTTCCGTCATGCTTTTACTTTCACTATCATCTTGTACTCCAGATTTTACTCCATCTGAACTTGAATTAGTACAATCACAAATAGATGAGGGCTATTTTATTGAATCTCGTGAATTTATTAAAGATTGGCTAGAATCCGGAAAATCGATTTCTTCAAGCCATAAAAAAGCTCTTGAATTCGAATTAGATCGAATGCGCAGAATTGAACTCGATTTTAACTTAGATAGAAACGAGGCTTTTGACAAACTCGCATTTTATATCAAAGACTTAACTGAAGAAGAATTCGAGGATTATGATGCAGAAAACCTTTTGGAAAAAATGTGGATTGATGGGAAAACGTACTATTTCAAATCGGCGGCATCTAATCTTTTTTACCTAAATGAAGATACTAAAAAGCGCTTAAGCGAACCTAAGAAATACTTTTTGGATAATGCGGTTCTTTATCGCACTCACCCTCATCATACAGATGTAATTAATCAATCGAAAGAAAGTGGAAAACGATTTGTTCTTCCTAAACGATTTAAAATAAGATATTCTTTACAGGTAATTGAAAACGCCGTTCCTGATGGAGAATCAATTAAGGTTTGGATTCCATTTCCAAGAGAACTCGACGGAAGGCAAACAGATATCAACTATATAAATTCCGAACCGAAGAAACATAAAATTGCTTCAAATAAAAATCTTCAACGTACTATTTTTTTCGAAAAAACCGCAAAAAAAGACGAACAAACGACATTTTGGGTAGAATACGAATTTACAAGTTATGCAGAATACGTCGATTTAAATGAAAAAACGGTAAAACCACTAAACACTCAAAAAGCATTACAACCTTATTTGGAAGAACGCTTCCCTCATATTCGTTTTACAGAGGAACTTCGTGAAAAATCAGCAGAAATTGTGGGTGATGAAACGAATCCTTTTCATATAGCAGATAAACTCTTCACTTATGTTGATTCCATTCTCTGGGCTAGTGCTAGAGAATATTCAACTATTCCAAATATTAGTGAGTATGCTTTTAATGCAGGCCATGCCGACTGTGGACAGGTTTCTTTATTGCTTATGACACTTTATCGCATGAACGGAATTCCAACAAAATGGCAATCAGGTTGGGAGTTTTCTGACACTTCTTTTGATACGATGCACGATTGGTTTTTAGCTTATTTTGAGCCATTCGGGTGGGTGCCAATTGATGTTACTCATGGCAAACTTTCGAGTGATAATCCTGAAGTTCAAAATTTTTATTTAGGCGGAATTGACAGTTATCGTTTAGTGTTTAATGATGATTATTCCCAAGAATTTAGCCCTGAAAAAAAACATTATCGCTCAGAAACAGTTGACTCACAACGTGGAGAAGTTGAATGGAAAGGCGGAAATCTATATTTCGATAAATGGCGCTATTCTATGAAATGGCAAGTTACAGACGTTCCTCAAGTTCAATAATTAATTTATCGAAGTGAATACGAAAAAGTTTTAGATGATGAATAGTTTCTACTTCAATTTTACTAAAGAGAAGCTGAACCTCTTGTCGTTCAAATTCTTGTAAAAATTCAACTTCTGATTCATTAAGTAGCATGCCGACAATAAAATCTCTTAAAATGACTTTGTCGTGCCATTCTTCAAGCTCTTTAGCAATGGGTTTCATCCATTTCGACTTCACCATTAAATCATTTTTTCCTACACCTTTAGCTAATAAATTATTGATGTAGCCAATTGTTTTTATTGACCTTCTAATATCATGATAAATTTCCTCAGAGATTTTTACCGACAATAATTTACGCGTAATGCTAGAAATTGACTGCTGTATATTCTCATTAGCAAGATCGACTAACTCCGTCTTATTCAGTGTATTTTGAATTTGAATCATTTTCTTTAAAAACTTCTTTTTGCCTTTAAGCTCAAAGTCATTCATTGAATCAAAAACTTCAACTTCAACACTTTTCTCTTTTTGATCAACTAGGTAATGAATTCGATCAAAATATAAATCCATTGATTCGCCATACGTAAAAAGCGAACTCTTAATAACCTGAATATCCCTCAATTGCCCCATTTTTTTATAAATTGTACATAATGAACCCATCAATTTTTCCGCTTTAACTTTATCGGGTAAAAGCATTTCCATTAGAGACGCTACTTCATTTAGCTTTTTCAAACATAAGTGTACATCAAGAATACCTACTTTACTAAAATTCTTTTTCTTACTAGAGAAATGAAGCTTAAGTGTTGCAAATTGTTCGTTAATATAGTTTTCCAATGATAATTCCATTCACAAATTTACTTATTTTGTAGACTCATAGTAAACATTCTTATTCATGCCAGAATTTTATTCTCATCCACTCGTTCTTTTTGCACTTGCAATCGCTCCAGGATTAGCTTTATCTATTTATTTCTATTTAGCAGATAAATACGAAAAGGAACCAAAATTACTATTATTAAAAACATTTCTGATTGGAGGGTTAAGCATTTACCCTGCGATTTATCTAACCTCTTTTATTTCAGACTTTGGTTTTGTAAATGACAATACATTTGCTGGCGTTGCAAAATATGCGTTTTTTTCTGTTGCGTTTAGCGAAGAAATCTCCAAATTCACTTTTTTTTGGTTACTGTGTTATAAAAATCCTGAGTTTAATGAACCTTATGATGGAATTATTTACAGTGTAATGATTGCCCTTGGTTTTGCAACCTTTGAAAATATATTATATGTTTTTGACTACGGTTTTTCTGTAGGCGTTTTACGAATGTTTACCGCAGTGCCTGCTCATGCAACTTTCGGCGTATTAATTGGTTTTTTTGTAGGTTGGGGAAAATTCTACGGAAATGCTTTGATAGTTTCTATTATGGGAATTGGCGCAGCGATACTTTTCCATGGTTTATATGATTTTTTCTTAATGAAAGAAAATGTACCCTTTTTGTTTATTGGCGCTATCGTTTCACTTTATTTGGCAATAAAATTGTCTAGACAAGCTATTCGAATAAATCAAGATTTATCACCTTTTAAATAAATGTAATTCTTGAACTTATGTTCTTAATATAGGAATTGAAGTTTAATCAGTTTAAACACATTTAGTTTTCAATTCGAAAACTATATGTGTTGATTAAACTAGGCTACTATTCTTCTTGAGGAATTAGATTGTAACCAAGCTAACGCTTCGTCTAATTGATTATAAAAAACTTTGTGATTTGGCGTAAAAATGAACGCCATTTTTGCCATAAATGCCGTTGTCGGGTCGGATGTTACGGTTGCACAGGCACTCAATCTTGATCCTATTTCCATGTCAAATTTTTTCATTAATATGGAAAGTTTCATTTCAGGTTTTGCCATGTCTAAAGTGTTATAGAGAATGATTCTACATCCTTTTTCTACATACGAACGAATTTGGCGATTTGTATCTTCTAACAGTTCAGAAGTCATCTTTCCAGAATACTTGGCCTCTATCCTATAGCCATTACAAGTCACACGAGTTGATCCAGTCATAATCTAAATATTTTATACTAAGTAAAATTTGTTTCATCAATTATAAAAAATTTATTAGCTAGAGTAAGCTACAAATCAATAATTCAGTTTTTTTTCTAACATTTTTTAGTATAGTATATATTAGATTCCCTTAATTTTTCTATACATACAATCAGATATCAATGGCCAATAGTGAATAACTCAGAATTAAACTATTAATTATTAACACTTTATCTTATTTTACTATAGATTTCATCTTTCAAATAGATACATTTAGTCGTATTTCTGATTCCTTTAAAGTTGATTTAAATGATTATAAACTCTTAACCGTTATTTAATGAAACGATACATTCTTAAAAGAAAATGAACTCAGTATTTGTTAGTCAAAATAGTACAGATCTTGCAAACAATTGAAACCTATTACTTACCTATTCTAAAGACTTTTCTTTTCACAACACGTATTCGAAAATAAATTCAGTATCTTTTATGGAGTTGTTTCTGATTAAATTGAAAACAAATTGCGCTTTTGTTTACCAACAAAATTCATTTTTGAAATCTTGATTTTCTTTTTTAATTCAATTTGAGTTAGAAATCAGAGACTTAATTACATTTTATCAATCAATTATACATTTTAAATCCGAATTTCACAGCTATATGGAAGATTTTAAAGAACCTTTAGATATTAACGAACAAGAAGATGCTCCGTCTTCATTAGATCCAACAGGTAGAATTGCTCTTTCAGGTAAAGAATTATTAGAATCTCCTGAAATGGAAGCATTTGGAAAACAAGTATTGGAAAAAGAAAACATAGACTTACGACCTGCTGAAATTGGATACCTACTTGTTTATCCCAATATTAGTAAAACAGTTGTTGCAAAATGCCTTAAATGTTCACGAGAAGTAAAATATTATTCTGGTTATGATTATCTCATTGAAATTTCAGGTGAAGCTTGGGATTTCTTGGATGAAAAAACGAAGTATATGCTTATTTATCATGAATTATTACACATTCAACCTGTTTTCAATGAGAAAAAGGAAGAATGGAATTATCGAGTTCGACCACACGATTTTGGCGATTTTTACGAAATAAACGATAAACATGGCTCAGATTGGTATAAAACAGTTCAATCAACGGTTTCTTCGTTGTATGACATGAATCCTATGGAAGAAGGAAAAATTACATTCTAATTGTGAGTCAAATAGTAGAAGACAAATTTGTAGATTTTTTGCTATTCTAATAGTGAACTATCACCGAATAGTTTATTGAGACTTCTATTTGTAAGTCTCAATAAACTAGAGGATATTTATAACAACCTTTACATAAACTGACGTCTTAGTTTGATAAAATCACCTAATTAAAATGAAAGGAACCTGTATGAGTAGAAATCAAGAAGTAGTTAAATCTGGAATTACTTTTGGAAGTGTGTTAGCAATTGCCATTTCTTGGTCTATTAACAAATCAGTGTTATGGGCTATTATTCATGGCCTTTTTTCTTGGTTTTACGTTATCTGGTACGTAATTACCCGATAATTTTTTGAGGGTGCTAGTTTATCCTTTGTTTAATCAGGTAATAGCTGATTTTCAATGATAATTTTGAGGGTATTTATTTGTGTTATCAACAAAAATTATCGTTTTATTAGTTGATTGTACTTTATAAATCGAAATCTATAACAAAGCCTGATTTTCCCTTTTAAATTGAGGGAAATCAGTTTTTTTATGTACACCTTATTAACATGAGTTAGGTTTAAGGATTAATACAATCTAGTTAATAAAAACTCAGCATAAACAAGGAAGAACCTGATTTAGCTTCATAATATAATCTTGAATTTATGCCCAAATTAGGCAGGGATTCGGGGTCAAGCCCAGAATGACAAATTGAATTAGGTTACTCTTAAGTGCTGAGTTTCTTTTGAGTCAGT
The DNA here is from genome assembly GCA_964575925.1 of uncultured Chitinophagales bacterium. GTDB lineage: Bacteria > Bacteroidota > Rhodothermia > Balneolales > M1805 > M1805. The sequence continues at coordinate 9,779 of CAZNTR010000066.1, forward strand.
TTTTCAGCTAAAACGAAAGCTTGAGTTATACAATCACTCATACTAATTCCATTCACCCAATTTCCACTAAAAATTAATCCTGGATTGGCCTGTTCCATTTCTTCAATTCTTTTTTTTATCTCAGCATAAGCTATTGAGTATTGAGGTATTGCTTTTTTCCAACGAATAATTTCAGTAAATATGGGTTCATTTTTTGCACCAAGTAGTTGTTTATGTTCGTCTAATACGAGTTTTAACAGTTCAGAATCATTTAACAAAGCTTGTTCAGGTTGTCTTGAACCACCAATAAAATTGGTAAGTAAAACATGGTTTTTTGGTGATCTATACTCAAAAATCTGAGAACTAAATAAACAACCTAATATTTTACGATTCTCTTTTTCAGGTGTTAAATAGCCAAAACCATCTAAATTATGTGCAATATCTTCTCTTTTATATCCAGATTGAACAACAGTTACAGGTGGATAGTAGATATCTTTAAAATAGTTACGATTGTCTTTTGTCAAAAAAGTAAATGGAATTTCTAATTGCTTATGAGCAGGTACAGTATTGATTAAAATATCAAAATCTGCTGTTTCCAGAACGTTATGGAAAGAGACGCTCCATCCATCATTTAATTGATGAATAGCTTCAATGCTACAATTTTTTAATATAGAAGTCTCCAAATACTCTTCTAAATGTGTAATCATGGAACCTAATCCATTTTTAAAGGAAATCATCTCAGCTGAATTTTTTGCGACTTCGCCACTTTTTTTTCGTTCATTTGCCCCTTTAATTTGACCCTTTATAAGCGAGCCATACTTTTGCTCTAAATCATACAGCTTTTTGAAAGCGTATTTAACTGAAAGTTGTTTGGGGTCACCTGCATACACTCCAGCGACAAATGGATTTATGGCATAATCTAAGAATTCATCCCCTAAACGCCTTTTCACGAAATCTGCTAAAGATTCTAATTCATTGGTGCCCTTTGGAATAAATGGTTCTTTTAGAAGACGTAATTTTGCTTTTAAAGAAAACAAACTTGTTCTCAGGAAATTAATTGGACTAGTTGGCAATGCGACTAATTTTGCATTTTTTATGATGTACCGATTTTTAGCAATTGATTGGGCTTTGATTAACTCAGATTCAAGACCAATTTTTTTTATCATACCAGTAATTTTATCTGATGTATTCAATAGGGAATTTGGACCATATTCAAAAGTAAATCCATCTTTCGTTTCCGTTTTAACTGCTCCACCAACTTTTTTTGAAGTTTCTATTAACAAAACTTCTTCTCCTAATTCTCTTAGGAAAAAACCTAAACTAAGTCCAGAAATTCCAGCTCCAAGAATGCCAATCTTCATATTGATTATTTACTATTTGTACTTTTAAAGCAAATTAAAGATAAATTAGGAATTTGCTTCTTGAAGACCTAATTCAATTTAAACCTAAGAGTAAATTAAGAATTCGATTTTTTAGAACTGAATCTAAACAACTAAATGTATATTTCAAGTAATATAATCGAAATACAGAATCTCTCATTGAGTTTTTTTTGTTAATTAACGCATCTAAGAAATGCTTGGTTATTTAGATTTTTCGTATTAAATGCCTAATTTTATTTTTTTATTGATTTCAATTGACCAAAGATTTTGTACTTTCAAACATGCCCTATAAGAAGTTACCTTACTTAACCTATTTACTCTTATCCATCTTTGTTGTGTCAGGTTGTAGCATTTTATTTCCCGGTTATGATAAACCAATTCCGAAAATAAATGGAAAACCTTTGGCTTATTACATTCCTGATCAAAGAGATATTTATAATCCTAAAAAAATCATAAAAGTAAGAGGTGAGCTCAATCAGTTAGTTACATTTCTTTCTGAAATGATTCAAACTAAAACAGGTGTTAACAATTCTATATTAAGGATTTCATCTGAAGAAACTGAACTTAGTAGAAAAAGAGAGTTATTACGTATTGTAACAGATCCTATTTTTGTTGATTCCTTAAGTCAAATGAAGAAAAATTTTATGATTGGCTATTATCTCATGGAAGACCCAAGTTACAGTGTAGAGCCTGGTAAAATGGAATACAAAATTGAAGCTAGTATAAGTATGAGTGGTATGGATATTATTATTGAATATCGATTATTGGGTAAAATTGATTGGAATTTGTTCATCATGACCAAGAAGGGTAAAATGAAAAAATTGGGCAAAAAAGAAAAAGCAGAAATGGGCATTGGAATTTATGAAACAGCTGTTGAAGAAAAAGCAACTAACTCGAGAGGGAGACAAATTAAAAAGATTGTTATTAATAAAATTGAAGTTCAAGATCAACCAATTTCTAACGGTAATGGTGAAGACGATTTATATAATCTTACAATAGACACCTTGTCCATAAAAAACATACGTGCTTTAATAGTTGGCGGTTAATTAACTACAATTGTTTTTTACTTATTGATTTTTAATCATTGCTAATCGCAGAATTTCAGCTTTTGTCTGTGTTTCTATCCATTCATCTTCTGGGTTCGAATCGGCTGTTATTGCCCCACCTACACTGTAATACAACTTGCCATTTTTAATAATTGCGGTTCTAATCACAACATTAAATTCTGCATTTTGATGTTCATCTATGTAACCAATTGAACCGCTATAGACATTTCTTCTATAATTTTCTAAGGAATCTATCGCAAGCATTGAAGCGATTTTTGGGGCACCCGTCATTGATCCCATTGGAAACGCAGCCTTAAAAATAGTTGAATAATTTGCATCAGATCTTAATTTCCCAGTTACAGTAGATTCCATTTGATGTACCGTTGTATAAGACTTGATAGCAAACAGAGAGGTTACTGATACGGAACCAGGTTGGCATATACGATTAAAATCATTTCTAACTAAATCGACAATCATTAAGTTTTCTGCCTTTTCTTTAATGGACTCCGCTAATTCTTTTTTAACTCTCTCATCATCAACCACGTTCTGAAATCTTTCCCTAGTACCTTTTATAGGTTTAGAAATAATTTCATCCCCTTTTTTACAGATGAAGATCTCTGGTGAGGCCGAACAAATAGTCCATTCTTTTGTTTTAATGAAGGCAGCCATAGGAACAGGATTTAACTCTCTAAAGGCAGCATACAAGCCATAGGCAGAACCAGTAAATTCTGTAGTGATTAGTCGTGAGAGATTTAATTCATAATAAGAACCTTCTTTAATGGCCGTTTTTATTTCTTCTATTCGATTCAAATAAATTCCTTTACTTGTAAAAGTTTGCCAATTTAATATTGAATAGTTTTTTTCAAAATTCTTCTTTCTTGCTATTTCTAATTCATTTAAAAACAACTTTTTATCACCCAAAATTAATTCTGCTTTATGTGTTTGAGCATCAATTTTTAGTAGCATTTTTGGAATCATAAACCATAAATCTGGCAAATTTGCAGAAATTACGTTTTTAGACTCAAGCTTTTCTTCCAAATGATTCTTTACATCATAAGAAATAAAACCGAACTTCCATGATTGATCAACATGTGTAAATAAATCGAATTTTGAAGAAAAATCTTCTTGATTTACTTCAGCTTGACAAACAAATTCAGCATTCCAAGCTAAATAAGAGAAACCTTGGTTGAGTTGAGATTCAAGAAAAACAACATCTCCCAATTCGGAAATATGTTGAATAAATAAATCTGTCGTTTCTTTTGAAAAAATAATACTCAAAGCTTGAATGTTAAATGTTTAAAATATTCCTAATAAATTGAATTCGGTAAAGAATTGCGACCATACTTTTAGCAATGAACAAAAAAACTAATAAAAACATTATTAAACTGAAAAGTGATACCGAAGGCAACATGAAAAAAATCTCGAATTTTACTTCCAATTGGGTAAAGATTGCATTTCATGGTTTTTTCAAATCACTTCACGGTCTCAGAGTATTAATCTAAATTACATATTCGCTGCTTAGCACTTTGAGAGTGTAAGTGATACCATTAGAGCTGCGAAACCAAATGAGGATATTTTTATACCAGTTTTCATAGTTCTTTGATATTCCAAACTCAAGTTAATAAACTTTTTTTGCTTGATTCCAACGCCATTGATTAAACTCATTCATTAAATCGGTGCTAAATTCCGAATAGGTAATTTTTTGATTTTGGTAACAATCAATTGGAAAACAACCCTGTCGCGCATTAAATAAAAACCATTCAACTTTTGGATTAATTGTCTCTATGTCTTGTTCAACAAACTTTAGAGGAATTGAATTCAATTCGCAGAAATTATAAAAAGAATGAATTGTTGTTCCAACTAATGCATCACATACTATTGAAGGAGTACAGACAGAACCCTCATAGACCCAAGCTACACACGAATTTGCGGCATCAGAAATCCACCCATTTACTGAAGGCATTAATGCTAAATTCCCGTACTTTCTTTTTGCTTCAATTTGGGCCTGAATTGAATTTGCTCCATTAAGCCATTTAACTTTGCACGACATAGACTTATCTGGAATTCTACAAATTTTGACACTTGTCAATAAAATTGGATCTGAATGTTCTGTATCACAATCAGGTTTAACCATGATTAAAGTCTGAACTGGAGAATCATTCCATTCTTGAAGTTGATAGGCCGTTCCATTCTGACGCCAAAAAAGCATTTTACACCAAAAGGTATTCGTCTTGCTATTTGTATTAAACTTAGTTTTTATGATTGATTCAATCATTTCTTGAATCAATTTATCGAAATTTAATGCGCTAGAAAAACCTGCAATTTCGGCGGATTCTCTTATCCGTTCTTTGTGTTTATCATAATCTGCAATCGTGAAATCTTTTAAGCTAAACGATGTAAAAAACCCATCAGCATGTTGAAGCCCTCTAGATAAATAATTGAAATCCAAATAATTATCTTGTACTATTTTCTTATTCGCAATGAGTAAAGGATTTAAGGGCATGCTACTTAATCCGATTTTTTGCTATAATAAGGAAGCTTAGATAAGCTACTTGGATCTAAATAACCAATTTTTATATCCACGATTTTACCAGATTCATCAATATAAATTAAAGATGGAACCGCAGGAACGTGTTTTTCAAGATATAAATAGGTTCCATAACTAAGAATTGCCTTTGATGTTGTAACGGAGTCTAAGCGTGCTTCTGCTTCTTCATTGTCTTTAACAACAGGTGCAATTAGTGTGAAAGAATCGGGTTTTAAATTGGCGATTTCCTTTAGACCATTAATAGACAATTCTGACCAACCTGCCCAAAAATAGATTATTAAAGGCTTGTTAATATTTCCAAGTTTTGTAGAATCTTGAGAACCCAAAAGCCTAACGTAGCTATTATTCCATTCGCTGGAGTCCATCCATTTCGTAATGAAATCAGTTTTATGATCGTTGCTGCCTTTCCATGTAAAAATGGCAATAAGAACAATACTGAAAAGGGTAGCAATAAAAATGACTCTATTAAAGAAACGACTATCTATACGCATGAGTCAAATATAACCAAACTGCCTTAGGTTTACACCTAATGCAGTTTGGTAAAAATCTTTTTTATTTTATCAAAGTAACTTTTCGAATAAGTGCTTGCGAACCGGCTTGCATTCTAATCAAATAAATTCCACTTGCGACTTTACTTGCATCCCAATTGAGATTATGCACACCAGCAACTTGTACTCCTCTATGAAGGGTTGCAATGTTTCTTCCCATAATATCAATTACATCAATAGTAAGATTAGTTGTTAACGACATACTATATTGAATGGTTGTTGCAGGATTAAATGGATTTGGGTAAATCGAATTGAGCTCAAACGTTTTAGGTAAGTTACTATCTGATTTCTTTTCATTTGATGTTACCAAAGTTGAAGGAACTTGTTCGAATTTCACTTTCGAATAAATTCTGAATTCACCGGGCTGCAATAGATATTCTTCAGAAGTGTTGGTTACATCTAAACTATCATTTCCAAAATAGTCATACCATTTACCAGTTTCAGGAAAATAAAAATTCATATTTTTTTCAGTCACATCGAAATTACCAACAATATTAACGATATTCGTATTGTGATGAAGTTCCATTCTTTTTAATGAACCTGAAGTAAACATTGATACAGTTGTAGTTTCATCATAAAAAACAGGGTTTTTCGTACGCAATTTAATTAGATCACCGAAAGCTTTATACAGGCTATTTCTATCAGGATCGTTATAGTAGTCCCATAAAATTGGTTTTCTTATTGTCCTATTATCATTACTAACCGTACCACCAACTACTCTTTGATTTATAGAAACATCATAACCAAGTTCACCGAACATCCACATCATTTTAGGTCCAGGAATGGTAAAGAAAAAGGCTCCAGCAGTTTTCATTCTCTCAGTTGCAACTGATAAAGACTTCACATTATGTGATGTATTTGTTGAATTTCCATATAAAATGTTTTTATACATTAAACGTTCTTCATCATGTGATTCCATATATGAAACCAGATTTGCATGATTCCAGTTACGTGACTTGTAATAAGCATTTTTAAAATCTGATTTGCCATTTTCATTCCATCCCATAGTGGCTTCATTGTATGATTCTGTCATTTTACCCCACATTAATAGACCATGATTGGCTAAAACAGTTTCTTCTGAATTATCACCTAAATGTTCAAGAATTACGAGGAACTTAGGGTCAATGCCTTTCAAATAGTTAAAGTTGTCTTTCCAATGATCAATTCTCCATTGATTATATGAACTCCAAACTCCAACATCAGAGGTATTACCAATGTAATGACCTTTAGATAAATCAAAACGGTAACCATCAATTTTATATTCTTCTATCCAAAATTTTAATACCCGTTTAAACCAATAATTGGTAGCCGATGAACCATGATTTAAATCATTAAATACATTATAGGGATGTCTTGCTGAAGGAAATGCATAAATGCTTGTTGATGAAGGTACTCCATTTGCATCTGAATACATTCTTACAAGAGGTGATTGACCTGTTGCATGATTAAAAACTACATCAAGAACAACTGCGATTCCATTAACGTGACAAGAATCTATAAGCTCTTTTAAATCATTTTTTGTTCCATAATATTTGTCTAAAGCCATGTGAAAAGCAGGATTATAACCCCAACTATCATTGCCATCGTATTCAGCAATCGGCATTAATTTAATGGCATTTACTCCAAGACGTTTTAAATAATCTAATGTATCTATAAGAGTTCTATAGGTTGGAACAGATGCAAAATCTCGAACAAGTAATTCATAAAAAACAAACGCATTTTTATCAGGTTTTTCAAAATTTTCAACTTTCCAGTTATACTCATCTTCTTCAATTTGAAAAACGGTTACTGGTGATTCTGCTTTTCCTGTTGGAAACGGTTTTAAATTTGGATAAGCTAAATATTTTTCATTTATCCACTGATCGTTCCATGGATCTAGAATCTTTTCAGAATAAGGATCTGCTGTATAGATAGATCCATCAATTAAATACTGAAAAGCATACTCTGTTTTGGAATCTAAATGATTAATCTCAAGCCAAAAGTGAACACTATCATTATTTACTTGATATTTTTTCATTTGATAAGCTGGGTCAACTTCCCAATTATTAAAATCACCAACCACATAAACGTATTCTTTATAGGGTGCATAAAGAGACAAAATGACCGATGACGAAGATTGTTTATTAATCCCATCAATTATTCCAGATGGACGCGCTTCTTCTATAGATGGAGCATTTACTATTAAATTAAAAATTGTTGTATCTGAAGTGATAGAATTATCTGTTCCTATTAATTTAAAAACTTGCTTTCCGTATTCTGTCGTTGTATAGGAATATTTTATAGAATCGTTTTGGGTTTCTAACAGTTTTTCGTCATTTCTCCAAAGTTCAAGCTTTAAAGATTCCATATCAGGTGAATTACCAAGTCCTAAAAACTCAACTTCTTCATTTTGATTAACCAATTTATATGTTCCATTAGGTTGAGCAAAAGTTACATTTACTGTTGCATCATATATTTCTTGAAAAATATCTTTGTCACCTACTTCTTTTCCAACTTTGCTTCCATCTGTATTCCTGAAAACAAAAGCTAAATTTAATATTTTTTCGGACTGCGGTACTCCATAATACAGTCTTGGATTACCAATAGTTAATTTATATGAGTTCGAACTAGTGCGAGTCAGTTTCGTTTCTGCGGTATTAACGCCCCAATTTGTTTTAACATATTTCCAATCACTAGATGATTTACTTGAATCGGTAATTACACCTGTATGAGCATAAACGTCACCAGTAAAATTCGCCAAACCTTTATTTCCCTCAGAAGCATTAAAAGTTATGGTGATATTATCAGTATCTAGTGGAAAAGATGGATTAGAGGTAATAACTTGAGCAACACTTATATAAGGCAACCAAAGCAGCCCTAAATTTAGCCATAAAAGAAACTTAAACTTTTTCATAAATAATTGTGTTCTAATTGTAGATTAAAAGAAACAGGAATAAATTTAAATACTCACTGGTAAAAGAAACGAAGATTCTCTGACAACTAATTCAGGCGAAAAAACAGTATGAGAAATTAGTTTGTCTTTATTTTGAATTCTATCGAACAATTTTTCTAACGCTAAGGTCCCCATTTCATACATGGGTTGGCGCATAGTAGATAAACCTAGAAATTTTGACATTGGTATATCATCGAACCCTATGATTGGAACCCTAACATGGATATCTTTCATAGCTTTAAGCGCACCAAGAGCCTGAATATCAGATGCGCAAACAACAGCTTCAGTTTCAGGGTATTTTTTCATTAATTCTATCATCGCTTTATACCCATTCTCTTCACTAAAACCATCACGATATAGATCTTCAGAAACAATAATTTGATCTTCGTTTAGCATTTTCCCCGCATCTTCCAAAGCACGTTTAAAGCCAATTTTACGATCACGCATTGGTTTAGAATTTGGGTTTGCCGATATTAATGTAATTTTTTCGTAACCTTGGTTTAATAAATGTTGTGTAGCTAAATACGAACCTTCTACGCTATCTACACTTACGGAATCAAATTCTTGATGAAATTCATCGATTAGTATAACTGGATTTTCAAAATTCTTTAAGGTTTCCCATTGAATTTCTTTTTGATGAACAGACACTAATAAATACCCATCTGCCATTCCCCTACTCATTATGTATTCAATCTGATCTTTTAAATTTCTATTTGCTTGATTTGAATTCAGATTGTAAATATTTAAATCGTAATCATATTCTAGAAGTTTATCTTGAATTCCCGCTAATACTTCCATAAAAAAGTAATTAGATATTACAGGAACCAAGATCATAATCATTTTTGAATTTTTTCTTGCTAAACCCTGAGCAAATGCTTTAGGATGATACCCCATAGAGGTCGCCACATCTAAAATACGTTTCTTTGTCTTAGGTGAAACACTTGTGCTATTGTTAAATACACGCGAAACAGTAGCGATACTAACATTAGCGGCAGAGGCGATATCGTATATAGTTGATGCCAAAGAATTTTCTTTCTTTTCTTCTCAAATGAATTAATGAAGATTTATTATTTCAAAAATGAAATGCTATTTATCTTATATTTTAATTATAACCTCCTCAAATGAGGAGGTTATAATTGTACAATTCAAAACTTATTTAATTAAAGTCATTGATTTTGTAGCAGAAACAGAACCAGCTTCTAAACGATACATATATGTACCAGATGCAAGCTTAGCTGCATTAAATGCAACAGAATGTTGACCAGCAGTCATAAATTGGTTATTAACTAAAGTCATTACTTTTTGTCCAAGTAAATTGTAAACTTCAAGTTTAACTTTTTGTGAACTACTCATTGTAAAACTAATAGTAGTACTTGGATTGAATGGGTTTGGATAATTTTGATTCAAGGAGAAACCTGTTACAACTGAAGCATTTTCATCAACACTTGTTGCTAAATTATCATAATCCAATGCTTTTTCCCATGGAAGATCTTTTTCAGCCCAAGTAAGTGTTGGCAATGCATAAGTAGATGGCCATACTAGATTTTCATTTGCATCAACATCTGGTCTGATATATTGATAATAACGGCGTCCAGCATCAAATCCAGAACCATTAGT
>CAZNTR010000067.1:0-18903 GCA_964575925.1 uncultured Chitinophagales bacterium
TAGAAATTGCTTTGATTTTCAGAAAAGGGAAATGGGATTTGCCCAAAGGTAAACGAGAGAAAGGAGAGGAAATTCGAGGTTGCGCCAAACGTGAACTTGAAGAAGAGTTAGGAATTTCGGATGTCTTAATTGGTGAAGAACTTATTCAAACTTATCATGAATACAATCAGTTTGATGTGGATTGGGGCAAAACAACGTATTGGTTTGTAGCAACAGCTCCTTCTCAAGCATTTAACCCAGAAGCTGAAGAAGATATTGAGAAAGTAGAATGGTGTGAAACTCAAAAAGCTAGAGAAATCGTAGATTTCGAAAATCTAATTCGAGTTATTGATACGTTTTCAAAATGGATATTGAGACAAAAGTATCTGTATTGATACATGCTGCAATTGCTTTCAAATAAAAAAGTCCTAAATGCGAATCTAGGACTTTTTTTAATTTCAAAAAAATAAGATTTTTTAGTTAGCTACTTAATTTGAAAGTAACTGGTAAGGTATATCTAACTTTAACAGGTCTTCCTCTTTGCATACCAGGAGTAAATTTAACTTTTTTTACTGCACTAATAGCTGCTTCATCTAATCCTCCACCTACAGAACGTAAAACTTTAACATTTGAAACTTTTCCTCGCTCGTCAACTACGAACTCTAGTATAACACGACCCTCAATACCTGCTTTACGAGCAATTTCTGGGTAAACAATATATTTGTACAATGCTTTCATACCACCTTTAATCTCAGGTCTTTTTTCAACAACCACAAAAATATCAGGTTCTTCTTCTGCTGGTGGCGGTGGCGGTGGTAATTCTAAAGGTGCATCTAAATCTATTTCGGCATCTAAATCTAGAATATCATCTTCTATTACTTCATCGTTGGGGACTGCAACAGGAACTGGTGGTCTTGGTGGTGGTGGTGGTTTAACATCTTGACGTGTTTGTTCAATTTCTTCCATTTTAACCGTCTCTTGTTCAACGGTTTGAAGTACTATGTCAGATTCACTGCGAATATCAACTTTAAATAAAATAAGTAGAATTCCTAGTGCGGCTACTAGTCCTAATTGCATATATACGGTGTAACTTTTTCGTAAGTCCGCTTCTGGTTTTTTTCTTTCTAACATATATCTGTATTGACGGTTTCAAAATATTTAGGAGTAACTAAAGAAAACCTTTTTTTATGAAAAATGCAAAGTAATTTTTTAAATAAACGGCATTTAATTTAAAATAAAGTGGATTTTTTTGTCTTAATTATCCAACTCAATGCTAAAACAAAAAGTAAAGCTCCAATAAAATCCGCTAAAATATCTGCGTATTCAAAGCTTCTATAAACCGGTAAGGTTATTTGCAAGACTTCAATTAAAGCTCCAAAAAGCGTTCCCCACAGAATAGATAAGGAAGAGTTTCTAAAGGATTCTCCTGTTCCAAAAAAAACAAAGAGTAAATATAGACAACCAGACCAAACTCCAAATGAAATTAAGTGCATAAATTTGTCTGAAAATTTAAATACATTAGCTTCTCTCACATACTCCGCAGGAGCAAGGGTTGCAGCTAGTAAAATAATTGTATATAAAATGAATAAACTTAACCCGGTGTTCTTCAAAAGAAAAAAGATTATTTGGTTGATAGGGCTATTAGATGTTCAGGACTTAGATCATCGGTTGAGTAGGGTGTTGCTTTTTCAAAAAGTTCGATTGCTGAATTGAAACATGCATCTCTTGGATTTTTGAAAATTAACCAATTTCTACCAAGCCAACCAGAAAATACATCACCGTAACCCGTTTTTTTAAATTTTGAATTCGAAAAGGGTAAAAAATAAACCTTTCCGTCAGGTTCAATAAAACATCCCATTGTACCTTTGCTAAAGATATAAATCGATTTTTCCATAGCAAAAAAACGAGCATATTCAACACGATCAAAATCTGAGTTTATTGCTTTTCCAGTCATCTTCCTTAGTTCACCAATGTGTGGTGTGCAAATAATTGGAAATGTAAAATCATCTTTTATTTCAGCGAAAATTGCTAAAGCGTCGGCATCTACTATCAGAGGAAAACTATTTTTTTTTAAAAAAGAATGGATAAATTGTTGGGTCTCTTTTTCGATTCCCAAGCCTGGACCAAGAACAATGGAATGTTTTGTTGAGTTCGTTAATCTTTCAAATAGTTCTTCTATGTGTTCTGGTTTAAAATAGCGATCTGATTTTTTCCCAATTGGGTTTTTTAACACCTCAGGTAAAAGAATATCATATACTGGATATAAACCAGCAGGATAAAATAATTGAACTGCTGCCGCACCAGCTACTAAGGCTGCTTTTGAAGCCAAATATGCGGCTCCACTTAATGCAGCTGAACCAGCGATTATACTTACAAAACCTTCGTCATATTTATGACTACGTTCAGCTCGAAATTTTTTGTTGATTGTTGAAGTCGAATCGTTGTACTCATCCAATTCATAATAGATGGGTTTAATTAGATTTTGGTCAAAACCAATGCTAAGAATTTCAATCTTACCTGTAAAAAGAACTCCCTCATTATAAAAGAAGCCGATTTTTTTAAACCCGATAGCTAGGGTTAAGTCTGCTTTGATTGCAAGTGGTTTCGCAAAACCAGATGTTGAGTCTAAACCAGAGGGCACATCAATTGAAACTCGAAAAGCTTTTTGATTATTTACCCAAGAAATGAGCGAGCAAATATCTTTATTTACATTACGAGACAGCCCAGAACCGAATAGGCCATCAACAATACAACCACTAAATGACTTCGGTAGTTCATGTAGAATTTCAATTCGGCCTGTATCAATTAGATCATTGAGGCGGGAACGGTTTAGTTTGTAATTTGAATTCTTAGATTCAGGGTTTAATTCGAATAAAAATAGTGTTATTTCTTTGCTTGATAATGCAATATGACGAAGTGCAACAAGTGCATCTCCTCCATTATTCCCAAATCCTACAAGAAAAAGAAAGGAGTTTTCTGATATAGATTCCAATCTATTTGCAATGCGAAGTCCAGCCGATTCCATTAGGGAATCTTTTGAGAAATGATAGGTAGCTAACGTTATCAGGTCTAATTCTCTGGCTTGTTCAACAGTTAAAACTGGCCTGAAATTCATTTTTAGTACGCTCTCGCAAATAAAACGCGTTCTTTAGAAGGTTTCCCAGAAATAATGCAAACCCCAGGTTCCTTATATGGATTTTCTAAAGGTAAACAACGAATAGTCGCTTTGGTCTCTTCTTTAATTTTTGCTTCAGTCTCAGGAGTTCCATCCCAATGAGCATAAATAAAGCCACCTTTTTTGTCTAGCACTTTTTTAAATTCATCGTAACTTTCAACAACTGAAGTCATTTCACTTCTGCGTTTTTTAGCAGTTTCAAATAAATCGTTTTGAATAGTTACTAACAAGTTTTGAATAACTTCTGTAAGGCCTTCTATTGGCATGGATACTTTAGTTTTTGTATCTCTTCTTGCTAATTCAACAACGGCATTAGCCACATCACGGGGCCCAACTGCAATTCGAAGAGGAACACCTTCGACTTCGTGTTGAGCAAATTTCCAGCCTGGCTTGTATTGATCACGAAAATCTGTTCTAACTCGAATTCCAGCTTTTCTTAAAGCAGCGACAAAGGTGTTGATATAATCATAAACAAGTGTTTTCTCTTCGTCTGTTTTATAAATCGGAACACAAACTACTTGATTTGGAGCTAATTTTGGAGGTAAGACTAAGCCGTCATCATCGGAGTGAGTCATAATTAAGCCACCGATTAATCGGGTTGAGACGCCCCAACTTGTAGCCCAAACATGTTTTAATTTTCCATCTTTATCTTGAAACGTTACATCAAAAGCTTTTGCAAAATTTTGACCTAAAAAGTGAGAAGTTCCAGCTTGCAATGCTTTTCCATCTTGCATCAATGCTTCAATACAATAGGTGTTTTCAGCACCAGCAAAACGCTCTGATTCTGTTTTAATACCCGTAATAACAGGAACGGCCATGTATTCTTCGGCAAATACGCGATAAACCTCTAGCATTTTTTCAGTTTCTTCTATCGCTTCTTCACTAGTAGCATGAGCAGTATGACCTTCTTGCCACAAAAACTCCATGGTTCTCAAAAATAAACGTGTACGCATCTCCCAACGAACAACATTGGCCCATTGATTTATTAATAAGGGTAAATCGCGATGCGATTGAATCCAGCCTCTATAGGTATCCCAAATTATGGTTTCAGAGGTTGGGCGAACAATTAACTCTTCTTCCAATTTTGAGTCTGGGTCAACTTCAACGCCATCTTCAGTTGCAATTAGTCGGCTGTGAGTAACAACTGCACATTCTTTAGCAAAGCCTTCAACATGTTTTGCTTCTTTTGATAAAAAAGATTTTGGAATAAAGAGTGGGAAATAGGCATTTTGGTGCCCTGTTTCTTTGAACATTCTATCTAGAACAGCTTGCATATTTTCCCATAGAGCATATCCGTTTGGTTTAATAACCATTGAACCTCTCACTGGAGAATGATCTGCCAGATTTGCTTCTTTTACAATATCGATATACCACTGTGAATAATCTTTTGAACGTGAGATTATATTTTTAGCCATGTAATAATTTTGAATTAAAAAATTTGCCCAAAAATACAATTATTTCGAGTAAAGGATTGGTTAAAACCAATACTTATTATTTTCTATGATGTGTCTTATCAAAAAAACTGTTACATTTTGTCTTAACAAATGTTCATGTTGAGTTAAAGCATAAGATTATGCCGGAGTTTAAAGTTTTTATACGCATACAGGCACCCTACAGTAAAGTGTGGGAAATAGCTAGTGTTGTGGAAAATATTGAGAAATGGTCACCTGTAAAATTTAGTACAGTTGCACCTGATGCATCAGTTAGAAATGGATTGAAATTAGTACAAATCGATAAACAGTTCGGTGTTTTTGGTTGTAAAAATTTATTTGTTCATGATGCATTTATGAACTCTAAAGTGAGACGGCAGTTTAGTTTTGTTGACGAAGCTGATTCGTATCGCTTTAATAGAATTACCTATATGTTTGATGATAACAGTATTTCCACAATGATTGCTTTATCAGAGGATTATGAAGCTCGTCAGATTTTGAGAGAACAAGCAAAAAATGAACCTGAATATCAAATTGATATCATGGCTCATGTATTTTATACGTTTGGTTCTGTATTTTGGAGACAAATAGTCGAATATTTGTTCATAAACCCTTTTTTCAAGTTTATTTTTCAAAAAAAGGTTGAAAAATCTTTAGCTAAGCTAAAACAATTGGCTGAATCCAAATAAAAATGGATTTAACTGTACTTTTCTTTTAGTTTTATATATATTTGGCGTCCTTGTAAACAAGCGACGCTTTTTTATTGGTATCGTTTTTTGCATTAACAAATTGCAATAGAGCGAAGAATTAAACTCCCAAAATATGTCGGGATGGCGTTCTGTATCCTAATTGTTCTTTTAAGAAAGTTTATAAAATGGCGCGGTAGCTCAGATGGTTAGAGCACAGGATTCATAACCCTGAGGTCGGCGGTTCAAGTCCGCCCCGCGCTACAGGGAAAAATAAAGCCTTGTGAGTCAAAGATTCGCAAGGCTTTTTAGTTTAATTATTGTGCGTCAACCACCGCTATTGTAGCTAAATTAATGATCTCGTTAACAGAGCACCCAAGTGGAAGCACATGTACAGGTTTTTTCAAACCAAGTAGAATTGGTCCTGTTAATTCAGCACCACCTAATTCTTGCATTAATTTGTAGGCAATATTTCCAGATGATAAATTAGGAAAAATCAAGGTGTTAACATTTTTATCTATAAGGTTAGAAAAAGGAAATTGTTCCTTTAATAGGTTTTTGTTAACTGCAAAGTTAGCTTGAACTTCGCCATCTACAATTAGGTCAGGATGATTTTTGTGCAGATAATCAACGGCTTTTCTCACTTTATCAGGAGATTCGCCATCACTTGAACCAAAGTTAGAATAAGAAAGCATTGCAATTCTCGGTGTAATTCCAAATTTGCGGATAGCTTGTGCTGTAATAAGCGTAATATCTACCAAGTCTTCTGCACTCGGATCCACGTTAACAGTAGTATCAGCATAGAAAAAGGTTCCTTTTTTAGTAGTTACAATATACATGCCCGCTGCTTTTCGAACACCTTCTTGCATCCCAATAATTTGTAGAGCAGGTTTAATTGGGGTTGCATAGTTCTTCGTAATTCCCGAAAGCATTGCATCAGCGTAACCTGTCTCAACCATCATTGCTCCAAAAGGAATTCTTTCTAACATAGTTTGTTTAGCATCTCCAAGCGTTACGCCTTTTCGCTGTCTTTTTTCAAATAGCCTTGTAGCAAATTCTAACCCCATTTTAATTCCCGTTTCACTTCTTGGATCAATCATCGGAATATCGCTTAACTCTAAACTAAATTCATCGGCAATTACACGTATCGTTTTGGGATTGCCAAGTAAAATAGGTTCTGCAATATTTTCTTCTTTTAAAGTTTGAGCGGCTTTCAAAATTTTATAATTATCAGCTTCGGCAAAAACAACTCGTTTTGGATTTCCTTTTGCTTTTGAAGCTAAAGCACGAATAAGTTTATTGTCGTGACCCAATAAACCCATTAGTTCATTTTTGTAATCATCCCAATTCATGTCATTTCGTTTTGCAACACCAGATTCAACAGCCGCTTTAGCTACTGCTGGGGAAATGGTATAAATCAATCTTGGGTCAATTGGTTTGGGGATAATATAATCTCGACCAAAACTTAAGTTTTTAGAGCTGTAAGCCATATTTACTTCATCTGGGACAGGCTCTTTTGCTAAGGCAGCTAATGCATAAGTAGCGGCTAATTTCATCTCCTCATTAATTTTGGATGCTCGAACATCTAAAGCGCCTCTAAAAATGTAAGGAAAACCTAAAACGTTATTGACTTGATTAGGGTGATCTGAGCGACCCGTTGCCATAATAATATCTGATCGTGAATCAATGGCATCATCGTAAGAAATTTCAGGAGTTGGATTGGCTAATGCAAAAACAATAGGATTGTCTGCCATGCTTTTAACCATAAATTTGCTTAGAATATTTCCTTTTGAAAGGCCAACAAAAACATCGGCTCCTCGAATGGCTTCTTCAAGCGTTTTTAATTGGGTATCGGCTGCAAAGTATTTTTTTTCTGTATCTAAACCCGTTCTGTGCGTTGTAATAACCCCTTTACTATCTAACATTAAAATGTTTTCTTTGGTTACTCCAACTGAGATATATAATTTTGCACAAGATATGGCTGAAGCTCCAGCTCCATTTATAACTAATTTTATATCTGCTAGTTTTTTACCTGCTAGTTCACAAGCATTAATTAATGCAGCACATGAAATAATAGCCGTACCATGTTGATCATCATGCATTAGAGGTATATCTAATTCTTCTTTCAGACGTCTTTCTATCTCAAAACATTCGGGAGCTTTTATATCTTCAAGATTGATTCCACCAAAAGTTGGTGCGATATTTTTTACCGTTAAGATGAACTCTTCAATATCTAGAGTACTAACTTCAATATCAAATACATCAATTCCTGAATAGATTTTGAAAAGCATTCCTTTGCCTTCCATTACTGGTTTGCCAGCTAAAGCTCCTATATTTCCCAATCCCAATACTGCCGTTCCATTTGAAATAACAGCCACTAAATTTCCCTTTGCAGTGTATTTGTAAACATCATCTGGGTTCTGTGCTATTTCGAGACAAGGGTCTGCTACGCCTGGTGAATAGGCTAAAGATAAATCTCTTTGTGTGCTATAAGGTTTTGTTGGAATTACTTCTATTTTACCAGCCTTGCCAATGGAATGATAATCAAGGGCATCCTGTTTTTTTATGTGTAACATAGTCGAAAATTAATTGGTTGAATATAATTAAATGAACAGTATGGAAATCTGTAATCAACTAATTTTAAATAATTAACGGGTTTTTGATTTCGGATACAATCATCTGAATATAGGAGATTTTTATAAGACAAGGTAGTCTTAATTTTAAGTATTTTTCATGTTTCAAGATAACAGGTACAAAGTTAATCTATGCTTTAAAGTAAATCTTTACTTATTATCCGAGGCAATCACAAATTATTCTATTTCATCTAGGAAAAAAATAAAAATAAGCAAATGAGTTTACCTTCAATTAAGACACTGGCGGATTTAAAAGCCACTAGTTGGAAATCAAGATCAATTAAACAAGAGCTACGGGAGAATTTAATTCAAAAACTTAGAAATAAAGAAACCTTTTTTGAAGGAATAATTGGGTATAACCAAACCGTGTTACCTCAATTAATGCAAGCGATTTTAGCGAGACATGACATTTTATTATTGGGCTTAAGAGGGCAGGCAAAAACAAGATTACTTCGCTCTTTAGTAAATTTATTAGACGAGTATATGCCAATAATTGAAGGTTCTGAATTAAATGACGACCCTTTTGAGCCTATTTCAAAATATGGAAAACATACACTTGCAATGAAAGGCGATGAAACACCCATTGTTTGGGTTCATCGTTCAAAAAGATATAGTGAAAAATTAGCTACACCAGACACCACCGTAGCTGATTTAATAGGAGACATTGATCCTATAAAAGCAGCTACAAAGAAATTATCTCTATCTGATGAGGAAGTAATTCATTTTGGTTTAATTCCTCGGGCAAATAGATGCCTTTTCGTAATAAATGAATTACCTGATTTGCAACCACGAATACAAGTTTCTCTACTAAATGTAATGCAGGAAAGAGATATTCAGATTAGAGGTTTTTCGATTAGAATGCCAATCGATGTTGGGATTTACTTTTCGGCAAATCCTGAAGATTATACCAATAGAGGTAATATAATTACCCCTTTAAAAGATAGAATTGACTCACAAATAATCACCCATTACCCAAAACAGCTTCAAACGGGTATAGAAATCACCCAACAAGAAGCTTGGGTTAAAAGAGGAACAGTTTCAGTAGAAGTTCCATTTTTTATGAAAGAATTGATTGAAATGATTTCGTTTGAAGGTCGGAAATCTGAATATATTGATCAAAAAAGTGGAATCTCTGCAAGAATGTCTATTTCTGCTATGGAGCAATTAATATCAGCTGCAGAAAGACGGGCAATTATAAATGGTGAATCAGAAACCGTAACTCGATTAATTGATTTATACTCAATAATTCCTGCTTTAACGGGCAAACTTGAATTGGTTTATGAAGGCGAGCAGGAAGGTTCCGCCAATGTCGCAAAACATCTTATACGTAAAGCTATTCGAAATGTGTTTTTAACTTACTTTGATAACCCACAACCAGACAAGAAAAAATCTCCAGTAAATTCAGATTATGAGACGATAGCGAATTGGTTTTCACATGGGAATGTAGCAGATTTTGAAGATCTGATGTCTGAGAAAGCCTATAGAAAACAATTGGATAGTATTCCTGGGCTTAAATTAGCTGCTACAAAAAAAGCAATTCCGCAAATTGATTCTGATCGATATGTTTTAATGGAATTTGTGTTAGAAGGGCTTCATCAATATTCAAAACTTGGAAAACAAAGCGATGACAGCACAATTAGTTACAAAGATATGATTGGTAGTATGCTCGGTAATTTCAGTTTTGATGAAGATGATTTAGTATAAATTATGTATTCAGTAAAAATGATTTTAGCAAAATAAAGGGTATAAAATTTCATTTTGTTAAAAGCTTAACCCTAGTTTAATAAGAATCATTGGTATCCTTAACGAAAATTCGTATATTTCCCAACTAATCTGAGATCAAAAAATCTAATTTTTCAATAGCAATGAAAAAAGGCATCCACCCAAATTACAAAGAAATTACAGTTCTAATGAACGATGGTACTGAATTCGTTACTCGTTCAACAATGAATGTACAAGATGGTCAATTTCGTCCTGATGTTGATTCTTCAAATCACCCGTTTTATATCGGCTCTACAAAAATGATTTCTGCTGATGGTCGTGTTGATAAATTCAACAAACGTTACGCAAAAAAATAATTTCGTAGAATTAGTTTTTTAAATAAGGCAGTCAATTTGTTGGCTGTCTTTTTTTTTGCAAAAGTATTATTTAAAATAGTTAAATATCAAGTCTTTACTATTTAACCGACAGACTCAAAGTTGATTCTAAATAATCGTTATAATTTTCATATTTATATTGATGTTTAGGAATAAAATGGTTACCTATGTAGCACAATAACTATTTAAAAAGCTTATTGATTTTATATATAGTCTTATGCATAAAGCTCTTCGTTTTGGATTTATTTGTTTAATCTCTTTCATTTTAGGGGTCAATGAAAGTTATGCTTTTCAGGTAAATGCGTTTCGTTTTGCCTCCGTTTCTGGAAATCAACAAAATGAAGAATTAGGATCTATTCTTAGAAAAGCAAATGTTTCTGGTGATAATTTACCAGAAGTTTTTATTGGAGCACCAGGTGCTTCTGAATCAGGATTGAATTCAACAGGACGAATTTATCTTCTTTCTTTACCTGTTCAGACAGATACTAATTTAACTTCGTCGAATATCATTATAAGCGGTTCTGTTGCTGGTGAACGATTGGGCGAACGGTTTGAATTGGGCGATTTTAATGGTGATGGTAAAATTGATATTGTTGTCAGTGAACAGACCTTTAATGGTAATAACGGTAAAGTACTACTTTTTTACGGGCCGTTTACTCCTGGAATACCTAAGAAAAGCACTGAAGCTGATGTAATAATAAATGGATTAAATGAAGAGAATTTTGGTTCGAGTTTAAGCGTTGTTAAAAAATCAGGGGTCAATAAAAATGGTTTATTTATTGGGGCTACTGGTTATGGCGATTTTTTAGGTCGAGCTTATTATTTTGAGCAAATTAAATCTGAAAATAGCTATACTTCAGAAAGTGCGAATAGCTATTTTAATGGAGAACAAATTTTTGAGTTATTTGCAGAGGTTGTTTCTGCTCCGGGCGATATTAATGGTGACGGGGAGCCAGATTTAATTATTGGTGCATCAAAATACTCGAACACAAAAGCTGCGCAAGGAGTAATGTATGTTTACTTTGGCCCATTTGACTCAAAGCAAGAGTATAATGTAACGGATGCAGCTGTCAAAATTTTTGGACGAGACACTGGTGGTTTTTGGCCAGGTAAACTGTTTACATTTGGTGATCGTAATAAGGATGAACTACATGATTTTGGTATCGGTGGAAGTAGTGATGGAAAAGGTTACTTAGCTCTGTTTAACGGAAGATTTGAATGGCCTGACTCGTTAACCATAGGAATTTCTACAGATGAAAAAAATAGCCACTCTTTAATTCAAGCTTCAGCGTCCTTCTCGAAAGGGTTTGGCTTTTCTGCTGATGTTGACGGTGATTTTAATTTTGATGGTTCAAAAAACCTCTTAATTGGCGCACCAAACTCAAGTAATTTTACTGGCGCTTCTTTTATTACTTATTCAAATGGATCAAATTCATTAACAATTCCTGATGGAATTATGAATTCAGAATCCAAATTTGGTTTTGAAGTCATGAGTCTTCCGAACACAAATACTATTGAAGAAGATCCTTTTAAAATAAATGACTTTATTGTTAGTGCTCCAGCAGCAAATGCTCCAACAAAATTCAATTCAATTAAATCCGGTGTGTTATCCGTATTTTCAGGTAAACTTAACCCACCTTCTGCCTCCTTATCTTTTACTAATAACACTAAAGTAGCCTTGATTGGAGACTCAATTGAAGTTTCAATTACAACGAATAAAGGATCTAGACCTATTGTTTATAATAAACTTTCAATTACCTATTCCCCTCGTGGTCAGGCAGTTAGTAGTGATTCTTTAATACTACCTATAGATGAATCAAGTACAGTTTTAATGAAGTTTGGAATGTCTGAAGCTGGCCAAATTAGACTAACTCAATTAGTTCGGGACGATTTAGATGTTGAACGAGTAGCAACTCAAACTATGTATTTTGCAGAATATCCAAACGATTTTAATCTTAAGACAAACTTTTTCTCAACAATATTAATTGAAGGTAGCAGAAAACAACAAATTAAATTTGAATCAGAGCCGTCTTCTGACAATAATGGAGCAACAATCGAGTATGATTTATTGCTTTCGCCAAATGAAAATTCGTTCACAAACGGTTCTGGTTTTTCGATTTTAAAAAAATCGTCTTCACCTACTTTTACGCTGACTTATGAAGAGTTAAATTCTTATTTAATAGGTCGAGGATTTATTAACTTGAATGATCCCAATCAAATTTATTGGTCAATTAGAGCGAGAAATAGTATTGGAAGTGTAAGCTTATTTTCAAAAATGGCGGTTGATGGCCCGAGAATTCTTCCGTTTATGAGATTAGGTTTAGATCCAACTTTTTCTATTTCAAGTACGATAAATAGAAAACTTAATTTAGAAGGAGTTTCAACAGATGTATTCACCTTTAATTGGACAAGCTTAGTTTCAGAAAACCCAAATGCTGTTGTTGATTACAAGTTTGTTTTGTTAAAAGATACCACTCAATTTGAAATGGAAAACCCTGCATTTGAAAAATATAGTAGTCCTGAAGATGGAAATGTTTTTCGACTTACTTTCGAAGAAACCTACAATACATTAGTAGAAAGTGAACTATTTTGGAAAGCCAAATCTGATACTGTTCGTTGGTTTTATACGGTTCTAGCGATAATAGATGGTCAAATACAAGAAGCATGGCTTCCTGATAATCGCTTTGGTGAAGCCTCCATTTATTATACAGTTTTATTTGATATTGATGTAGCCACAGAATCTGATGTTTTTTCAAGTCTTCCTAAAGATTTTGAAATTTATCCAAATTTCCCAAATCCATTTAATCCAACAACTCAATTAAAATTTGGTATTCCTGATCAAGCTGATGTTAAAATTTTGGTCTTTAATATGTTAGGCCAAACAGTCTATAAATGGCAAGCTAGTTTATTATCGGCAGGTTACCATGAACACCCTATTGATGCCGAAGGTTGGTCAAGTGGAATTTATATTTATCAAATTCAAGTCGGAAATAAACGCTTGACTGGGAAAATGTCTCTAGTAAAATAATGATTATAAAATCTTTTGAGGTAAATCCTTTTTCACAAAACACCTATTTAATTCATCAAGAGAATACATCTTCTGCAATTTTATTTGATGTTGGTTTTTATAGCCATTCTGATTGGGAATTATTTGATACTTATTTTAAAAACCATAAGCTTGAGTTGAAAG
The DNA here is from genome assembly GCA_964575925.1 of uncultured Chitinophagales bacterium. GTDB lineage: Bacteria > Bacteroidota > Rhodothermia > Balneolales > M1805 > M1805. Next base: position 13,190 of record CAZNTR010000067.1, read on the forward strand.
GGATATTTTTAACTCACGCCCATTTAGATCATATTTTTGGGTTAAAAAAAATCTTGAGTCGATTTGATGTGCCTGTATATTTACATCAAGAAGATGAGATTTTACTGAAACAGGCAAAGCAGCAAGCGGCACTTTTTGGATTCAAATTAGATTTGGTTTCTGTTGAGACCATACGTTTAAATGAACAAGAAGACTTCGTTCTTGAAGATTTCAAATTTACCATTCTTTTTACGCCCGGCCACGCACCCGGTCATTTGAGCTTTTATTTTCCAGAACAGCATTGGTTAATTGCAGGAGATACCTTATTTGCAGGAAGTATAGGCAGAACTGATTTATATAAAGGTGATTTAAACACGCTAGAAAAATCAATTAGGGAGAAACTTTACATGCTTCCTCAAGAAACGATTGTGTATTCAGGGCATGGTCCACTGACTACAATAAAACGTGAAAGTAAAACTAACTCTTTTGTTAGAGCTTTATAACTTAACTTTCTTCAAGAAGTGCAATTTGTTCTTCAAAGTGTGTTTGTTTTGAGGGGTTTTTTATTATCAATCTACGATAAATAGCAATAGCTTCGATTTTATGGCCTTGGAGCGCATGGATTTTTGCTAATGTCTCTGTTGCAATATCATCAAAATCGATACTTACTTGGCTAAGATCAACCGATTCATCAATTTCCTCCATTTTGTCTTGATGAACAGTAATTTTATGACCTTCAACCTGAGAAAGTTTGCTAATCAGTGATTCAAGATCTAATAAGAAAGTTGCAGCTGATATAGATTTATTTCGTTTCTTACTATCACGATGTACATTTTGCGGAATAGTAGCTTCAAACTGATCAGGATGCACAAAAAAGTAATGAACGTATTCTAAAAAAGGAGAACCCGGTGCAAACGTTTTTGCAATTAAAGCGTTTTCAATCGCTTTAACTTTGTTTTCTTGTTGAATATAAAACCATGACAATAAAAAATATCCGACTGCATCGTAGCCACGTTTTTTTAATTGTTGTTCAAGTCTATCAGTAGTTTTTTCCGGGTCGTTTGGAAACGTTTCCAGATAACTATGCAATGATTTAGGTAAAACAAAAGGGAAATTCATTATAAATCAGTGAAATCGGTTTATTCTTGAATTATACAAATAATAAGCCAAAAACGTGAATTTGATTAGGAAGCAATGATTATTTAATGGTTACCATTGCCCAACAGCATCATCAAACATCTTTCTCGATATTTGATTCAGTGATTCAGCGATGGCTGTTTGCTCGCCATTTACAGGATCGGTTACTGTGCTATAATTTGCAAAACCATTAAATGTTTTATCATATACGGCTTTATTTTCGGTCTTGTATTTGTAAACAGCTTTAACAATAATTTCTACTCTATTTTCTGTCGTAATTTCTTCACCTGAAATACTAAAAGGAATGTTTTTATAAGTAATAATGGATCCTGTTAACTTAACATCAGCATTATTTTCATCAGCAGATAATTGTAATCTACTTTGATTAATAAATTGATTGTTTAATGATTGATACAATTGATCTGAAAGGGCAGCTTGACCAGAGTTTGTTTTATCGGAGAAATAGGGAATATAGATGTAATTGACACCATTAGGAATATTCCCCCCAGAAAAAGAATAGGAAAAACATCCACTTAGAAGAAGTGTTATTCCAAGGAAATAGAAAGAAATCAACAGAAAACGAGACGATTTATTCAGGAATGCCATATTGATCTATTTTTCTATATAGCGTTCTTTCCGAAATGCCTAAAGCATCGGCAGCTTTTCTACGATTCCCATCAAATTTCTTTAAAGCTTTTATTATTAAATATTTTTCAGCTTCTTCTATACTTGGAATTTCGTCATCCAAAATTTGTTGTTCAAACGGATCATTTTCATCAAAAGAATCTTCAGGAATATGTTTTATTGAAGCTGGATACGTACTTAAACCTAAAGATGAATCCTGACTAAATGGATCAGAAGTATAGACTTGAGGCTCATGCCCAGAATAATCAAATTGAGCTGGTAGTACATTTTTAGCTGGAGCTTTTCCCATATTTGAATAAACAAATTGAGCCATTAATTTTTTTAGTTCACCAACATCGCTCTTTAAATCAATCAATGCTCTAAAGATAAGTTCTCTGTCTTTAGTTGCGAAATCATCTTCTCTCGAACTAGAACTTTGAAAACCATAAACTGAGCTATGAACGGGTAAATTATCAGCAATTCCTTCATGTTGACGACCCTTTAGATACTTTCTAAGTACTTCACTTGTTATGAAATTCGATTTTTCGAGTACAACAAGTTGTTCTGCCACGTTTTTTAATTCTCGAACATTTCCAGGCCATCTATAAGAACTCAATAAGACTTTAGCATCATCAGAAAAACCTTGAAAAACGGAATCGTATTTAGAATGAAATTCCTTAACGAATTTTTGGAATATTTGAAGAATATCTTCACTTCGTTCTCTTAAAGGTGGTAATATGATTTGAACGGTATTTAATCGGTAATATAAATCTTCTCTAAAAGTTCCTTTTTGAACTAAAGTCCATAAATCTTTATTGGTAGCAGCAATAATCCGCGTGTTTGTTTTCCGAACTTCTGAAGAACCAACTCGAAAATATTCGCCATTTTCAAGAATTCTAAGCAGTTTTACTTGAACATTTTTTGGAGTGTCGCCAATCTCATCTAAAAAAATAGTTCCACCGTTGGCTTTTTCAAAATAGCCTTCACGCATCTCATGTGCACCTGTAAACGAACCTTTTTCGTGGCCAAATAATTCGCTTTCAATAATTCCTTCTGGAATTGCACCGCAGTTTACGATAATTAAATTCTTGCGTTTTCGCAGACTCAATCCATGAATAGATCGAGCTGTTACATCTTTTCCGACACCACTTTCTCCGTTTAAAAGAACGGTGATGTCAGTTGGTGCTATTTGGCGAATTTTTTCGATCACCTGCCGCATTACAGTAGAGTCGCCCATGAGGCCGAATTGTTCTTGAAAGACTTTGGGATCCAATGTTTTATGCCGTTACTAAAGTGGAAGTGAACTCCGTGATACTCGATTTTTTTATCGCTTTAGCTTGCAAGGTTGCCGAAGTTGCGCCTGTAATTTCGACTTCAACATAATCACCTTTTTCATAATCAATATTATCGAAAATGACCATTTTATTGGTATCAGTTCTGCCTTGAAACTGATTTTTATCACGTTTACTAGGACCTTCAACTAGAACTAAATGACGTTTCCCGATTTCTTTTAAATTATTTTCTTTTGCTCCAGCGTGTTGCGCATCAACAATTTCGTTTAAACGCTTTATTTTGATTTCATGAGGAATATCGTCTTCCATTTTTCTGTGAGCAAAGGTGCGTTCACGTTCAGAATAAACAAACATATACGCTAAATCGTATTTCACCAATTCCATTAATGAAACAGTTTCTGCATGCTCTTCATCCGTTTCGCTACAAAAGCCTGTAATAATATCTGTTGATAAAGCAAGACCTGGAATGAGTTCTTTCATTCTATCAATCAAACTTAAGTAGGTTTCGCGAGTGTATGGGCGACGCATTCTTTTTAGGACTTCTGAACTACCTGATTGTGCCGGAATATGAATGTATTTACAAATATTGGGTTGATCGGCAATAACGCGAAGTAATTCATCCAGAAAATCTTTTGGATGAGAAGTAGAGAAGCGAACTCTGATTTCTGGATTAATAAGACTTACTTTTAACATCAATTCAGCAAAAGTATTCCCATTATCATTGTAGGAGTTTACATTCTGACCGAGAAGAGTTACTTCTTTATAACCTTGATCGCTAAGGGTTTGAACCTCTGCAAGAATCGATTCCATATTGCGACTACGCTCACGACCACGAGTAAATGGAACCACACAAAATGCACACATATTATCACAACCACGCATAATAGAGACAAAAGCAGAAACGCCATTTCCAGTAGTTCTGACTGGTGCAATATCGGCGTAAGTTTCCTCTAAGGATAAAATTACGTTAACGGCTTTTCTTCCGTCTTCAACTTCATCTAATAATGCGGGAATTGTTCGGTAAGCGTCTGGCCCGATTACCATATCTACGAGCTTTTCACGTTCAAGAACAGATTCTTTTAACCGTTCGGCCATACAACCCAATAAACCGACAACCATATCAGGATTTGAATTTCGTTTTAAGGAGCGAAAATATTTTAAACGATCCCAAACTCTGCGTTCTGCATGATCACGAATGGAGCAGGTATTTACAAAGATAACATCTGCATTTTCTGGTGCTTCAGTTGCAGTTAATCCTCGGTCAACCATAATAGAATTCACAATTTCAGAATCACTGAAATTCATCTGACAGCCGTAGGTTTCGATATAATAGGTTTTACTTTTCACGTGAGTTTTATTTTTGAAAATAGGTGATATTAGTTTGAATAAGAGAAGTGAAACGCTTTAGAAATTCGATTTATTTCAAGGCGAATTACACTTATTGTAATTTGATTTATCATTCATTTGGGTATTAGTCATTCAAAAAGTAATCTAATCTTTGCAAAATACTTTTGTGAATAAAGTCGAAGAAATTGGGAAAATGATTTAAATCCATTTCAGCCTTCAAATATACGAAATTCTGCAAAAATGGCAGAAATAAAGGGCTTATTATGACACAAATAAAAATAAAGCCTAAAACATAGCGACAGCGTCCAAGCTGGTGCTTAAGAAAAAAGAGTAAGCGTCCTCGCTTACAACCGAAAAAAAAGAATGAATGGTGTATAAAGAAATAATAAATTGCTATGCATAATCTATCTTGTAAAACGGATGTCAGCGAGGACGCTGACGTTAGATTTTGAAGCACCTGCGAGGACGCAGGCGCTATGAATAGGGAAATGGTATTCAATAATAAATTGAAAACTTAAACATTAGCTAGAATTTCCTCTTCTGTTAATCCTGTTAATTTCACAATTATGGAAATAGGGTATCCTTCATCATGAGCATTTTTAACAACTTTAGACAATCCTTCTAGCTTACCCTCAAGTTTAGCAGTTTCTATAACGTTATAATTATCACGATAGCGTTTTAGGCTTTCTTGGTAATTTTTGCGATCGGATTTGGGTAGGTTTTCTAATTTGGCAGTTTCAATCAGTTTCATGAAAATGTGCTCCTTTAGGTTTTCAGGAATGTGTTCTAGCGATTCTAAGTTTCTAAAAAGGTAAACCCATTTTTCAAAAGGAGTGTGCAACTCTTTCGCTTTATTTTGGAATTTAGGTAATTCTACATAGATAAACGTGAGTTTAGGATAAAAAATTTCGTGAGTTTCACTATCGTGAAGTTTAACCTTGTAATAATACTTGTTCTTGTTTTCATTAGTTTTATCTATTTCAAAATTTAAGAGAGCAACAGTATAAACTGCTTGGAGTTCATAATTCCAATTCTGTTTGCGCTTGCCCTGTTTTTGAATAAGAAAGGATGAATAATAAACGGTTCGGTCAACGAAAAAGGTTTGTTTTGCACGTTGTAGTTCTACAATAAAGTGTTCTCCGTTTTCATTGGTGCAATACAAATCGTAAATCGCATTTCTGTCTTCGGGGTTTAAGCCTAAGCGTTCCGTATTCTGAAAATTTAGATCTGTAATAAGCCCTTGTTCATCTTTAAGCGGTGAATTCAGGAAATCAAGGAAAAATTCTTTGTTTGCTTCATCGCCGAAAAGCTTTTTGAAGCCGAAATCCGTAAGCG
>CAZNTR010000068.1:0-18889 GCA_964575925.1 uncultured Chitinophagales bacterium
AGCAACCCTGTTTGCTTACATCTTTAGCCCATAATTTGAAGTCCGAAAGTTGAGTTATATTAGATGCTATTTATTCGATTTGTAGTTTTTAAGGATTTGTTCTTTTAATTCATTTTTGGATAAATCATTTATTCATAAATTATGAGTTTATTTCATTCTGATAGTCGTAGTATGAGTTTTATACCAAAATATTTCAAACAGATTTTTTACTCGTTTATTTTCCTATGTTCTCTACTATTTATAACTATTGAATTTTGTTTTGCACAAGATATAGTTGACACAAACGCTCTAAACTCAGACTTTTATTGGGGAGAAGGTTCTCATAAATTAAAACAAGAAGCTCAAAAATTAGCACTACTCGAATTGTCTCAGAAAATTTTGGTAACAGTTAGCAGTCATAGTACTTCAATTACTACTGAAACTTCAAATCCTTTTGATTCAGGAATATTGATAGAAGATTATCAAAGAAAACAGCTTTTTTCTAGTTTGGTAAAATTACGTGATGTTACCTTTTATGAAACTCCTTCTCAGAATCCTAGGGAAATTAAAATTTTAGCTTATGTAAAAAAGGAAGCCTACAATGAGTTTATTAAACAAGAAGAGCAATTGATTGCAGCAAAAGTTAAAACTCTCTTACAAAATGATACTACGCTTTCGTTTTCAGAATTAGTTACTACTTTTTACACCGCTTCAACTCACCCAAATCCTATTGCAATAGAACTCGATAACGGGGTTCATTCAGATGCTAAATCATTAATGATCAATAAATTGCAGGCTATTTTGAAAGAAACTACGGTTACTCTCTCCAAACCTGAGTATTCAAAACCTTCTTTTTACATAAAAACAATGGCTTATTATAAAGACAAAGCTGTTGATTTTCTTAGTATTCGATATGATGTGGGCGGTTATGGGAAACATGAGTTTGTGGATGGATTCACTTCTATTTATTGGGATAAACTACCCGAAAAGCCCATTATTGATGCCGTATTTAACCTTGAGTTTAAAGTAAACAATTTGGCTTTAGAAGATTTTAGTGAAGAATATTTACGAATGAATTTACCCAATCGGAAAATTGCACAACGTATCGATTTCTCTAATTTACACACTCATCATCTTTCTATTGATGATAAATCTTCGCGTTACTTTAAAATCGGCATTGAATTTGGGCCAATTCAAGTAAAAGATTTTAGATGGATTTTTAGTGATGCTACTAGTTCAGTTGAAAAGAAACTGACCATTTTTAAAAAAAATATCACTTATCCCTACCCCTTTTCTTTGCAAATCAATGGACAAGAAAAATGGACGTATGCTTATGTTTTACTTGAAGATGAACGTATCGAACTAGCAAATACCAATTTAATAATTAAACCTGATTTAATAGCTCTAATTGACAAAATGGAAATTATAGATATGAGTTTACTTGAACAGGAAAAACGGAAGCAAGCTATTCTCTTTGGGAATAAAACTTCAATTCGTTCTACTAAAAATTCTTGGATGATAATTGTAGACCCTAAATCTGGAAAGATTAAAGACATTTTAAGTTTTGAACAGCAAAATGGTAGACAATCTATTAAAAACGGAAAAGTAATTACGGAGCCGTCTAAAGTTTTCAAAGGTCTATCGCCTCTTTATATCGAAATACTTGAACAATGAAATTACTCTTACTTACCTTTTTATTTTCTATTTGCTTAAGCAATCTTGTGTTCGCTCAAAACTCAGGTTTTTTTGTTCATATACAAGATATTGAGCCTACTGAACTCACAAAAAAGATTGAAGATAAAAGTTCTTTATTACTTTCGGCTTTATCTAAAGCTGCATCTACTAAGAAAAAACCCAATTTCGATTCGGATTTCATTTCAAAAGATGCCCAAAAACAAATTAGTGAACTCTGGAAAAGTTCGGTGTTTACTATAATTGACTCGAGCAATATTGTACAAATGAGTACTCTAATAAATGGCAATCATGAAATTAGACCAATACCTATTCAGTTCGAAAAGTCGAGTAAAACCGAAGAATTAGTTCTTGTATTTAATCAAAATGCCATTGTTGTAGATGTGAGAATCGCTATTGAACTACATAAATACAACAGTTTAAGTAAAGGCAGAAATGTTATTGATTTTGAAATTCGTCAATCGATTTTAAGTTTTTTAGAAGATTATAGAACCGCTTATACCAATAAAAACAAAAAGTTCTTACAAAAAGTGTTTTCCGATCAGGCTTTAATCATTGTTGGGAAAGAAATTAAAACCAAAAAAGATGATGGTTCACTTCAAAAACAAGTTGAATTTCTAAAATTTACCAAAAAAGAATATTTGAATCGTGTTGAGCAATTATTCAAAAAGAATGTTTGGATTGATATTGAGTTTCAACAAATTGGCATTTTAGAACATCCATTAAATGAACAAATTTATGGGGTTAATCTTACTCAATCGTATCGATCAGATACCTATTCTGATGAAGGTTACCTATTTCTACTCATCGACTTTAGAAAAAAAGACAATCCCATTATCCATGTTAGAACATGGCAACCCAAAAACAGTATTTCAGAAAACGAAGCTTTTGCCTTGGGTGATTTAGAAATTTTTTGAATAAAACGAACTTATGAAAAAGCAGTTTATACTTTTATTACTTTTATCGGTGCTATTTATTCACTTTTGTAAAAAAAATAGTATTTCAGTAATGGACAATCCAAACGATCCTGAAAATCCGGCATCCTTTACACCGAATTCTCCCAAAAACCTCTCCATCATTGCCATTGATTCCACATTAAAACTTACTTGGGCTGATTCCTCAATGTATGAAACAGGTTATCTTCTTGAATGGCAAGGCATAGACGAGACAATTTGGAAGAAAAGAGTTGAACTCGCAGCAAATACAAGCACTTGGATCGATTCTATGCCACCTGTTTTATCTATCAGATACAGAATATCTGCTTTTAATAAACAAGGTGAAACGTATTTAAGTAAACCAGGAGCAGTTGCTGAAATTGATGCTAAACCTCTGATTATATCTTATGTGGTTACCAATGATAATACCATAAAAGTGAATTGGATTAACTATTCAACATTTTATAAGCAGACTTTATTACAAATTAGTACAGACAATTCCATTTGGAATGATGAAGGTTTAGCCAATAATCCCGATACAGCTAAATTGTTCACAACAACACAAACTTATCTTGGAAAAGATATATCCATTCGTTTAGTGAATAAAACAGGAAATCGAGTTTCAAACCCAAGCAATATGATGAGCTTGAAATTTGATGCTTCTTTGCCTACAAACTTTGCGGTAATAGCAAAAGACACCGCATTAGTTCTTAGTTGGAAAAAAGGTTTCGCTGATGGTTATTTAATTGAATACCAAGCTATTGGTGAGTTTAATTGGCAAACTCGAGTTGAATTACCTGTAAATACTTCAACTTGGACAGATAATGAACCTCCAAGTTTGGCCATTCGTTATCGAATTTCTGCCATTACAGGATCTGGAGCAAACAAAAAAACAATTGAAGGCGAAGAAATTGAATTTAATGGAACTCCAGAACTAAATTCAGCCACACCTTATTCTTCTACTGAAGCTAAAATAACTTGGTCAGTGCCCAATCCTATTCATAAAACCATTTTAATTGAATATTCCCTCAATGGCTCGACTTGGATAAGAACAGCAACAGCCAATAGAAATGATACAATGAAAGTGGTTTCTATTGGAAGCTCGACCGTAAATCAGACGATTTCTTTTAGGCTTATTGCTTCAAGTACCAATAGAATCTCATTAGCAAGTAATGAAAAATCAGTCGTTTTTACGCCTTCAATCGCTACAAATTTCACTGTTACCCCAATTGATACTACACTAAAACTAAATTGGGAAACAGGTTTTAATAACGGCTTTCTTATTGAATATCAAACCATAAACGATACTTCATGGACTAAACGAATTGAATTACCTGTTAACACTAAAACGTGGATTGATAACACTCCACCAACACTTAGTATCCGTTATAGAATTTCTACAATTGCAGGTTCTGGCACTGAGAAAACATTTATTGAAGGTCCAAGTCTTGAGTTTGATGCTACTCCTAATCTCAATTCTGTTTTAGCTTGGTCTTCATCCTCTTCAAAAATTACTTGGAAGTATTCGAACGCTATTCACAAAGAGTTTAAGATTGAATATTCCGAGAATGGAATTAATTGGGAAACGCTGACTAAAGCAAATCGCTATGACACCTTAATCATTGCCAATTTTAATAAGTCAGTTTTAAATAAATCGATTTCCGTTCGTGTTTTTTCAAGTATAGGATCAAGAAGTTCAAATCCTAGCAATGTTGTTGCTATTAATTTCTTTCCAACTGCGCCATCTGAATTAAACTTAATTCCTGTCGACACTACTTTAAAACTCACATGGAAAAGTGGCTTTAATGACGGTTATTTAATTGAATATCAAAATGTGAATAGTACCAATTGGCTAACACGCATCGAATTACCGGCAAATACAACGAGTTGGATTGATACTGAGCCTCCTTACTTGAGTATTCGCTATCGCATATCATCCATTATTGGTTCCGGAACTTCAAAAACAACGTTGGTTGGGAACAATACCGTAGAAATTGACGCCAAACCCGTCCTGAAAAATGTAATCGCCTATTCTGCAACTGAAGTAAAACTTTCTTGGAACGTTCAAAATCCTATTCATAAAACAATGCAGCTTGAAACTTCTTTTGATGGAGTTAATTGGTCAAGAACGGCCATGAATGTAAACCGTATCGATACTGCTGCGATTGTAAATACTGGGATTTCATTCCTGAATAGGAATATTGCTGTTCGAGTAGCAACTAAAATTGGGAATCGCATTTCGAATTACACTTCTTGGTTAAATGTTAACTTTTCACTCCAAGCACCTTATGAAATAAAGATTGGTTTTGAATCGGACTCTCTTGGAGTTATTGAATGGAATCAGCCGAATAAATTACATCGTTCTATGGAAGTTCAGTGGAAAGAGGGAAATAATTCTTGGAGTAACTCTTCTTTTTTTGGACTTGATACGTTAGTGTGGAAACTGCAAAAATCGTATTTCTTACATAACACTACTTACACTTGGAGATTTCGAGCAGTTTCTGGAACAACAACAAGTACTTGGGTGGAAAAAAGTGAAGCTTTTTCAATTGGAAAAGTATTTTCTGTCGATTATGCGTTTATTTCCGACACAAAAATACGCTTAGATTGGACTAGTGAAGGCAGTTTAATTAAAAATTTCTCCATTTATAGATCAATAAATAATGAATTACCAGAGTTAATTACTTCATCCGTTGACAAATCTGCTCGAACAATTACGCTACATAATCAGCCGTTTGCGGATAACTCCACTTATAATTACACAGTCACACCAAGCAATAATCGTACAAATGGGACTTCGTATTCTACCAATCCTATTTTATTTGAATTTAAGCCCGTTTCGAATGTAAATGTTACTACAAATTCTCCCACTTCCGTAACTATTGATTGGGTTCCAAATGCCTTTGGTCATAAAGCAATAGATATTTATACGGCTCTTGCCACTGATACAACAAAATGGACAAAACGTGGTGTCTTAGCTGCCAATTCTATATCCTACAATATTAATAACCTAAGTATAGTAAATTATTTTGTAAAAATTGATATCTATGGAGATAGTTTAAAGCAATCCAAAATTGTACAATTGAATAAACCCACTAACACTCCTGATATTAGCGTGCTTCACAATTTAACTAAACATAAATCCAATGTACGAACGGTTGCAATTAGTAATGATGGAGAAATGCTTATTTCGGGTGGAGATGATGATACCTTACGAGTTTGGAATATGAATACAGGCTTACAAACTCGGGCAATTGGGGTTAGTAATATTATAAGAGCAGCTTCAATTTCTAATGATAAATCGATGTTTGCATTTGCAGTTTGGGGTACATTTTATATTTATTCGACTTCGGATGGTAAATTACTATTAAATAAAACTATATTTTCTAGTTCAAGTTATTCGATTTATTCAACCGAATTTAGCCCTAACGCCTTAAGTATTTTAACTACAGATAATTATTATGGTGAAGCAAAAACTTATTTGATATCTGATGGTGAAAATATTCGAAAAGGGAGTGGTTATGAATTTGCTAAATATTCTGAAGATGGAGTAAATGTTTATAGTATTGATTCTCCTACTGTATATAAATTAGATGCATCAAGTTTTACTACTTTAAAAAGTAATTCTTCAAATTCTGAAGCGCAAGAATTAGATATCAGTTCAGATAATTCTCAACTAGCCATTGCAGCATATAACAACTCTCGATATGCAGTCATTTTCAGAGAAGCAGGATCATTAGATACCGTAAGAGTGTACAGACAAACACCTAAAATCTATTCTGTAAGTTACAGTCCAGATAATGAATATGTAGCCATAGGCGGAGATGAATCAAATTTAAAAATTGTTCGAGTTAGTGATGCAAGCCTTGTAGGGAGTTACCAAGGTCATGCTGGAAACATTAACAAAGTTCGGTGGGCAAAAAAAGGAAATAAAATTGTAAGTGCAAGTGATGATGGATCGGTAAAAATTTGGAGTATTAATTCGAGTGCCACAGAATGGACAGTTCAGGAGCTTAATTAATGATACGATTTATAGGTTTATTTTCTCTATTACTTGGTCTAAGTGTACTTTCTGCACAATCACAGACTTTAATTCCTTTAAAAATAACGCCTGTAGAAAAGCCTGAGCGTATTCCTGTATTTCTAGATTATCCAGAATCTGCCGGAATTATTGTGCTTTCTTCTTTGTCTAATTTACAGGTACGTTCAACCTTAGGGATTGTAGCAGACAAAAGTTTAGCCACTGAGGGACGATATATTTGGTTGGTTCAGCCTGCAAGACAAAGCCTTACCATTAGTGCAGAAGGCTACCAAAGTGTAAGTATAGCCGTAAGTCCAAATCAGGCTAGAGAAGTTTTATATTACCGTGTAGAACCCGAAGAACTCAAACCTGTAGAAGGAAGAGGAAATTTCCTAATTACTTCAGAACCCGCAGGAGCCAATATTATCATAGATGGATTCCCGGATATAAAGCAAAAAACACCTTTTACGTTTATTAATTATTCAGCTCAAGCCTATTTTATCCGTTTGGAATTCCCTAAATATGAAACGGCAGAATTCATTTTAAAAGTAGAAGAGGCACAAACCCTTCGAAAAAATGTAGCGCTAGTTCCCACTTATGGATTTTTACGGCTCAATAAAATCACGTTATTAGATGCTCGGAGAGGCAATAAATCCTTAGCGTCAAACGAAGTCGATTTACGCATCAATGGAATTTTACAGCGTTATTCATTTGCAAAAGAAGAAGAATTCTCAGTTGGAAATTACACTTTAGAATTTTCGGGCAAAGACATCATTACAAAAAAAATGACGATTATCATTGAGCCTGGAGAAATGACTCTTCTAAATCCAGAATTGGAAGTAAATTACAATAATCAAACGTATGCAGTAAAAGGAACACAAGGTGTCGCCTTATTTAAAACCGACATAGAAAAAGACGTTTTTTATACCTTGCCCGATCAATTATTTGAAGGAAATAATTACTCAAGAAATTTTAAACCGGGAACCTATTCTGCAAAAGTTACGAGTGGTTCTTATTCCACAACATTCAATTTTTTAATTGAGGATAATAAAGTAAGCGATCTATTTATCCCCTTAAAACCCGATTTTGAACGAGCTTTTGCCCTAAACCTAATTCCAGGATTAGGTCAAGTGTATATTCATAAAAAGAGAGGTTATATCTATAGTAGTTTAGCTATAGGTTTTGCCGCTTTTGGAATCTACTCCTATTCAAACTACTTAGATTCCAAGAATGAATTAGACTCCTATATAACTCAATACAATCAAGCAAGCGATGAAACAAGCGCAGTTTATTTTAGAGATAAAGTAAATGAAACCCAAAAGGCCAGTGACGACAACTACGCTTTTAGCACTTATTCGGCTTTCGCTTTTTTAGGTACAATGGGAATCAGTTATCTAGATTTAATGCTATTTTCTCCAGATGTAGGCTGGAAAAAAGCAAAAGAAGTAGACTCATCCTATGAAAATATTTTAGGTGCATCTTCCCTTTCTCCTATTGCCGTTAAAAGTTTAAATCTAGTTCCTGGACTTGGTCATATTGCCATTGGCCACGAACGAGGTTGGTTGTATTTGGGAAGTTTTTTAGGCGCAACTTCATTTGCAATCTATAGAAATCAAACCATTTCTGATTTACAAAAAAGCATTAGTGAAACACAAGTTGAGTATAATTCAGCAGTTGAGGAAAAAGATGTAGTGGCTTTGCGAAATTCGTTAACCGAGAAACATTCCGAAGAAAATGCTCAAATTAAAGAATTGAATACCGCTTTAATTGTAAGTGGAGCCATTTGGGGCTATTCCTTTTTGGAAGGATTATTCATCTCTCCCACTTATAATTGGAGAAATAAGAACGTTTCCAAATCATTTTCTGCCAGAATATTTCCAACCTATGATTATTTAACTCAAAACTATTTAGTTGGAATTAATTTAAGTTTCTAATTGCAAACCATGCCTTTAATTGATTTAAAACATAGACTTAAACAAATCACTAGCTTACTTTTTATTATTGTAAGTATTTTTTTTGATGTTACTCAAGCACAAGAATACCCAGATTGGGTTCGTGAGATCATTCTAAATGACAATGCAATAAATTATTCGAATCCAGAATACAAAAATGCTTATGTCGGTTTAGGCTTCTCTAGTAAAAGCCAAAAAGAAGCCGATGAAAAAGCAAGATTAAATTTTGCTAGAAATGTTGAGACTAAAGTTAGTTCAATTATTGAACTCTCCTCAACCGAGGATAATCTTAGTTATAACTCCTATTACAAAAACAGAACTGAGTTAAAAACAAAATTAACACTCAGAAATATTAGTATAAAGAAACGATTCTACGACAAAAATGGAGATACTTATTTTACACTAATTGTTTACAAAAAAGATGATTATGAAGCTGAATTTAAAGATGAATTAGTGCGCGATTATGAGCGACAATTAGCAAAAGACAAATCAGACATTGCAAAAAAGGAGTTAAAATTAGCCAAAACCAAACGCTTAGTTGAAATAGAAGAAGAACAAGCTAAGCAGACAGCAAGACGTCATCAATTTCGTTCTGAACGCTTTTTAGCTGTTGAAAATGATTTAAGAGATCGAGGAACGGAGTTATTATATTCCAATTCATTATTTAATTACAGTTTAAAAAAAGTCAATAATGTAGAGTTCGGATTTAATCCATTTACCTTAACTCCCAGCCACGTAAGTGCCAGTTTTGGTTTTGAGAGATTTAAAATGCAACTAAATGGGCTAATCGACTCAAACTCTAGTTTAGCAATGTCTGATATTGGTTTGTTCTTTTCTTTTCTAGAAACAAACTTTGATTTATATAAAATTTCGGCTCACATGGGTTTAATTAGTTACACCTACTTAGATGAAGAAGAAGTTCGTAAAGTGTTTGAAAATGGGGAAAAAGATTTTACTCCATCTTTTAGTCTTTCTTTAAGTTCTGCTTATTTAGGCTATTCCCGATATACCATTCATGTAGATAAACGTTGGATTAGTGCTGCTTTTTCAACTTCCCCCTTAATTAATAGTAATCATTTTGGAAGTGGGTTTTCAATTAGTACCGAAATGATTTATGCGTTTAATCAAACTATATTAAGACCTTACAAGTCACGATTATACAGCAATTTCGGGCTTAATTTTCAATATACACCTAGATTTGTTTCGCGAATATCTGTTCGCGAATTTAGAGATCTTGTAATAAGCTTTGGGTTGGGTTTTTAAATTGAAACAATTTAGTTTATTCTGAAAAGTAGTTTTCAGCAAGCAAAATAATCGGCAATTTCAAACTATTTGAAATGGTAAAAACCGACAAAATCGAATTTTTTGTTGGGCTCATTTAATGCTAAATCGAATTATTTTCAGGCAGCCACAAATGCTTTTCTAAATCGACCTGAAACTCTTTTTTGAATGTAATACCCTCGTCTTCTAATCGCTCTTTCATCACATCTCCAGGAAAATGAAATCGACCTGTTAGTTCTCCGTTTCTGTTTACAACTCTATGATAAGGTAGAGGATTCATTGGGTCAGCGGTTCCTGTGTTGCAAGCCCAGCCGACCATTCTTGCACCGCTTTTTAAGCCTAGAAATTGAGCAATTGCGCCGTAAGTGGTTACTTTTCCATACGGAATTAGTTCTACCACTTCTCGTACTCGTTCAAAGTAATCTACCCTTTCCATTCGCCTAGTTCTTTTAATCGAAGAATTAAATAATCTGCTAATTCTGAATATAAACTTTGTAATTCAGGCTGTGACTCTAGCCTTTTCTTGTGCATTTCTATCGTTTTTACATCACCACGTTTCACCGGTCCTGAAAGTGAATTGATTACGCCATGATCCTGAATAACTTTCATCGTTTTACCAATAAGCGGTTTTAGGAACTCTACCGCATTCGGGTCTTGAATTCCTGCAACTCGATTTGCCGCATCAAGAATAGCGTGTTGAAAATTACAGGCAAAAACAGCGGCAATATGGATTTGTTTTTTTTGATCTTCTGTGACTTCTAACAAAGTCATTTTATGTTTTGATGCCAATTCTTTAAAAAAAGCCAGAATTTCTACATCGCCAATCATGGTTCCACTTATTCCTGAAAATGGATTTTCTCCGCGCCAAGTTTCAGTAAAAAACGTTTGCAAAAAATGAACTACAGCCGTTTTTGATTTTATTGTTAAGAGAATATCTCTAGAAATAGTCCCCGAACCATGCACTATCCATTGTTTTTCAGAAACGAAATCGTTTATTTGATGAACAATGATTTCGATTTGTTGGTCTTGAGCGGCAAGAAAGATTAAATCAAACTGACTTAATTGATTGAGATTTGATTCGAGTTCGAGTGTTTTTCGATTTCCCCAAAGTTCTTCTCTTCTTCCAAAACACTGAACTTCAAATGATGCAAAAAGATGAGTTGCAAGTGCTTTTCCTAATGATCCGGTTCCAATTATGGCAATTTTCATGCTGAAAAGTAATAGGTAATATTGTGAATTCTAAATTCTAAATTTTTAATTCTGAATTAATTTAAGAATAGCAACCATAGCGCCTGCGTCCTCGCAGGTGATTAATATAAAAAGTCAGCGTCCTCGCTGACATCCTTATTCAATCTCTAAGCAATATCTTCGGAATAAAATATTCAAACCCATTTATTTAATTAGTGAATACCCACGTTTAAAACCTTGTTTTTTGTTGTAAGCGTGGACGCTTACTCTATTTTTTGAAGCACCAGCGAGGACGCTGGCGCTATAAATAAAAAAATTATACCTGAGCTTTAAATGCTATTCCTGCTAATAATGAGTCACTTTCGCTTCCTGATCGAATAAATTCAATTCCTAATTCCCAATTTTTGGCAACTAGAACACCAGCGACAAAAGCTGCTCTCCCTTCAATAGTTGCTTCTTCTGAAAAAGCTGCATTAAACAAATTTGAACGATCATTATTTAAAATTGACTCTTGAAGACGTAAAAATTCATCCATATTTCTTGAATCTAAATCACAACAAAAGACAATTAAGGTATTTCGTAAATCGTGCAATTCAGAAACTACAATGGCTAATTCTCTCAAAATAGCAGGACGTTCATCTTTTGATATCTGAACACTTACAACCTTAAATTCATTCAATGAACACTGCAACATCATTAATTGATGAAATAAACTCATTTCAGAATTAAACCCTTCATCATCAACAAAGAAATCATCTTCTTCGTCGCATAACTCATTCCGTGCTTTATCATTAACTGGAACTAAACCGAAAGGAGTTTCATAAGCATCGTGTGAAGACATAGGTAGACGTTTTTTCAAAAACTCATCGCTGTCTTCAATAATAATCACATTATCAAAATCGTCACCGTAAATGGCCCCGTAGATTTCACAAGCTTGATTAAAATTACCTTCGTGAATTTTGGCAGGGCTAAAAATAATGCGAATGTTTTCAAATTTGTCGGCTTTAGCTGAGCCTTCTATACATTCTTGAATCATTTCGCGTGAAAAGGATCTAATGTCCATAAAATTTAAACTCCAATACATAAATTTGTGTACTCAAAATTACCACATTGGAAGCGTTTCCTCAATCTAATTTTTAACTTTTTTCAGCTAATCACTATTATCTTTTCGAATTCAAATTGGATGTTAAACTAACACTTGATTTAGCGAATGAACCACATCACAAACAGCCAACTCTTTTGTTGAATTACTCGCTAATACAACTGTCCTATCTTGTTCATGAGCTTTTTTTACTAAACTCAAAACAGCATCAATACCACTTTCATCCAAATTTGTACCCGGCTCATCAAGAAAAATCAACTTAGAATTTCCTGAAAATGCACTTAACAGTTTCACCCTTTGCTGCTGCCCAGAAGAAAGTGAGCCGAAAGTTTGATCTAAAGAAAAATTGATTCCCAATTGCTCTCCAATTTCCTCAATCTGTTTCCTAGAAAAAGAAATTTGCTTCAATTCTAACTGAAATTGAATATTCTCAATAGCCGAAAACTCTGCATATAGATTCAAATAAGGCGCGGCATAACCTAAAATTCGTTTAAAATCAGTTGCTTCAATTTTACTATTTTCATCAAACCAGACTACAGAGCCATTCGTTGGTTTGTACAAAAAACTTAAACATTTAAGTATTGTGGATTTGCCACTTCCATTTGAGCCTGAAATTCCAATAATTCGTGAATTTTCTGAAAAATTTAGTCCTTTAAAGACAAATTTTCTTCCAAAACGTTTCGCTAAATCCTTAACTTCCAATGTAATCATTGAATAAAATTTACACAGCTCTGAATTGCTTTACAAGTAAATACCATGTCAATATAATTTTAACCGGAAATAATCCGCTATGCAACATTTAACCGAGGAAGTTACAAGACGATTAGTTAGCCGTTTGCCCGAATCGAAAGCGTATTATTCACTTTCTGATTTACACGATTTTCAGATTCCAACATTCATGATCAATAGAATCGAGTTGGAACTCAGAAGGAATCTCGCAGATTCAATAGTCCCACCGGCAACAGATTGGGCAAATATGGATTCATCTAATGTTAAAGTTAGTTGGGAAAACTTTTTAAAAGCAATTCATGAGCAAGTGAGATTGCCACGTGTATTTTCAAACTCTGTTTTTGAAGTTTGTGTTGCTGATATTCTTGAATTGCTTTCTCAGCCTAGAAAACACATGACCGAAGTTATTTTTGGAACATCAAATGAGCTCAAGTTTGAGGAAATTAGACAGGCAACGAATCTTATTACTGTTTATCACTATTTACCAGATGCTTTAATTAAATATATGCATCGCAAACAGTTACCTTCAATTACAAAAGAAAGAGCTCAACAAATTTTAGTATTGGTTGATGAAAAAATCACCTCAGCTTATACCCCTTTAAACTGGGCTCAATTAATTGATCCATTTTATGTGCTTTTAGGGGAAGCAATCGAAACCGAATTATTACGTCAGTTTTTTGCAGACAAAGGTAAAGAACGATGGGCTGATTTTTTTGACAAAGAACGTGACGATATAACTCGCACTCGTTTTATTGAGGTTCTATCAATGCCCGAATTAGATGGTATTGAACCTTATGTTCCCGAACCTACCAGAGAATACAGAACCAAGTCAGTTGAGGTTCCCAATAAACAAACTTCAACTTTTAACGAAGAGCCAACTTTTAAATCGATTTTTCCTGAAAAAGTTCAACAAGAAAATGAAACGATAGTTGAATCAAATTCAGAACCTTTTGAAGATCAACCTAAATTAATTGAAAAATCTACGGTTGAAACTGAATCAATTGAACAAGCAGAATCATTATCTCCACAAATAGTTGAAAATAGAAGCTCAAAAACTTCAGTTTCTCAAGCGATTGAAAAAAGTGATCGACCCATGAAAGCCGTTACAAACTATGTCTTTAACGACGATACCATGGAGTTTGAAAAAATAATTGAATATGTTCCAGCTGATTCAAATGATGATAATGAAAACGCAGTTGAAAAATCATCTAAGATACCATCAGAATCAATTGCTGAATCATACGGAACAGCAAAGTCCACACCTCAAAATGAATCATATTCATCTTCTGTAAAGAACAAAAGCGTTGAAAAGCCAAAAAAATCAGACGAGCCAGTTCTTATAAGCTATGATCCTTATGCAGCTATATTAAATGCTGGCAAACCCAATGAATCAGATGATTCAGTGCAACCAAAAGCTAAGAACTTTGAAGATTTAGATGATGACGATGTTCCAATTTATAAACGATTAGAAGCTGAAAGTGGAGCAAAATTTAAAGAAAAACCTCTAGTTGAACAGATTAAAAGAGAAGAAGATATTCCTTTTTGGAAACGATTTATGCCTCTGGATCCACCCAAAGAACAAGAAATCAAAAAAGAAACAGATCCCTCAGAATTATTCGATTTCCTTGCAGAAAATGAGGATATCTACATTTCTGATATCTTTGGAAGTGTTCAAAATAATTATGTTGAAGCCATTCAAGATTTAGCCAATTACGTCTATTGGGAACAGGCCTCTAAATACATTAAAGAAGAAATTTTCAGGGCAAACAGAATTAGTCCACTCGATGACGCTGCTTTAGACTTTATAAGTCGCCTACAAGAGTGGTTTACCAATAAAAAGCAAGGATAAACTGAACTATGTCACTTTCAAAAACCCAAAAACTAGAAGCTATTCGCAAGGAAGCGCTTTTAGGAGGTGGTGAAAAACGAATTCTGAAACAACATGCTGGAGGCAAACTTACTGCACGTGAACGTGTTGATTTATTAATTGATAAAGGAAGCTTTGTTGAAATTGATGCCTTTGTAAAACATCGATCTCATGATTTTGGCTTAGATAAACAACATTATTTAGGTGATGGAATCATAACTGGCTTTGGTAAAATTAATGGCAGACCCGTTTATGTATTTTCGCAAGATTTTACGGTATTTGGAGGTTCACTTTCTGAAACTCATGCCGAAAAAATGGTAAAAATCATGGATTTAGCCATGAAAAACGGCGTTCCGATAATCGGATTAAATGATTCTGGTGGTGCTCGAATTCAAGAAGGCGTTGCCTCACTTGGTGGCTATGCCGAAGTGTTCTGGAGAAATAGTATGGCTTCAGGAGTTATCCCTCAAATATCAGCGATAATGGGACCATGTGCTGGCGGTGCAGTGTACTCTCCTGCTATTACTGATTTTACCTTTATGGTAAAAAACACGAGTTTCATGTTTGTTACAGGTCCGAACGTGGTAAAAACAGTGACTCATGAAGAAGTAACAAGCGAAGAGCTTGGAGGTGCAATAGCACACAATACCAAATCTGGTGTTGCACACAGAGCTTGTGAAAACGATGTGAGTTGTTTGAATGCGATTCGCTCCTTAATGACTTATTTACCACAAAACTGTGAAGAAAAATCTCCACGATTCCCTACGAAACCGCCCATTAAAGCAAAAGTAGATGCTTTAGATACACTAGTTCCAGAAAGTGCGAATAAACCTTATGATATGCATGAAGTTATTGAGGGAATTATGGACGAAGGAAGTTTCTTTGAAATTCATCCTCATTATGCTGATAATATCATAGTTGGTTTTGCGCGTCTTGACGGTAGAAGTGTCGGAATAGTTGCTAATCAACCGATTTCTTTAGCAGGTTGTCTTGATATTGATGCTAGTGTTAAAGCAGCGCGTTTTGTACGATTCTGTGATGCATTTAATATTCCTTTAGTTGTTTTTGAAGACGTTCCTGGTTTCCTTCCTGGAACAAATCAAGAATGGGGCGGTATTATTAAACATGGTGCGAAATTACTCTATGCATTCTGCGAAGCTACAGTTCCAAAAGTGACTGTAATTACCAGAAAAGCTTATGGTGGTGCTTATGATGTAATGAATTCAAAACACATTCGTGCGGATTATAACGTAGCTTGGCCAACCGCTGAAATAGCAGTTATGGGCGTAAAAGGCGCAGTTGAAATTATTTTCAGAAATGAAATTGCAACAGCTGATGATAAAGAAGGAACTCAATTAGCTCTCGAAGCCGATTATCAAGAGAAATTTGGAAATCCTTACCGTGCAGCAGAACGTGGTTTTATTGATGATATCATCTTACCAAGTGAAACTAGAGACAAATTAATTAAAGCTTTTGAAGTAATACAAACTAAAGTAGATTCTGTTCCACGTAAAAAGCACGATAATTTACCTTTGTAAGTTAATTCGAACAATTAAGACTCACAGTCTTATAAACTTGAGTTCGGGTTAATAGTTGTTTATATACTCGGTCTTTATTCTTGCTTTTTCCCTCCGGATTTAACGTGTTATAAATTATGTTTTCTATTCGGAAGGAAACTAAAAGGGTGGTCAAATAATAAATATTTTTTTTAACTGACCACTCTTCTATCTCCCTAAAAATCAAGATTTTAACTTCGAAATCTTGTACGTTTTCGGAAGAACAGTAAGAGCTTAGTTTAATAAAGTATCATTTTAACTATGAATCTATAACCAGAACAAAGTCCTATTAAGTCAATTTCCAGTTTTTAAAATTTTAGTTTTTTTTTGAAATATTAAGGACTGTACGTCTTTTTGTTTTTTCCAAAATTAAATGAACTAAAATGAATATTTTAACGTTGATTGAATAAAATGAACTTAACATCATCTTTATGCTAAAATATCTTTTTTTATTTCTTTTATTACCTCAATTCATCTTAGCACAAGATGCAACCTCTACTAAAAAGGCACCCCTAAAATTGAATAAATTAACACCAGAAGAAGCCTTTGTGATTTTAAATAAAGGCACAGAAAGACCTTTTACAGGTAAATATACCGATTTTAAAGGCTATGGAACGTTTCATTGTAAACAATGTGATGCTCCACTTTACAACTCAAAAGACAAATTCGATTCGTTTTGCGGTTGGCCAAGTTTTGATGACGAAATTCAAGGCGCAGTAAAACGCATCCCTGATAAAGATGGAAGCAGAACGGAAATTGTCTGTGCAAAATGTAATGGTCATTTGGGTCACGTTTTTAATGGTGAAGGCTTTACACCCAAAAATACTCGTCATTGTGTAAATTCCATTTCACTAGTTTTCAAAGAGAATAATAAACAGTAAGTGTATTGATACCAATCAAAATTGGGAAAACGAAATCGAATAGATTTTCAGTTTTTTGTTTAATTATCTAAACCTATTTGAAACAAAGCGTTGTGAAATGTGTCTTTAATTTTAAATTCAAATCATTTCAGCATTTGGATTAAAATTGCTGTAAATAGCAACTGGGTGGATTCATAGCGCCTGCGTCATCGCAGGTGCTTTAAAAATCTAACGTCAGCGTCTTCGCCGACAACCGTTTTATAAGATGGATTCTGCAAAGCAACCATTATTTCTTTACTTACCATTCGTTCTTTTTTAGGGTTGTAAGCGAGGACGCTTACTCTTTTTTCTTAGGCACCGGCGTGGACGCTGTCGCTATGTTGCTATTTTATAGCTAAAGCAGAATTAAACTTTTTAAAATTCTTAGGAAGATTTTCGGGTTTCAAGCGTCTCTCTTAAAAAAACATGAATTAACGAGAAAACTATGTCCGTTTATATGAACCCTCTCACCGACTTTGCTTTTAAAAAGTTGTTCGGTGAACCATCCAACAAAAATATTCTTATTGATTTTCTAAACACCATGCTTAAAGAAAATCATCAGGTGATTACCGATATTACGATTATGAATACCGAACAGTTAGGAATAACAAAAGACGATCGAGTGGCCGTTTTTGATCTGTATTGCATTAATGAACACGGCGAGCAATTCGTTGTTGAAATTCAACGAGCACAGCAAGTTCACTTTAAAGACCGAACCGTTTGTTACAGTTCTTTTCTGATTCAAAAACAAGGAAGAAAAGGCTCCGAATGGAACTATGAACTCAAACCACTCTATATCATTTCGCTACTTGATTTTATTATGGATAGAACCGATATTCAATCCGATAAGTTTTATCATAAAGTAAAATTACTAAACGTTGACAGTGGTGAACTTTTTTACGAAAAACTTACGTTTGTCTATTTGGAATTACCTAAATTCAAGAAACATGTAGAACAAATACACACTCATTTTGAAAAGTGGGTTTATTTATTTCGCAACATGGAATCACTTCAAACTATCCCTGAACCTTTAAACGACAGGATTTTCATGGAACTCTTAGAAAAAGCAAAACTCATTAATTTAAAAGACTACGAGCTTAGCGAATACGAAACGACTCTAAAGCGTTATCGCGATAATAGAAATGTGATTGATTCGGCTAAATTTTTTGGGTATGAAGATGGCAAGGCCGAAGGCAAGATTGAGGGTAAGGTTGAAGTTGCAATACTTTCTAAAAAAGAAGGTTTACCTATTCCCCTCATTTCTAAACTAACCGGTCTTTCTAAAAAGGACATCGAAGATTTGGAATAAATACTATTTGATGATTGTTAGGGCTTGTTTTCGAGTCCTAAAAATCTCAAACTTTAGGTAAATTGCGAAAGATAGCGCCTGCGTCCTCGCAGGTGATTCAAAAATGAAAGTCAGCGTCTTCGCTGACATCCGTTTTATAAGATGATTTGTGCAAAGCAATCAATTTCATCTTAATACGACATTCGTTCTTTTTTAAGGTTGTAAGCGAGGTCGCTTACTTTTTTTCTTAAGCACCAGCGTGGACGCTGTCGCTATGTTTTAGATTTTTTTTCAAACAAATTTCAAAAACCTTGTAAGATTTTGCCGTTTCAAGCGTCTTATAGAAAAATTAATTTGATTGAACGCAAAACATGAAAAAAGAATCTTCCTTATACATGAA
>CAZNTR010000069.1:0-18858 GCA_964575925.1 uncultured Chitinophagales bacterium
CTCAAATAAATGAACAAATGGATTATTTGAGTAATCAAACCAATATTGATGTTCGCTTGGTTGGTTTGGCTAATTCGAAACGAATGTGGTTTAATGAGGATGGAATATCTTTAGGAAACTGGCGTGAAGAACTCGATTTGCATGGTTCAAGAGCAAATTTGAATGAATTCATTCAAAAAATGAAAGATCAAAATATGCGAAATGCTGTGTTTGTCGACAATACCGCAAATGCAACTGTTGCAGCTACGTATGCTGATATTTTGGATGCTAATATAAATGTTGTAACACCGAATAAAATTGCCAATTCTGGAACAGTTAAGCATTATTTAAAACTTCAACAATTGGCATTGAAGAAAAATGTGTATTTCTTGTACGAAACCAATGTAGGTGCGGGGCTTCCAATTATTAGCACCTTGAAAGATATGATTCACAGTGGTGACAAAATTCTTCGAATTGAAGCCATACTTTCTGGTACATTAAATTATTTATTTAGCTCTATTTCGGAGGAAAAACCATTTTCAAAAGTTGTTAGAGAAGCAAAAGAGTTAGGTTTTACAGAACCTGATCCAAGACTTGATTTAAACGGGATGGATGTTGGTCGTAAAGTTCTAATATTAAGTCGTGAAATTGGGCATCAACTCGAATTGTCAGATGTTAGCATACAAAACTTAATGTCTACTGAAACTCAAGCTTCGGAAACGATGGATGAGTTTTGGCAAAATCTAGAAAAATATGAAGATGGTCGTTATGCAGAAATGATTTCAAAAGCTAAAGATGCTGGTAACTGTTTAAGATATGTTGCAACTATTGAAAATGGGAAAGTATCTACAGAAGTAAAAGAAATTCCTCCATCACATCCATTTTATACCTTAGAAGGAAGTGATAATATGATCAAGTTTACTTCATCTCGATATAAAAACAATCCATTAACAGTAAAAGGGCCTGGCGCTGGCGCTGAAGTAACAGCAGCGGGTGTTTTTGCCGATATTGTACGAATTATCAATACACCTTAATCCTGTTTAAAAAAATGTCTGAACAAGTTCTTGTACAATCACCTGCAACAGTAGCAAATGTTGCAGCTGGTTTTGATATAATGGGATTTGCCTTAAATAATCCATTCGATGAAATTATTGTAAGGAAAACAAAAGAAAAAGGAGTTCGGATTTTCAATGAGACTGGAACTTTCCCAACAATGCCCCTTGAACCACAGAATAATACCTGTGGAATAGCTTTGCAAACGTATTTAGCTCACGTTAAACCCGATCGTGGATTCGATTTGATTTTTAAAACAAAAATTAAACCAGGTTCTGGAATTGGTTCAAGTGCAGCAAGTGCAGTTGCGGGTGTTTTTGGCGCAAATCAATTATTAGGAGAGCCTTTAAAACGTAAAGATTTACTTCGTTTTTGTATGGAAGGTGAACGTGTAGCAAGTGGCGTTGCACATGCTGACAATGTTGGTCCAGCTTTACTTGGAGGCTTTATTCTGGTAAGAAGTTATAACCCACTTGATATTGTTAAAATAGATACGCCAGAATGTTTATCTGCGGCAATTGTTCACCCACAAATTGAAGTTAGAACAGAAGATGCTCGTGCAATTCTTCGCAAAGAAGTATTGTTAAAAGACGCTATTCAACAATGGGGAAATACAGCAGGTCTTATTGCTGGATTAATGAAAAATGATATTGGCTTAATTGGCAGGTCTTTAAACGATGTAATTATTGAACCTATTAGAAGTATTTTAATTCCTGGTTTTAAAGAAGTTAAAGAAGCCGCATTGGCAGCTGGCGCTTTAGGTTGTTCCATTTCAGGTTCAGGACCGTCCATTTTTACACTTAATGATTCAATAGAAACATCTGAAAAAGTGGCAGAAGCAATGAAAAATACGTTCGAAGCTATTGGAATTCCTACATTTTCCTATGTTTCGAAGATAAATATCGATGGTGTAAAAGCGTTTAGTATCGATTAAAACTAATAAGAACCACCTCATTTCAATTAACTATCAAAAAAATTCTAAAATTAGCATGAAGTTTTACAGTACACGTGATCGATCAAATCTGGCAGAATTAAAATTGGCAGTAACAAAAAGTTTAACTTCTGATGGTGGTTTATATCTTCCTGAACGTATTGAAAAACTAAGCCCTGAGTTTTTTAAAAAACTTCCTGATTTAAGATTAGCGGAAATAGGATTCGAAGTTAGTAAACTTATTCTTGATGAAATTCCAGAAGCAGATTTAAAGAGAATTTGTGAGGATGCACTTTCATTTGAAACCCCATTAGTTGAAATTGCTCCTGATACGTACAGTTTAGAGCTATATCATGGCCCAACAATGGCTTTTAAAGACGTTGGTGCTCGTTTTATGGCTCGCCTCTTATCTTATTTATTAGAAGATAAAGAACAAGAAGTGCATGTTTTGGTTGCCACATCAGGCGATACAGGTAGTGCGGTTGCTTCCGGATTTTATAATGTACCTGGCATTCGTGTAACCATTTTATATCCTAGTGGCGGGGTGAGTTCTTTTCAAGAAAAACAACTTACGACTTTGGGCGGCAATATTAGTGCACTTGAAATAGATGGCGTTTTTGATGACTGTCAACGTTTAGTTAAAGAAGCGTTTGCAGATGCTGATTTAAAAAGAGAACAAAGGCTAACCTCTGCCAATTCGATAAACTTCGCACGTTTATTGCCCCAAAGTTTTTACTATTTTTATGCAGTTGGGCTATTAATGAAAAATAATAAACCGATTGTAATTTCTGTTCCAAGTGGAAATTATGGAAATTTAACAGCAGGGGTAGTTGCCTGGAAAATGGGTTTGCCCATACATCATTTTGTTGCCGCCTCTAATGCAAATAATGTGGTTCCTCGCTATTTACAAACGGGCAAGTATGAGCCAGGTAAATCAATTGCTACGATTTCTAATGCTATGGATGTTGGAAGTCCTAATAATGTAGAACGCTTGCAAGACTTGTTTAGCCATAACTTAGATGATCTTAAAAAAATGGTTAAAGGAACTTGGTTTGATGATGATGCAACGTTTGCTTCTATGAAAAAAGTTTGGGAGGAGAATGGATACATGTTAGATCCTCATGGCGCTGTAGCTTATTCTGGTTTAGAATGGTATAAAAAAACAATAAATGAAGATATTCAAGGAATTTTCTTGGAATGTGCTCACCCAGCAAAATTTGATGAATCTGTTTTTAAAGCAACAGGGAAACAACCTAGAATTCCTGAACACCAAAAGCATGTTTTAACAAAACCCAAACGTGCCATGATGATGAGTAAAAACTTCGATGAGTTCAAAGATTGGCTTTTACATGAAGAAGGTTGTTCTTGTTAATAGTCTTTTTCTGATGTACTTGTTTCTGCATGTATCCAATTAAGATAAGCAGGATTTCCAGAAACAATTGGCAAGCTGATTAAACATGGCGTTTTGTAAGAATGTAAACTCAAAACAAGTTTATTTAGTTGTTCAAGCAAGTCTTCTCTTGTTTTGAAAATTAGGACGACTTCTTCTGCTTCTTCAATTGAATTTTCCCACCAATAGAGGGAAGTCATTTTTGGTAAGAGATTGGCGCATGCAGCTAATCTCTTAATAAGTACTTCTTTAGCAATCAATTTAGCTTCATTAAAATTCACACAAGTGCAGTAAACAAAAATAGTATTCATTTTTTTCTTTAAAATTCGTTTGGCATAATTGACGATGTCTAAAAAAATAGTTAACTTTATCGTTCTGAATTAGTTCTGTTATTCGGAATGCGAGAGTGGCGAAATTGGTAGACGCGCTAGATTTAGGATCTAGTACTTTGCGGTGTGGGGGTTCGAGTCCCCCCTCTCGTACCAAATACAAAATTAAACTTTTAATGGATAACATAAATCACGATTTCCTACAATGCAAGAATTGTATCAGAGACGTGATTTTTTTGTATTTAATCAGGACATAAGAATCGAAAGTACTATTCCTGTAATTTAATACAGTTTATCTATTAATGTTTAAATAAATCCCCATCACAAGTAAAAAGCGGCTCCCGTGAATATTTCAGTAAATGATCTTTCCTCAGTTGACAAAGAAATCGTTATTACAGCAACAAGAGAAGAATTAGCCAATACATTCGATAAAGCGTTTAGAAAATATCGTTCTCAGATGAATATACCTGGTTTTCGCCCAGGTAAAGCTCCTTTAGATATTGTTAGAAAACGTTTTGGAAAAGAGATTGAACAAGAAGAGGTTAGAACGTATGTACTCGATATCTATAATGATAAAATAGTAGAGGAGTACAAACCAATTGGAGAATCCCTTTTTAAAGAAATAATTTGGGAAAATGACAAGTTAAATGCTGTTATCCAAATTGGTTTAGAACCAATTTTTGAACTTTCAGATTTAGCTGAAATTGAATTAGATAAATTAATTCATGATGCAACAGAAGATGATGTTGATAAAGAAATTGAATTTCTTCTCGAAAAAGAAGGCTCATGGTCAACTGTTGAACAAGCTGCAACAGAAAATAATCGGTTGATTCTTGATATCCATGCAAAAGATCATGATGGCAATTTAATTGATAACGATGTTGATCCTGACCAAGAGATGGATTTACGCGACGCAAAAAACGCCGATTACAAGCCTTTTTTATTAGGAAAAGTAGCTGGCGATGAAGTTGATGCAGAAATTAAACATGGCGATCACTCACATCAATATAAGTTGGTGGTTAAAGAAGTTCAAACTTTGGTAAAACCAGAAATTAGTGAAGATTTAGTCGAAAAATTCACAAATGGTGAATATAAGAACTTAGACGAGTATCGTGCATTCTTAAAAAGTAAAGTTCAAGACTATTTTGATCAAACAGCCGATACCATGTTAAAAAACCATCTTGTTGATGTTTTGGTTGAAAAGCATGTATTCGATGTGCCAAAGACCTTAATCGAAATGTTGATTAAGCGCTATGTTGAAGATTTGAAAAAACAATACAAAATCACAACTGAAATCAACGTTGACCCATTCCGAGAAGAATATACTCCAAAGGCCATTAAAGAAGCTCGTTGGTATTTTATATCTGATAAATTAGAAGCAAAGTTTGGTTCCGAAATAACAGTAGAACAAGCTGATTTACTCGCTTACTTTGAAAAGCAAGCTGCACAAGTCGGTTACCCCGCAGATATGCTAATGTCATTCTATGAATCTCAACCAGAACAATTAGAAACAGTTCATAAACAGATTCAACAAGAAAAAGTATATGATAAAAGCTTAGAATTCGTTAAAATAAACGAATTGGCAAAAGATGCTTATGAAGAAAAGCATTTCAAAAAACAGAATTAAGCTTTAAAGAATATGAACATGAATCAACCTTTGTTTGATAACCATTCTAATGGAAATCTCGATTTGCAAAGTAACCTAATTCCAATGGTTATTGAGACTACAAATCGAGGTGAACGCGCTTACGACATTTACTCAAGATTATTAAAAGATCGAATTATAATTCTCGGTACCCCAATAAATGATGCAGTTGCAGCTAATGTGATTGCACAAATATTATTCTTAGAGTCAGAAGATCCTGAAAAAGACATCAATATCTATATTAACTCACCTGGAGGAGTTGTAAGTTCTGGCTTAGCCATTTATGATACCATGCAATATGTAAAATGTGATGTAGCAACCATCTGTATTGGTATGGCTGCTTCAATGGGAGCCATTTTGTTAACTGCAGGAACAAAAGGTAAACGCTCTGTTTTACCTAATTCCAAAGTAATGATCCACCAACCAATGGGCGGAACACAAGGACAGGCATCTGACATCGAAATTGAAGCTCGTGAAATTTTGAGAACCAAAACCACACTGAATGAAATTATTGGTAAACACAGTGGGCACACTGCCGAAGAGATTGCGCACGACTCAGATAGAAACTATTGGTTAGATGCAAATGAAGCACTTAACTACGGTTTAGTTGATCGTTTATTGGAAAGAAAACCCAAATCGAACTAATGGCAAAAGAGAACAAAACTACTATTTACTGCTCGTTTTGTGGTCGCTCCAATTTTGAAGTAAACAGTATGATTGCAGGGCCTGATGTTTACATTTGTGATCGTTGCATTAATGATGCTTACTCGATTGTACAGTCTGAGCAAAATACAAAATCTAAAAAAAGATCATCAAATTATAAGCCGGTTTCTAAACCGATTGAAATAAAAGCTAAACTTGATGATTATGTAATAGGTCAAGATTATGCTAAAAAAACCTTAGCTGTAGCGGTTTATAATCATTACAAAAGATTAAGTAATTCCTCGAAAAGTAAATCACTTGATGAGATTGAAATAGAGAAAAGTAATATTTTATTGCTTGGGCCAACAGGTTCTGGTAAAACCTTATTAGCTCGTACTCTTGCAAATATTATTGATGTTCCATTTACCATTGCAGATGCTACAGCTTTAACCGAGGCTGGATATGTTGGAGAAGATGTGGAAAGCATTCTATCAAATATGCTTCAGTCATCAGATTATGATGTCGAAAAAGCTCAGCGAGGAATAATTTATATAGACGAGATTGATAAAATTGCACGTAAAAGTGACAATCCATCAATTACTAGAGATGTTTCTGGCGAAGGTGTTCAGCAGGCATTGCTAAAAATGCTTGAAGGTACAACGGCAAATGTTCCTCCAAAAGGGGGAAGAAAACACCCTGAGCAACAGTTTATTCAAGTTAATACACGTAATATTTTATTTATTGTCGGAGGTGCATTTGATGGATTATCTGAAATCATTTCACGTCGTCTTTCTACTTCATCAATGGGATTTCAATCCATTGAGCAAAAAAAGTTTGATAAGAATGATCCTGAAATATTCACGTATGTTGAACCTGAAGATTTACAGAAATTTGGTTTAATTCCTGAGCTAATTGGTCGTTTACCTGTAATTTCAGGTTTGCATGAATTAGACGAAGCTTCAATGATTCAAATTTTG
Source organism: uncultured Chitinophagales bacterium (assembly GCA_964575925.1). Lineage (GTDB taxonomy): Bacteria > Bacteroidota > Rhodothermia > Balneolales > M1805 > M1805. The sequence goes on from CAZNTR010000069.1 coordinate 6,947, forward strand.
ACAGCGCCTAAAAATGCCATAACAAAACAATATCAAAAATTGTTTGAAATGGAAGATGTTGAATTAGAATTTGAAGAATCAGCTATGAAAGCAATCGTAAAAAAAGCAATGGAAAGAAAAACCGGTGCTCGTGGTTTAAGATCAATCATGGAAAAATCAATGCTTGATATCATGTTTACTCTTCCTACACTTACGAATATTGAACGTTGTGTGATAACAGAAGCAACGATAAATGAGCAAGCGCCACCGATTTATATAAAACGAAAAGCTACAGCGTAAAGAGAATTAAAAAGGATTGATTTATTAAATCAATCCTTTTTTTTGATACAATTTTAAATACGGGGAAATTCCTAGCCTAATCTGAACTCGTATTAATAAATAAATAAATTATATTATTAGATTGTATCGTTTCACAATTAAAAAAAATGTAACGTGAAATACAAATCTTCATTCTTAAAACTAACATTAATAATTTTTTTAAGTGTAATTTCTCTTACAACTATTACGTACAATTATTATTTATTGAATACACTCAGAGAAAAAGAACGATCAAGTATTCAGTTATGGGCTAAAGCAATTGAGCACAATGGAACTCCACAAAATGAGCAAACGCGTAAAGATTTAAATCTACTAAATAAAGAGATACTAGGTAGTGAAACGGTTAATAAAAACGATAAATCCCGTTGGAGTCGCTTATTACAAAGAGTTGATGCAGAATTGGCGAATTCGGCATTAGATTTTGTAGCTACTGAAATCATAATCAAAAATCGGTTTGAAGTACCGTCATTTGTATCTGATTCAACAGGAGAAATATTATATACAAGAAATATTGATGTAGTTTCGGATTCCGCAGAATTATTATCTGAGTTTAGAAGCATGAATCTACCCATAAAGATTAAAGTGGGTAATGACGAAAGTTTTGCGTATCAATATGTTCATTATGGTGAAAGCAGAACTATTCAGTTATTGAAATATTTTCCATATATACAGTTATTTTTTTTAACCCTATTTATCACAATAGCTTATTACAGTTGGAGTATAGTGAGGCAAAATGAACAATCAAGTTTATGGGTCGGAATGGCAAAAGAAGCTGCACATCAATTAGGAACACCTTTATCTAGTTTGTACGGATGGATAACTTTATTAGAGTCAGATGAATTGACAAAATCTCAAAAACATGAAATTATATTTGAATTAGCCAATGATGCAGATAGAATGCAAAAAGTTGCGGATCGCTTTAATAAAATTGGTTCCGCACCAGAATTAAAAGAACAAAGAATAGAGCCATTAATTAATCAAGTTCTTGATTATTTAGAGCCAAGAATTCCTAGATTAAATAAAGGAGTGGTGTTGTTTAGAGAACTTAAATCGAATGCCAAACTTCCCATTAATGCGGAATTGTTTGAATGGGCAATAGAGAATGTTGTAAAAAACGCAATTGATGCTATAGTACCGAATCAAGATGGCTCGTATGTAAAAGTAATAAGTTACCAATTAGAAAAAGAAGTAATTATTATTATTGAGGATACGGGTAAAGGGATTGAAAAAAAGAATACAAATCTGATATTTAAACCGGGTTTTAGCACAAAAAAAAGAGGCTGGGGACTTGGTTTAAGTCTTACAAAAAGAATTATTGAAGAATATCATAAAGGCAAAATAGAATTAGTTAAATCTGAACAAGGTAAAGGTGCTATTTTCCAAATTACCTTGAAAGTTAACTAACAACAACATCCATTATTTCCTAGTTAAATTTGAATGGTAAAAGTAAATCTGGAATGAGTAAAAAAGGAAACAGAGAGGTGTTTTTATCGTTTCTAACAATGAACATGTGTATAATTATACCATGAAAAACAAAAAAAAGCGATTACTAGCTTTAAAGTTAGCAATCACCCTTATAATTTTATTAAATACTTTTTTTGTTTCTTATGGGCAACAAAATGACTCAACAGCCACAGATACCTTACAGTTTGACTATAGTACTCTTGATTATGGAAAAATGGTAGATAGCTTGGGAACTCCTTCGCTTTCGATAGCGCAACAAGATTCTTTGTATATAGCCAGAAAAGATTCATTAAGAAGAGATAGCATAGCAAGAGCCTCTTCTATGTTAACATCGAACTATTTAAACAGAAAAAGGAAATATGTTCCTTTACCATCAAGTATAATTTTAACTTTTACCGATTCTGCCTTAATTAAAGCAGAGCATTATTTAGCGATAGAAGATTATTTTTTAACGACGTTCAAAAAAACAACTAAAAAAACAATTTTATCGGTATTAATTGGTAAAAAAGTAGAGTTTACCACAGCTTATGTTCGTGCATTACCCCTGCTACAAGCTGAATACGAGGAAAAAAAGCAGACACGATTCGTATCAAATCAAGAATTATCTAGTTATAAAGAGAAACAGATGGAATACTTTGATGCTGTTGTTGATATCGTTATGGATATAAAGTCTGAGTTCATTGCTGTAACAGAATTAGATACCTCATTATTTGCTGTTCAATTATTAATTGATGAATTCACAGTTAAGCCGATAAGACAAACATTATTACCATTGAATAGTTATATAACGGAGTTCATTCCATGGTATGAAAGGAGAATCATTCTTTCTTTTCCCCGTTATCACAAAGGAGAAGATATCTGGTTTGAACGAAATGTAGCATTAACTATTCAATTAATGAATCCGAATATGCTTCCTGATACCAAATATCAAACAATATTTCGATTTGATATGAATCATGATTTGCGAATTGATCCCAAAGAAGCATTAAATAGTCTTAATTCAAATTGAATTGACCTAAAATATTCAAATAAATAGGTATTTTTACTCTCATATAGTGTAAATTATTCGTTCTTTCATAATCTAAACTATGTAAAAACTATTGCTTTTGAATAAAATTTAACTGTATAATAAAACGCTATTAACAAGTTATCCACAATTGTTGGCACAAAATTTGTCATCATTTACAAAAACCCTAGACAGAACCTTAATTGGATGAAAAATTCAATTTATTTACTACTTCTTAATTCCTTACTCGTTTTTATGCCAATGCACTTATTGGCACAGGGTAGCTTTTGGGATAATGCCGACATGGTTTTCAAATTTGGTGTAAACTCATTCCATGGTGATTTCGATACGAATGTAAATGGCGATGGTGCAGACATTATGGGCTTACCATCACCAATAGATGGTTTCCATTTAGGTTTTGGGATATCGAAACCTTTGTCAAGTTTAAAATCGACAGAATACAAAATACGATTACACTTTGGTTTAGATTATGTACAACATCAATCTCCTACATTAACTCAAATTGGTGTAATTGATGTAAAAAATATTCAAGGAATAATACCTATAAATATTAAAAACATTGGGATTGGGCCATATGGAGGTTTAGGGTTTGAGTATTTAGTTTCGCAATCTTCATCAATTGAGCCCTACATATTGATAACAGGATATTATAATGATCCAAGAACGGATGGTTTTTTAAATGGTTCAATGCAAGTTTTGACATCATCAGAGACAGGCTTAAATAGACCATATCGATTAGTCGATCTTCCACAAACAAGAAATATTGACGAAGCTACAGCTGTAAGCAGTTTTATTCTTGGTGCAAAAGCTGGGGTTAGGTTTAATAGAGTAGTTTCTGGTACGGCAAGATTTTTTGTTGATTATAACTTTTTATATTTTTTGAGCGACTATTTTGATAACACAAGTGGCGCATTACAATCAGGTATTGGAGCTTCTCAAAATGATGCTATGACAATGTTAACAATGGGCTTCCAATTGCCAATGAATGGAGATGTGGTAAGTTCTATGGAGGCTGAAAGGCAAATTGTTAAAGTTGATCGTAAAAAAGTTGCGAAAATAGAACGGATTCAAAATATTGCTAATTTAGTTACTAACGATGAAGACCTTCGTGAGTTACAAAGAATAATGAGCGACAAGATTTTACTCTACGACACACCAGGTGTTAGATTTAATGAATTAGCGTCTAAAACAATTCAGAGACGTGTACGATTAAGTGACACGGATATTGAATCAGAGATGATAGAATTACCTGGTGGAAGTTATATAATAGGTCTTACCTCTGTAGATGAGCTAAATATTCAGGTTCAAGGAAGAAAGCGCATAACTATTAACCCTTTTATGGTTGATAAATATGAAGTTACTAACGAACAGTATAGAGCTTTCTTAATTTCGATGGGTGCTTTACAACCACCACCTCAAACAAATCCTGCAATTCCTGTAACAAATTATGGAACTAGGTTGAGTATTCAAGAATTATTAGTAAAAGCTGGTCTTGAGAATATTGCAGACTACAGAAATAGTCCAAGAATACTATCTATAGACGATTTACTACCAGATAGCACATCTTGGTCAAAAATGGGTCTTGATGAAGTGATACCTTGGGGGATTTATTTTTACGACCCTTTTTATAGTGACAGACCTATAGTTTGTGTAAGTTGGTTTCAGTCGAAATTATATGCTGCTTGGGCAGGCAAGCGTCTCATGACCGAATCTGAATGGGAATTTGCAGCGAGAAGTGGTGTAAGTGGAAGAGTTTTCCCATGGGATGGTTTAGATGTTCAGACTAAGACTGGTAAATATAGAGCAAACTTTAAGCAAGATAGAGGAGTTTACGATGCAGATGGATACCCCATAATGGCACCAGTTGACTCGTACCAGCCAAACGATTTTGGACTACACAATATGTCTGGAAATGTTAGTGAGTGGGTAATTGATTCTTGGAATCCAAGTTATGTTGTACTACAAAATGTAGGAACAGCTAATTTTGTCTCCCCGTCATACAATAATATAAAAGAGCCTAGACGTATTCACCGTGGTGGATCATGGCAATCAACATCGTTTTACATTGGAGTCGGAGTAAGAAACTTTCAGGAGGCAAGTTCTGGCACACCCTTCATTGGCTTTAGATGTGCAAAAAGTGTAGTAAAAAGATTCCGTTAATACACCGATATATTCTTGTTCAGATATTGACACTTTCATAAGTAATTCTTTACTTATGCATTCATTTTAAAATAGTAACAATCGAACTTAAACAATGGGAGCCTATCTATGAGTTCAAGCATAGAAAGCAAATATCGACCAAAGAATTTACCAATCTATTTTACCTATAGAACTTTTAAACTCGACTCCTTTTTTGTAGGAATTTTCGGCGCTATGGCTGTTTTTGGAGTATTGTTAAAAATATGGAAAAAGCCGTTTTGGGGAATGATATCTCCTGAAACGGGTCAAGCGATGTATGATATATTTATGCCAGTGGGTTTCTTGGGAGAAGCAATTGTATTTATAATTATGGGTTTTATGAAAGGTGATGCCTATATTGAGGTCTATCCAGATGAGCAAGACGATTCAGGCACAGAAGACGCTGTATCATCACATGGTGGTGTAATTGTGAATATGCAACTACCTGATTCATTAAAACGAATTATTGAAGAAAAAGTAAGTGCGCAATTAGATAACAAAGTTTCTGAATTGACAAATTTGCTCGTTTCAGATATTCAGCACACAAGGAATTTGTTGTCAGATACAAACCAAATGAATTCAAGAATTGTTGAAGTTGCTGGAAATTTGAATGAGTTATCAACGAAAATTAGATCTTTTGGAGACTCATTAGGAGAGTTTGAAAAAATTAACTCTTCAAATATTTCTAAAAATGCAGCTGCAATATCAAATAAGTTGGAGAGCGCCAATAATGAGCTACAAGTATTTGAAGATGAAATGAAAAAGCTAGCTAATCGTTTCAGAAACTTTAATTCACCAAATTAAAGTTGACGTTAAAGTATAGAAATATTCACATTTAAATAGAAAGAAATATATGGCAGGTGGTGGCGGTGGCGCAGTTGGGATGCGACTCAATATTATGACAGCTTTGTATTTGCCCATTCTTGGTTATGCAATGTCAACATTTGATTTAAATCCTGATGCTCTAGTTCTAAATTCTGAAAACTTAGAAGCGTATGCAATAGCGAAAAATCGTACAGTTGCTTTAGGAGATCGTTTTGAAGCAAGCATTTATTATGAACTCAAACCAACTGACGAGCAAGAAGCTGCCCTTGACATGCTCGATAAAGGTGCTAAGAAAGAAGAGGATCATAATGCTAAAATGATGTTTAAGCCTATAGTTAATATTGATGAAAAATCGTCGGTAAACGGGATTTATTTTGACACATTAGCTTCAAAGTTCTTTTTAGATACTGACAAGTTACGTTCAAAAATGGGAAGTGAAATGACAAAAACGTTCAAATTCAAAGCAAATATTACGGCTAAAACAGTAGGTGGTAAAGGCTTTGAAAAAGATGTTGAAGAGACCTTTACTGTTTTTAAACCATACGTGGAAGTACAATCAAATGCAGTTCCTTCCTTAATTGCAGAATGTGAAAACTCTCTTAGATTCAATGCAATCGGATATGATCCAACAGCTTTAGTTCTTTCCGATAGATCATCTGGACAAGTCGTTAATGGTAATACAATCACATGGTCACCTAAAGGTGATACAACCGTAATTACAGTAAGTGCACGTACAGCCGATGGTCAAGTTAGAGTAATTGACAAAAAAGGATTTAGAATTAAACCAACTCCATCGCCTGTTGCAGGGTTACGCAGAGAAAACGAAAGAAAGTTTTTGGGAGCAACTGATGTTATTAGTTACCAAGAGTTTTTAGAATTAGTAATTAGACCTGATGATTCTTTTGTTAAGGATTTTCCAAAAGATGCAAAATATAGAATTGATGAAGTAGCGGTTGAAGTTGCCAGACGTGGGTTAGCTCCTGAGTACACGGTACTTTCAGCAGCAGACTTAAGAACCTATATTGATAAAAGTGGTAAAGGTAAAGCCAACAATGAAGACATCTACATATTTTCAATTTATGATGCGATGGGTAAAAACATGATTGCACAATCTGTTAATATCAGAATCGATAAAATTGTAAGAATTAACTATCAAGGAAAATCAATTCCTGTAGATGTAAATACATTCAAGTCAAACTTTGTTCATAATGTTAGATAAAAAAAATGAATTATCATTTTTTTTCCTATTCTTGCTACTATTAGTTACACAAATTAATAGTAGCTATGCTCAAGTAGTACGTCAGGAGCAAGAAGGTGTAATGTGGAAGAAAACCTTGAGAATTCAAGGATTAATTTCACGAATGGATCCTTTTAATGAAACCTCTTTATATGGGCTATCTGAGGTGAATGTGGACTCAATGAAGACTCAACGTAGTTCCATTCAGTTTGAACTAGTTGCATCAAAATTTTGGGAAGCTCTTAAAGACTCTGTAATAAGTGGAATTAAGACAAATAGAGTAGATGTTCATTTATTAAAAGGTGATCCTCAGCGACCAAATATTTATTTTAAAGGCACAAAAATCACTTCATATAATGTGCTTTTAAATGAGTTATATCTAGGTTTTCAGAAAGCAATTGATGCAACTGATACGCGAAACCAAAAAGCTGTTTATGTTTTGGAACCACTTGGGCCTCAAATAATGCTTGAGAGAATAGTTGCAAGAAATGTTGTAAAGTCCAAAGAAGACGTTCTTAAATTATTAACATTGTATCAGTTAGAAGTAATATTCTCTGTTGATGAAACTGGGTTTAAAATTGAACCAATGAGTCTTTTATTAGGTTCTGCTCACTTTTCTCAAATACCCCTAATGGAAGAGAATCAAGATTATGCTTTATTTAAAGATTATTATAATCTTTTTGATAGAGGATTTGGTTTTTTTGTAGACTTAACATCACCACTAACATATAGTTTTTTAGTTGAGACTGGTGTTATGTATAGTGGAGAAGGAAATATTATTCCATTTTATGATTTGGTAACGATGTTTCATTATCCTTACGAGTTTTACTCAGAATCTGATTTTGTTATTGCGGGCAGAACAGATCAAGATGAGATTAAAAGATTAATGATGGATCGTTATAACGAAACAACGTTTAATAATCTATATGGTCAACCTCCACAATGGTGGGAAGCTTATGGAAAAAGTCAATTTATGAATGGTATATTTGATATTGATACAACGAAACAACGTCGAAATTAAATGTTTTCTAGAGAGATTTAATACTTATTTTCATTTGAGCCATTGGTTGAAAATCAATGGCTTTTTTAATGGAATCTGTAATTTTAATAGCATTTTCTGTTGTTCTATCGTTTACTCTTGCAAGTACTACTAAATTATTCATCTGATTTTTCAATAAGACAAGAGTACCAAATGGTAATGTTGGGTGAGCTATAGTAAATGAATTTAGATTAATTAACTCCCCGTTAGTTGTAACATTTCTCTCTTCTTTTGTGTTATAAATAAAGGTAGGTATTAATTCTTGATTTTCAGATTTAGTTGAATTTACTTCATTATCAACAAATAAGGATACCGTTTTATATGGGTTTTCATTTATTGTACCTATTGATTTAAGAATTATAATTTTATTTCCTTTTTTAAGTAGTTGAGAGTCTTTTAAGAAGGGGTTTAAAACACGAACTTCATCTGCTTTTATATCATTTTGTAAAGCAAATTCAGCTATCGAAATATCTTCTGTAACATCAATTGTTTCAAATGATTCAATCTTCAAAGATTTTCTACTTTCAGATTGGGCAATTAAATTATCGTTATTAGGTATATAACGAATGATTAATTCTTGACCAATTTTTAAAGCATTTTTTTTAATCTTGTTTAACGATTTCAACTCATTCACAGTAACGTCATATTGTTTCGAAATACTAAACAGGGATTCAGATTTTTTAACAATATGAATTTCGGCTTTTAAAGATTTTTTTTGAGCGTTATCAAGTTTAGCTTTTAAAAAAGGATCAGTTACAAGTAATACTTGGCCAACAGCAATAGAACTACTTTGTAGTCGATTCCACTTTTTCAATTGACCAACAGTAATAGAATATTTTTTTGAAATACTGTAGAGAGTTTCTTTTGCTTTTACAGCATGCTTATTTTGAGCACTTAGAAGAGTATTGGTAAATAATAAAAAAATAAAGCTTAACAAAAGCGATTTAAATAGCTTCATGTTCTAAGGAAATTAATTCGTTAAACGTTTTAAGGTCATTTTGATCTTTTGCAATTATTTTTGCTTTTTCTAAATAAATATTCAATAATTCTATTTCATTTTGAGTTGAATATATCTCACATAATTGAAAGTAAGCCGCTAAATTTGCACTATTTAAGTTAATACACTGCTTAAGCATATCTACAGCTTCATTTATCTTTTTAATCTTTTTGTATTCTAAAGCTAATGCATAACTAGAAAATTCATCATTTGGATTGTGTTCCAAAAAATTTTGTAAACGTTCAATTCTAGTCATTATCATTAACAATTCTCCAAATTATATCGGCACTTAATTGAGTTAAACGGTAAAGACTTACAAAATCTAATTTGTTTTGAGCATCAACCACTCGATTAGAATAAGGCGATTCATCAGCAGTTATGCGAATATAATTAGAATAAAATCCATCAAGCTGAACAAAATCTGAAAATAAGGATACGTCTATTTTGGGTCTTCTGCTAGCAAGATCAACTAAACGTTTAAAATCATTATTTCTAGACTCAACAAATACCCTAGCATGGCTTATATCATCTTCATTCATAGAGTATGCTATTGACTGAATTTCAACCCATGAACAATTTTTTAATTCTTTCAAAATCGGTGATCGTTGAAGCGCAAGTAGTCCACTTTTATTTCTTCTTGATCCATTTAGGGCTATAAAAATAATAGAGTAATCAGGCTTTTTTTTTAAACTCTTTAAAACTCTAGCTATTTCTAACATGCTAACAATACCACTAGCGTTATTATTCGCTCCAAGGTAAGGTGTCCCATTAACAGAATTTGATCCTTCTTGATCTAAATCTGCGACAATAACAACAGCTCGATCAAGTCTTTCATTTTTTCCTGGCAAATAGCCTATTTCATTATATACCATTTCTTCTTGATCAACGCCAAAATCGGTATTTAGCGAAACGGTGCGAGAAACATATTGATTTAAATATTCGCCATTTGATCTATTCGTAAAATGTATCGGAATCGGTAATTGATTTTCGATAATAAATGGTTTTGCAGTATTAGCAATATTCTTTTGAGCTAATAAAGGAATTTCTACAAATTCCTCAAAGCGATATAGGTTTACACCATCAGTAAAATCTGATGGCCAATAATAGATAATTCCAATAGCTCCTAGTTTTTGTAGGTTTACAGAATGATGATATACTCTATTAAATGTTTCTGCATTAAAATTAAGCCCAGCTTCTAATTTATGAAGTACAATTTTTCCAGCAAACGAACTATCTAAACTGCTAACTAAGCCACCTCTTATTTTTCCTATACGACCCCATATTGCTGGGCTAACCGTTTTACCTTTTAGTAAACTATCACCAGTTGAAATGAAATTATTTCTTCCTGTAATATAATTGTGAACAGTAAATTCTTGCTCATAAGAACTTTGACCTGGAAAGGCATAAAGCCCAATTTGTTCAAATTTATAACTAATCCAATTTGTAGCTTTTTTGTTACCTATTGTTCCAACTTCTCTTCCTTCAAAAGCAGGTGAGGCAAAATCCCGAATGTCTTCAATCATTTTTTCTGGGTTGATAAACTCAACAATATCAAGATTTATAGAAGCATCTGTTTTTTGAGCACTTGTTTGAATAAAATCAAATAATAAAAAACTTAAGAATAAGAGTTTCATTTAGATTGATAGTGTCTTTTTATTTCATTGATTGAATCAGAACCATATTTTTCCATAAATACATTGGCAAGAACGGATGCAATACTGTTTTCAAGAACAACAACAGCTCTTGGAAGTGCACAAACATCAGAGCGTTCGTAACGAGTTGGTTGAGACTCTTTTGTATCTAAGTCAATGGTGTTTAATGGGCTTAGCATGGTTGGAATTGGTTTCATAACGCCTCTAATAATTAAAGGCATTCCTGTTGTCATTCCACCTTCAAGACCACCTGCTCTGTTGGTTGCTCTTGAAAAGGAATTATTATAGATAATTTCATCGTGAACAAGGTTGCCAGGCAAAGTACCTGATTCAAATCCTTGACCAAATTCAACCCCTTTCATTGCTTGGGTACCAAGAACGGCATACCCAATTAAACCATCGAGGCGTTTATCCCAATGAGTGTAAGATCCAAGTCCGGCAGGGAGTCCAGTTACTACAATTTCCCAATGTCCACCTAAACTAGCACCAGCTTTCCTGCAGGCTTTAATTTCATCAACCATTAAATCTGAAAGATTTTTGTTTAAACAGCGTACTTCTGATTGATCTGCGTATTTGCCAAGTTCTTCGGCTCCCATTTTAACATAAGAATCTGAATGAGTACGAATATCTGCATAGTTAGTGTAGCCAATTGAACCAATACGAGTTACATGACCGCCAATTTCAATGCCAAATTCTTTTAAAAATTTTCTTGCTACGGCACCACAAGCTACTCGAATTGTTGTTTCTCTTGCACTTGAGCGTTCAATTACGGGTCGAATATCGTTAAAACCAAACTTTTGAACTCCTGCTAAATCGGCATGCCCAGGTCTGGCTAATGTTATTCGTTCAATAATTTGCTCAACAGGTTCTTTCGACATTACAACAGGCCAATTCGCTTTATCAGTTACAAAAGCACGATTTTCGATTTGTAAAGCAATTGGTCCGCCCATTGTTAAACCGTGTCGTACTCCAGAAGTAATGACTGTTTTATCTTTTTCAAAAGCCATTCTTCCACCTCTACCGTAACCCTCTTGCCGACGAGCTAATTGAGTATTTATATACTCTTCTGAAATAGATAAACCGGCGGGAACGCCGTCAATAATACCAGTTAGTTGAGGGCCATGTGACTCACCCGCAGTTAAATATCGAATCATATACTAAAAATGTGTTAAAAT
>CAZNTR010000070.1:0-18836 GCA_964575925.1 uncultured Chitinophagales bacterium
CTTTGATTAATTATTATGTTGCAGAAAAATATCATCAGGATTATTACACACAAAACCCGAATCAAGGGTATTGTTCCGTTGTAATTGCTCCCAAAGTGGCAAAATTTCGCAAACAATTCAAACATTTGCTCAAAGAAGCTCATTAATTCTCCAGATTAACTAACATTTGTTTATATTAAAGGATGATAGTAGAGCGGCGATAATTAGAACAATTTATCCGTTCAATTCAAGTCTGATTTAAATTTTGAGAACAATGAACACATATCGCTTTATTCCAATCTTATTATTAGCAGGTAGCATAGTCATTCAAGCCTGTGGACCTTCGCAAGAAGAAATAAGAGCTAAAGAAAAAGTAAGACAAGACTCAATAGCCCGTGTTGAATCTGAACGCATGGCTAGAATGGAAGCAGAACGCATTACTCGTGAGCAACAAGAAATTGAACAAAAAAAGATAGAAGCTGAAGTTGCAGAAAAAGAAAGCAAAAAGATTGAATTTGATGCAAATGGAAAGTACACCGTTCAAGTAGAAGCTTCACGTTCATTACTTACTGCCGAAAAAGAAATCACAATCTGGAAAAAACGTGGATTCCCAGATGCATTTATCGTAAAATTTGGAAGTGAAGAAACTGGCGACATTTGGTTTCGAATTCGTGTAGGTCGCTTCACTACTAAACAAATGGCTAATAAAGTTGCAGAACTTATCTTTAGCGATTATAAGCGCAAAACATGGGTGACTAGAGTAAATTAAGCGATTAGTTCACCACTTACTTAATACCCGAAGGGCATTGATTTTCATGAAAAATTCATTCTTTTTATGGTTTCAATGCCTATTTTTTTTGGTATTTTTAACGCTCTCTTGCAAACAAATTCCTGAAATTATATTTAAGCCTGTTGTTCACTCGTCTTGGCAGGGAGGTTTTATACTTAAATATAAGACGTTTGCTTTTGGTTCCTTGCTTAGCCAAAATTCCAATGATCCACTATTTACAGATATTTCATTACGAAAAAGAATAGAAAAAGAATTTCGCTTTCACTTTGAACCTATAGGATTATCTTTAAATTCCGTAAATCCAGATTTACTCATTTTTACGTATTTCACGGGCCCAAAATTGCCTTTGCCTCTAAGTCCTTATCTTATAGCCTCTCCTGATTTAGATGATTTTCAAGTTTCAGACTCCCTTAAATCAGATGAGTTATTTATGGTAACGGACTTTGTAGAACCTCAAAATATGTTCTTAATGTTGCGTATGGTCGTAAAAATGCAATTTAAGGATCAGCAATTATCACTCAAAGAATTACAAGCAGTAATTGAAGCTAAAGCTAAATTGTACCCTGGATAATTCCCCAAAAAAAGACCTTAAGTCAATAATTTCAGCGCCTTATCTGTAAAAATTTATTTGCATTTACTGCATTTCTATACTATTATTGTTTTCGCTCAAGTAGCGTCTCTCTTGATGAATAGTTTAAGACATCGTACCTGACTCGTGCGATGTCTTTTTTATTTAAAATGTTTTGTGATTCAATAACTTAGGGACAATTTTCAATAAAATTGAATCTTTACCATAATTCTACCGTATCCATCAAAGTTTATAGATTTGTAAATAAAAAAATAGCTGTAAAAAACTTTTTTAAAAAATTTGCAGACTTAATTCATTGCCTTAAATTTGACAACAAATATGCTAAATCGGAAAACAGACCAACGAAAACATGAGTAGTTTTATTGTTAATCATATCCAAAAAGACGGTTATGATATTCTCGAATTAAAAGGTGAACTTGATGCCCATACGGCTTCACATTTAGAAGATGCACTAAAACTTATTCTAGACACTGATCGTAACAGAATTATTGTGAATTGTACATCTTTAGAATACATAGCAAGCGCTGGTTTAGGAGTTTTTATGGCATATATCGAAGATGTTCGAGCTTTGGGTGGAGATATTAAATTAACTAATATGACACCAAGAGTTTACAATGTATTCGATTTGTTGGGATTCCCCACCTTGTATGACATTTTGGATGATGTTTCAAATGCAATTGAACAATTTTCATCACATCAATAACGACTGCCTTGGTAACAAATAATGAAAATAGCATAACAGTTAGCGCTTCTACAGAGAATTTAGCTCTGATTCGTGCCTTTGTTGCTGAGCAAGCTATAAATAATGGCTTGGCAGCTAAAACGATTGATGAAATTCGCTTAGCCGTTGATGAAGCTTTTACCAACATTATTAAACATGCCTATAATTTTGATTCCAACAAAAAAGTAAGTCTTAAAACTGGAATGGAAAATGCTACTTTTTGGATAAGTATTTGCGATGAAGGTAAACCTTACGACCCAGGAACCTACACTGAACCTAATATTGCGGATAGAATTAAAGAAGGAAAACGTGGTGGCGTTGGCGTTTTTCTTATTAAAAAACTTATGGATAAAGTAGAATACCGGAGTTTTGGGCATAAAAATGAAATAAAATTGATAAAAAATCTGTAACCTGCACCTTATATTTGCTCAATAAACAAAAAAGCTTATGGATGATTTAGATAGTAGGCACAATCGATTTGAACTTCGCGCCATTCTAGATAGTTCTCGTTTACTTATCGAATCTCACGATTTAGACTTTATTCTGAGTAATTTACTCCTAAATATCATGGGAAAACTGATGATTACTAAATCAGCGGTTTTTATGTTTGATAAAGTTAGCGAACGTTTTTTTGCATCGCATTGTAAGGGTAAATTGAGTTTTTCTGAGGGAGAACAACTCATTTGGGAAATCCCTGAACAATTTAAAAAGAATACCGTTTTCTCGGCAAAAATACAGGATTTGGACTATCCTGATTTATTTAGAAGTAATCAACTAAACACTCTTTTACACATTAAAACCAGTGATCAATATTTAGGGTTTATCTTACTTGGGCCCAAATTAAACAAAGAAGCTTTTAATGAGCGTGAATTTAATTTCATCACAAGCTTAGTCATTATCGCTTCTGTATCTATTGCCAATTCACAACTTTTTGAAGATTTAAAGCAAGCGAACCGATCACTAGACAGAAAAGTTCAAGAATTGCACACGCTATTTGATTTAAGTAAAGAATTTTCAACTACTATTGAACGTGAACAAATCGTTCGCATTTTTAAATTTGCCTTGCTTGGCCAAATGTTTGTTCGTTCATTTTTTTTTATTTATGATCGAAAAGGAAAACGTGATGTTCTAGCCAAAAACGGAATTCCAAAAGATTTTAAAGATGAGGTGTTATTAGGTCTATACGATAAAGTTAACGAACCAATGCAAATAGATTTTCAAGATAAACATCCAATTCCTGAAATTGAACAGTTGCCTTTTAAATTATTATTGCCACTAACTTTACAAGATAAAAAACAAGCAGTTTTAGGAATTGGAGTTAGAGGGAATAAAGAAGAGTTTAAAGAGTCAGATATCAATTTCTTATATTCTTTAGGGAATTTGGTACTTATGTCAATTCAAAAGACCTATTTACTTGAAGAGCAATTAGAAAAAGAACGAATTGACAAAGAACTCAATGTTGCGCGAAATATCCAAAACGGGTTACTCCCGAAAAACTTACCTCAGCACGAAAATTTTCAAATTTCAGGGATGAATGAACCTTCTCGCCAAGTTGGTGGTGATTATTATGACATTATAAATGGGGTTGACCATAATTTAGTCGTTGCTATTGCTGATGTAACGGGAAAAGGAATCCCAGCATCATTAATTATGGCAAATTTACAAGCTATGTTGCATTTGCTTAACGACTCAAAATTAGATTTACCAGAAAAAACGGGTAAAATAAATAATATTATTTTTGCGAATACCCCTTCAGATATATTTATAACGTTCTTTTGGGGAATCCTAAATACCGTTAGTAAAGAATTTACGTATGTAAATGCGGGTCATAATGCGCCATTGCTTTTTCGCGCATCAGATAATACCGTTGAAGAACTCTCAACAGGTGGCTTATTAATTGGTGCCTTAAGTACTCTTTTTCCATATAAATCAGCAACGGTTCGCCTGTACTCTGGTGACCTATTAATTTTATTTACTGATGGCGTTACAGAAGCTATGGATGGTTTTGAGGTAGAATATGGTGAGGAGCGCTTAGAGGCCTTTATCAAAGCCAATAAAGACCATTCAGCGGAAGAACTAAAAGATTTGTTGGTTGCTGATGTTAAACAGTTCTGTTCGAATCAATTAGGCGACGATTTGACACTAATAATCATTAAAGCAAATTAGTTTTTCTTATTGAATTGCTTGAACATAAGCCAATAATGAACTATCAGAATTCTTTTCTAGTGTATATTCAGCTGATGCAATTGAAAGAATGGTTTCATACATATCACGACGTTTCATAACGTCTCTTACATAGTTTACCGTTTCTATTCCGCGGCAATAACCGTAACGTGCATTCGCAAAATACTCTCTCTTCATCAATTTTAATAAGGCTGCTTCTACGAAAGTCCAATTATTGGGATCTCTGTAGGAATCCATTACTATTCTACGAGCATCACTCACATGACCGACTCCAGCATTATAGGTTGCTAAGACTAAAGCCCATTTATTTTCTTCATCTAAATATTGATAATGATTTAGATGTTCTGTTAAAATTCGAATGGCTTCTTTAATATTGATTTCTGGGTCAAGTAATTCTTGTTCAGAATAGGTACTAAACCGATGATTTATTTGAAGTAAGCCTACAGCTCCTGCCCAACTTTTAGCATTAGGATCAAAACGAGATTCTTGAGCTGCAATAGAGACGACCATTTTCCAATCGATACCTGCTGAATCTGCCAAAGGTTTAATCAATTTATCGAATGGGGATAATACACCAGTGTATTTAGTTTCAAAAATGGCTGATTTCTGAGCGAAAATTCGTCTATGGTTTTCAAAGTAACGTTCAATGAGAATATTTAAAAAAGCACTTCTTTTCTCATTGCCATTTTCATCAACTCGGTAATGTTGTTTTACAAACTTGTTTAATTTCTCTTTTAATTGTGGGGCATTTTTTCTAATTCCCCAAGCAACAGAATCGCTTGATGTAATCGCTGGACCTGAAACGAGTCCTTGAACATAAGCAGAAGCTGCCTTAAAAATATTATCATCTGCAATAGTAGCTTCATATTCATTACTTGCAACCGCATTTAATAAAGACTCTGTATCTAAATCTACTTCAACAAGTGAAAGATTTAGTGCTAAACCTTGTTTTTTAAGACTCTGAACGGTCGACTTATAACTACTGTTATTTCTTACTGCAATCGTTATATCTAAATTTCCGTTTTCAATTTCAGCTGAATCTGGATTATTTTGATTATAAACAATCACTTGGTTAACTAAATTATACGGTTCAGAATAATCATGATACATTCTACGCTCACCATTAACAGTGTAATTTGCAGCAATTACATCACCTGCACCACTATTTAGTAAATCGATCAGATTTTCGTGTTCTTGAGCAATAATAATTTCTAATGAAAGATTATTTTCTTTTGCAAACGATTTTAAGAAATCATATTCAAACCCTTTTTCAACTCCATTATGAAGAAAGTACGAAATTGAATTATAGCGGGTTATCATCCGTAAAGTTTTAGACTTTTTAATTGTTTCCCAGTCTCTTTGGATAGGTTGTAACTCCGTAACTTGCAAAGGATTTAGATCTACTATTTCTACTTTTTGTGTACATGATAAAATCCAAACTAATAGAAACGCTATAAGAACTAAATTTAAACTGGATTTAACCGGTTTTAAGCTCATAAATGTTGACTTCGTTAGAATATTACAAGCCTGAATTTCAGACTCATCTTATTTGAAAACAAGATTAAGGTAAATGTCGGAATAAGTAATCAAAAGTAAATGCATTGTTGGGAAAAATTAATAAAAGGGCTTCCAATCAAGTTCAATTTTTTTAATAACTTACACATAACCCTAACGTAGTTTAGACGATAGAAAAGCGGTTTTGTTTATATTAAAATTATGAATAGTGAACCGAAGAAGAATCTCTTATTTATGAATTCTTTTTCTAGATTTTTTTTCGTTTCTATGAAAATTATTGAATTTTCATTTCTTTTGACTTCGTTTCTTTTCGTTAACCATATAATTTAGATATAAATATTCTATAGCTAAAGCTTCAGAATCTCTCCAGGTTGATATCAAATCAAGGAAATCTTCTTCTGATGTTGTATTTGGATCAGCGCCGTAACTCCATAAAATCCATCTTCTTAAACCCATCTCTTCAGCTTTTGGTTTATGGGAAGGGAAACTGCAAGAAGCCGAGGAACGATAAATCATTAAGTTTTGCGCAGAACTTGGTCCGATACCTCTTACTTTCATTATGGAATCGTAAAATTCTTGGTTTCTAGCTGTTTCAAGAGCTTCAATATCTATATCTCCACTTACAATATCGTTTGCTAAACCAACCACATATTCACCTTTTCTTAAAGATAATCCATGTTTTTTCATGCTCATCGGGTCAGCACTCATAAGTTGATGGGGAGTTGGCCAAGATGCTAATAATCCGTCTTGAGTTGGAATCGATGTTCCATAAGCCTCACGAACACCATAAACCATTTTCTTTGCTGTTGGTTTGTGGCTAATCTGAGTTTGAATTATTCTATTTACGGCATCTTCAAATAAATTGGCTTTTGACATTCGCTTAAATCCATAAAAATCAATTATGAATTTACTTAATAAGACATCGTCTTCTGCTTGTTTTAAAAGAGGTTTTAAGTCTAAATCAGTTCCTAATATTCTGGCTAATTGTTTATTGGCAAGTACAATTTCATCTTTCGATAAATCTGTTGATGAACGGATTTCAAATTTGGGATTTTCTATATCAGCATTAAAAAAGATATTTACATAGAAATCTTTATCGTTTACGTGTAATGGACGAAGGAATCCTTTATCAGGAATTGATTCTACATCGTGTTCATAGTCGAAATAATCGTCCGCATCGAGGCATAAAAAGAAATCGTGGGGTGGAATTGAGGGTAAAATCCAGGTTGACATTGGGAATTATACTTAATTTTTTAACTCTGTGGAATATACTTTTTCACTTGTTGTTCACAAAGCTTAAATTTGATTTCACTATTTAGATTTATGTAAAATCTCCACTTTTTGTTTAAAAGTTTACTTAACGGTATAACTTCGATTCGTTTTGGACTGGTTCTATGTGGTTTGTGTGTCCTCTCATCTTCGGTCGAGATAACTTTTTTTCTCATTGCTCATTGCTCATTTATTTGAAGATCTCTCCACTACGAATCGTTCATTTTTTTTGCGTTGTATTGATTTCGTCACTCATCTCCAGTCGATATCGAAGGCACTGCGAAGTAACTCGAAGAACTACGAAGTGAAATGACGTTTTTTATTCAAAATTAAAAATTCATACTTCAGAATTTGATGAAGTTTTCGGTCGAGATGACCACTTTTTTTCTCATTTATCCTTTCTCATTGCTCCTTTTCCAGAAGGAATTCTGATTTGAATTATCAGTGCGCTAATAACCGTTATCACTCCAACAAAAACTATTGCTCCGTTTATGCTGAATAAATCGGCAATTATTCCAGTTATTATTGCGCCAATTGCGTAGCCTAAATCTCGCCAAAGTCTAAATATTCCAATACTTTGCGCTCTGTCTGAGGGGTGTGTTTCTTCAGCTACAGTTGCTAAGAAAGTCGGATAAACCATTGCCGTCCCGAATCCCAAAATAGAGGCTAGAATCAGGTAACTCGTCATACTTTCAGCCCATGGAAATAGCAGAAGTGCAAGGCCTTGAATAAACATCCCAATAAATAACATTATTTTTTTTGGAAAGTGATCGGACATTTTTCCTGTGAATAATTGCCCAATTCCCCAAACGGCAGGATAAGATGCGGTAATAATTCCTATTTCTTCCATTGAAAAAAACTTTGAAGCCAATAAAATCGGGAATAATCCCCAAACCATTCCATCATTCAAATTATTCACTAAACCTGCTTGAGTTACCGAGCCCAAGGTTTTGTGTTTCCAGGTTGTTTCCCAAAAAATGGCTTTTAAATACGGAACCGAACTGGTCCCCGATTCTTGATTTACATGATGACGAGTATCTTTTATCAAGAAAATACTTCCAAAAAGTCCAAGAAAAACTAAAACAACTCCTAAATAAAATGGATACGGACGCAATCCGTATTCTCCTGCAATCCAACCACTTAGAAAGGCAAACAAGGCAACAGAAGCGTAACCTGCAAACTCATTCAAGCCCATTGCTAATCCTCGTTGTTTTTCACCGACTAAATCTATTTTCATCACAACCGTAGAACTCCATGCTAAACCCTGATTGATTCCTAACAAAATATTTGCAGCAATAATCCAATTCCAATTCGGAGCAAACATCAACATAAAAGGAACGGGAATTCCGATAATCCAACCTACAATTAAGAGCATTTTTCTGCCAAATCGATTCGCTAAAACACCTGTAAAATAATTTGTGATAGCTTTTGTGATTCCAAAAACAACAATAAATGATAAAATGGCGGTCTTTGCAACCATACCAAATTCAGTTTCAGCTAGTTGAGGTAAAATTGAACGTTCAAGTCCGACCATTCCACCAACAAAGGCATTAATAATTACCAATAAAGTGAATTGTTGCCAGTTTTCTTTTAATCCTAGCTCTACTTTTGCTACTTGCGCCATGCTCTTGTTTTACTACTTAAGGTATTGTTAAACAATACCTTATACTTTTCGTTTGTATTCCGCTCTATACTATTAAGATAGAGATTTAAAAATATAAATTAGTCGGAATATATGTCGAAATTTGATGCGTTTAATCAGTAACTTGTTTTACCCGATTGTTATCGCTTTAAATTGAGTAAAAGCTTTTATTGGAATGTTGAACAAATCTATGAAATTCACTATTTACTTTGGCTTTTTAGTACTTTTTAATAGAATCTAACCCATTCTTGTTCTATTTCTTTCGGATATCAAATCACTTTTCGTTTTGTTTTTAGTTTTATTTCATGGCAAAAAAGTCTTCCTTTAACGTATCTGATATTCGTGGCGCTAGCAAATTGACGATTCAAGCCATTATTGGCATTATTGACCTAGTCGAAACTGTTCATTCTACTGTTTCATTAACAAAATCGAAAAGAGAAGACCGAAAAAGCGGACTAAGTGGTTTTATTTATTGGATTATTCGAGGAATAACTCAGTTTGTAGGTGGCGGAGTCGATCGAAGTTTGTCTCTTTTAGAAAAAAATCTAACCACTGATCTTTACTTATCAAAAACAGACAAACCAGAACATAAAATTGATGATACAAGACGGCAAATTATGCTAGCGATTGTAAATGGCGTTTTGGGTGATTATTTAGTTGAAAAAGAAAATCCGCTTGCGATTTCCATGGTTTTGAATCAGCCGATTAAAACAAATTCTGATTCTTCACTCCTACTCATTCATGGCTTGTGCATGAACAGTCAGCAATGGGAAAAAAAGGGTTTAAATTATGGGAAACAACTTTCTGCAACATTGGGATTCAATTTGTTCTCATTAGATTACAACTCTGGAAAGCATATTTCTGAAAATGGACAAGAACTTAGCGAGAAATTAGAAGCACTTTATTTGACAAATGAGTTGGGTTCTGAGCTTCATGTTTTAG
Source organism: uncultured Chitinophagales bacterium (assembly GCA_964575925.1). Classification (GTDB taxonomy): domain Bacteria; phylum Bacteroidota; class Rhodothermia; order Balneolales; family M1805; genus M1805. The sequence continues at coordinate 9,632 of CAZNTR010000070.1, forward strand.
CGCATTCCATGGGTGGATTAGTGATTCGAAGCGCTGTTTATTATGCTGAAAATTCTGGGAAAAACTGGGTAAAATTAGTTAAGAAAATCATTTTCTTAGGAACTCCACATCACGGTGCGCCATTAGAAGTAGGCGGAAATTGGTTCGAATCTTTGTTGGAAATCAGTGATTATTCTAAACCATTTGCTCGCTTGGGCCAGATTAGAAGTTCGGGAATTACGGATTTGCGTTACGGAAATTTAACAGACGAAGACTGGAAATTTAATGATCGATTTAATCGTTCACACGACCCAAGACTGCCCATTCCATTATCAGAAAGCATACAATGGTATGCCATTGCAGGAACTGTATCTGCAGAATCCGAATTACTCAATTCATCTTTTGTTGGTGATGGCTTAGTGCCGATTAATAGTGCTTTAGGTATTTCTCGTTTTGAAAGACATCAATTACAATTTCCTAAGACGAATACTTTAGTGCTTAAAGGCGTTGCCCATTTGGCTTTATTGGGTAATGAGAAGGTTTATGAGCGGGTTTTGAGCTGGATGAAAGAGGCTTGATATGTCAATTTGGGTTGGACATACAATCTCTGCGCTATTTCCTTTTTTTTTTAGTTTATTGCCGAGTTCGAGATTCTGATTTTATTTTTGTTGACAGCGGACGCTGTCTTAATTCTTAGCACCAACGGACGTTGGCGCTAGATGGGCTAGAATGAGGCGCTAACATGAGCTTGAGTAAAATGGGAAGGACTAAAAAGCTGACGGCTGTATTCTGCTGGCCGACAGCTTCCACCAGTCCTAACCTACTTTATCAACATCATTTTCTTCGTCACAACCTTACCCACAGTTCTGAGTCGATAAAAATACAAGCCACTTGATAGCTCAGAAGCATTAATCTGAACCGAATGGTAACCAGCTGTTCTTTCTTCGTTTACTTCTGTTTTAATTAAACGTCCTGTAATATCAAATACATCTAATCGAACTTGAGCATTTTCTGGGAGAGCAAACTGAATGGTTGTACTCGGGTTAAACGGATTCGGATAATTTTGCGACAGCTCAACTTGAGTAGGAAGTTCAATATTACCATTATCAGCAAATTCACTTTTTGTAATTTGCAACACATATCGTCCACTTAAACTGTTTCCAGATTGAATTTCAGGTCCCATTTTGTTTTTTTCTGCATTTTTCTGAGACGCTTTTGCCGCAACTTTTCCTGTTTTTTGAGCAGAAGCTCGAACATCTGATTCTGGTCTTGTCTTTGTACTTAGTCGTACAGCTTCATCAGTTATAATCTCTTCGATGTGTTCCTCGTTTGCTGCTGCGTTAACGTTTACTTCCAATTCAAACACAAATGGATCGTTTAAATCAATGCTTATTTCTTGGAAGCTATCCCACAAACGTACTTTCCAGCCTTCAGGTAAGGAATTGGTTTGAATCTTAAGTTCATGCTTCCCGAATTCAGTTGAACTGATAGCCAATGGAATATTCCACTGATTTTGTTTTACAGGTAAGTTATTGACATCCAGTAAGATGTCTTCATTTAGTATTGATTTAGAAACCGAAGCTAATTGCGCCCACTCGTAACTTAACGGCGCCAATTTGTATGTATCGCCATCGTCTTTTCCGGTCTGACCCGCTTCTGTAAACTCAAACCATGCCTGATTCGTTAGTCCCGATTCCGTTTTGAGTTCCAAGGCCAACGCGATTCGTTCTTGAGTGGAACCTTTTCCGACAAAACCGTTATTTCCATCCACACGAGCGTTTTGTGGAATCATGAAGGTCGGATTTAAACTTGTGGTTTCTACAAAGAATCCGTTAAAGGCGCCCACGTGTCCGTTGGTCAGACCTCCGGTTGATCCATTCCAGGTTCTCCATGTGTTGGCTTCGTTATCCCAGACATATACCGATCCGGCCAATCCATTGCGCGACAGATTATTCCAGCTAATATCTTTCGAGAACGGATTTCCAAGCAGTGTCCACCCGCCCACATTTTGATTAAGTAATCCTGATAGATTCTTGTCTTCACCCATTTCGGTTCCTGAAATCGCTATCGTTTTGGGGAAACCGGCATTTCCCTCCGCCGGTCCGTTGTCATCGCTATACACATAGACAAGGACTCCGGAACCGGCTTGCATCGGGGAACTCATGGTTGTAAGAGGCGTCCAGGAAGCTGAACTGTTTCCAGTGGCGGAATTCGGCCACACGTACACATTTGGAGAACCGCTTGTAGTAAATGCGCCTTCAAAGCCTTGCGTCCAGATAGATGAAAGCAATGGAGTATACGAATTAGCTGAAATTGGGGATGCCAATAAGCGCCAGCCTTCGGTTCCTGTTAACATGATATCAGTTGTAATTTCTTGTGTAATCGGAATTAAAGAATTCACCCAACCCGAATTTTGATTGTAATCGAAGTTGGTCAGCGTTCCGGTTAGGCCATTTTGAATTTCGGAGATCAAAGCTCCCGAACCTTCATTAAACTGGAAATACATCACTAAATCGGAGTAAAACGCATCTGGTAAAGTGCGACTCATATTTTCCTGAATTTGTTGTTGGGTACGGGCGGAGTTCCACACACGGAATTCATCTAGTTCACCTGAAAAGTTAAAATCACCTGAAATTTGTCTTCGTCCAAGATTGAGTGCATTTGAAGTAATTAACAAAGCTTGATCAAGTGAACCAGATACATTTCCAGTAGCGTCCAAACCATTCAAGTAAATTTTCCCTAAGGATTGTGTCGGATCGTAAACAACAGCTAAGTGAGTCCATTGTCCAGGAACTATAGCTTCTGCGGGAGTATCAATATACACACCCGTGCGAGGAATAAAACGAATTCGGTTTGAAACTGAACCTAAGTGAATTTCCCATTCCTCACTGCCACGCGAAGTAATAAAATCTACGGCGCTTCCACTTCGATTCCATTTAAACCAGAATTCCATCGTCAGTTTAGTGCTTGTTAAACCTGAGTTTAATGGAATAGAGACAAAATCATTTGTTCCATCAAATAAAACACTTTTTCCAGCAGTTGCTTGATATTCATAGGTGACATCACGTCCAAGAGCAAACTGACCAAACGCTGTAATTCCATTAAACGTTATGCTATTCGAAGAAACTGAAGCTGCTGATGATTGAAGTAACGTCCAAGCGCCATCAGAACCAAACGGTCTTGTAAATAATTTGAATTGATTTGCATAGATTGTACCTGTGTTAACAAAATTTGTAGGTGCAGTAAATGTTAGAGAAGCCTCAAAAGAACCTGCATTGGTCGAAGATTCAACAACCCAATACGGATTGTTCAAATTGATCATGTTACCTGAAACTCCAACAAGAGGCTCTACGGTAAACTGATTCGATAGAACCGTGACGGAGTTATCAAAATTTTCGGTTAATGTGATATTTAGACCCGATAAATTGATTGTCCCTGATGTAATGGCATCAGACGCAGAAAACGTACCTGAACCAAAAGGAATTCCCGAATCTCTCCAACCGTTAGTTACATCAAACTCAAAACCAGAAAGAGTACCATTTAAACCCAATGCAGCATCAACAGTAGTTGTTCCTGTTCCTTCATTAAACTGATAATATGCAACCAAATTATTAAAATCTGAAGTTATAGGAGAAAACATATTTTCACGAACTTCTTCAGTAGTTCTAACATCATTCCAAATGCGTACTTCATCAATTTCACCAGAAAAAGGTAAACTATAGCCACTTCTTTGACCTAACAATAGAGGCGAAGTTGTATGTTTAAAGGCATGTGAAAGAGGATTTCCGCCATTATTGGTTACAGTAACTTCAATTCCGTTTATCCACATTTTTGCAATCATTTCACTTGGTTTGTAGCTCACAGCAATATGATTCCAAGCATCAAACTCAAAAGCATTTACTGGCGAGTCAATATAAACATTAGTGGTTGAGATAAAACGAATAGAACGATTGGAGTTCACTAAATGGATTTCCATCTCTTCATTTGCTTTAGAAATCAAAAACGGAACTGCGCCTACATTTTGTGGCTTGAACCACAACTCCAATGTTACGGCATCGGAGTTAAACGCGGCATCGTGAGGAATGGTAAGCACTTCATCACTTCCATAAAATTTGAGTGAACTTGAAGCAATTGCACTTGGAATTTGGTTGAACGTTCTTGCAGAAAATGTAAGATTCGAAGACGTTAAAAAATCGGTATCGTACAAGCCATTGTATTCAAATACTGCAAAATGATACGTTGATGCTGCTGAAAGTCCGGTTATCGTAAATGTGGTATCGGTTCCATTATAGACCACAAAATTTTCAGTTCCAATTTCTGTTCCAATTCCAAATGCTGCATTGGTCGTATAAGCGGTTAGATCTACCGGAAATGCATCAACCGCAGTGTTTGCTTTTGCCAGAACTAGTCTTTTAGCTCCGTTTCCTTTCGTAAAAGCGAACTGTAACGATGATGGCTGTTTTTGAAGTAGAACCGAATTAGAAGCATTAATAGTTGGTTCAATCAAGGTCTCTAATGCAATTCCATATTTCGTTGATAAATAAGTATTTACAGAATCGCGCTCTTGAACAGATAACGCTTTATTATAGGCGATTACCTCTGCAATATCACCATTGTAAGGTAACGAACCACCAGTTCTAATACCTAATAGAACTTGATTTGAATTTGAAGTATGAGAATTTTGAGTTAGAACACCTAATAAATTATTATTAAAACGAATACTTCCATTTGTATCTGTTGCTTTAACATTTACGAGAAAAGCTTGACCATTAGTAAATTGTCCATTCGTTCCAGCATCTACTATTTTCCCGGTTGTTGGTAAGAATCGCACACCACTAGAGCCGTTTAAATGAATTTCTTGTTCAGAAATTCCACCACTCCATAAAAATTGTGTTGCACTTGAATTCGATTGAGCTACCATAAAGATTTCGTAGTCTGAATTTGCCATTTCTAAATTGGAAGCATTATCTATTAACAAATAAGAAGTACTTCCATTAAAACGAATTACTGGCTCCCCATTTATGGCATTTTCTACAAGTATTGGGTGAAAGCCAGATGCGGTTTGATTAGCATTATTATTTAATCCAGAATAATCGTTCCATTCGCTTACAATAGAACCTACACCCGTTTGTGTCCCTCGGCCTGCAGATAGCCATAAGTTTAAATTATTATTCGGGATCTTATCATTATAAAAAACCACAATAGTATCAGATACAAATGTTCCCAAAGCATTCGTAAGCTCGGCTGATACATATAAAATAGTACTCAAATCTAAAGAGCTAAGGGATTCAGAAACAGTTTGTGCACCAGGTTGAGCGTTGAAACTTTGACTACTTGTACTATTTGTCAAATTATTTCTAGTTGTACCATACTTAAAAACATAAGAGCCCGATAAATTATACGTTAAAATACTTGCATTTAACGTTGCGGTTGTTAATGTAAGTGAACTCGGTTTAGTAACCGTAATTAAATTCAGTTGTGAAGCATTTGAATAAGAGTACTGATTGGAAGAATTTTCGGCACTATTGTTTGTAAATGAAGTTTCTATCGTAGTAACAGAACCCTCATAATTAAAAATGGCACCTGCGTAACTACTTCCATTTGAAGTTGGCAAGTAAGAAGTTCCGCCAGTTGCAGAATTTGAGTCAAATTGGCTATTTGAAATTAAAAGTTGTCCAAAACGATTAAAAATAGCTCCTCCAAGGCCGGCTCCACCCCCGCCAACAGGATAATTGCTTTCATTACTATTGCCATTTCCAGCAGCAAAACCGCCTGCCCCATAGCTAACAACGACGCCATAACGAAAGGCGCCGCCGCCGCCGCCGCCAAAACCACCCATTCCACCATATACATAAGATAAACTTAGATTCTTGACAGAACCTCCACCTCCACCAAAGCCTCCAGAACCTGCATTATTAACAGCTGAAGCACCTCCAGAACCTACGCCACCATTTTGCCCTGAGCCATAAGTAGGAATTACACCACCTAAAAAGCCTGAACCGCCAGGAGCCCACCAAACAGCATCACCACCAAAGCCTCCACCATTCCCGCTATTGCCACCATAACTGCCAATTCCACCAACAGCACTATTTTGCGAAAAACGTACATTTTCAACTCTTACAATCCCTTTATTAATAAAAATAGCTCCACCCATTCCAGCTGCACCGCCACCACCGGACTCACCATTTCCTCCTTTACCTAAACCATTTGAAATAGTAATTTCTTTAATAATTACCGTTGGATTTGCTGGATTTTCTGCAGTAAAAGGAGCCAAACCCGAACCAATAAAAAACGGACGGTGTAAATCGTTTCCAGATATGGAAAGATTATCCTTACCCGGACCGCTAAACGTTACATCATAATTAATTGAGGGTAAATCGGAGGTTAAGGTAATAGTCCCAGAGATATAACTCATATCAAGTTCCACCATCGAGTTTGGCGCATCACTATTAATTTTATTCATAACATAACGTAGTGTACCCATGTTGCCCGAACCGGTATTGGTATCATTTGTACTATTTACTACATATTTTGACATGCTAATCCCATATTTACCAGCTAGATAGTACTCGATAAATATGGCTTGCGATTCGGTTAATTCAGTATTAAAAATGATAATCTCAGCAATATCACCATCAAATGGATAAGAACCATCTCGCCTTGCTCCAATTAACATTTGACTTGCAATAGATGATCGTGCATCTCCATTCACAATTGTACTATTTCCATCAACTCTCAATTCAGCTTGTGTTGAAGTGGCTTTTGCATTAAAAATGTGAAAATTCCCATCCGTTGTGTTAATTGTATTATCTAAAATAATACCTGATTTTGGGATAAATCGTGTACCCACGCCGCCGCCTGGCCTTGTATGTAGTTCAAAATTCCCTACTGTTCCACCAATTAGAAATCCAATATTCGCACTTGAACTTTTTGCGACAATGAAGATTTCATACTCACTATTTACCAATTGCAATGAATCTGCAAAACCAATTTCCATAAATTTAACAGAATTGTCACCATCAAAACGTAAGAAGGAAACACCACTTTCAGTTATTCGAGTTGGTTTATATTGACTAAGTTCTTGAGTAGCTTTAATTGCTTTTCCGGCTTGATTTCCCCAATTTGTAACGGGATCTCCAGAATTAGCTGTATTTGTCGCAACATCTGAAGAAACCCAAAATTGTAACGAAGACAGCCCTACAAGTGAATTATTTGTAAAACTAGCCACTTCTGATTCCACTGATCCTACAAAATTTGTGGCAACAACTTTATAATAATATGTTGTATTGGATGAAATTCCGGAAAGATTAATTCCAACAGACTGAACAGTTGATTGACTACCAACAACTTGTGAAACGGTACTTAAGTTTAAATTATCTGAAGAAGTTCCATAAAAAACCTGAGCAGTTGTTTCAAAACCTTCAGGATTTACAAAAACTCTAACCGATGGAGTAGTTGTATTTGGATTTTCAATTCTAAATAAGCTCAAAGCTGGCAATGAAGCATTTAAGGTCGTTTGAGCTGCGGAATTCGTTGATGTTGGCAAATATAATGGATCTAATTCCATCAAATTATATTCGTAAACATCGATAACATATTCAGTATATGCTGCCAATCCTGAAATAGCAACACTTGTTTCTATTCCTTTTCCAACTACAAAATTCCCATTTCCTAAGTTAGATCCGTTTCCAAAAGTTGCATTAGCGGTATAGATTACGCCATTTGTTGGGGCTGTTTTTGGAGAACTACTTAAACGTGCTACGATTAACCTTTCGGTTCCATTTCCTGCATCCATCGAAACGGAGAAGCTTGTTGGCTGAACAGATGAAAATTGCAAATTACTTGCTTCAGTTGTTGGTGCCGAAGGTACAAATTGAGTAATACTGTATCGTGTTGAAAGATAAGTAGCTAATTCGGCACGCTGTTCGGCAGATAAAATTTCATTATAAATTACTATTTCGGCAATTTCGCCTAAATATTTATTAAATATAGACGAACCTATAGAAATTTCATCATACTCAATAGGAGAATAAAAATTACCGATAACTGGTGCGTGATTATCAACTCGCAAATAGGTTTTACTACTATGTGTTTTATAATGAACCACATGAGCTACGTCATTTGTGAAATCATTTTGAGCTCCATCACTCAATGGATACCCATACATATCGGCCTCAATACCGCTTACCGGTGAATTATTATTCAAAATAATTCTAGGATAACTAGCAACACTACCATTCCGAGAAATCAAATTCATTTTAAGATTGTTAGATGACTTGAAAACTATAAATAGTTCAAACTCATGATTTTTTATGCCCATATTTATGGTCGATAGGTTAAAATGATTTCCAGCTCCAGAGTCGGATAAATCAATAGTAGGTTTTCCGTTTATTCGATTTGTTTTTAGATAAGCAGCATTGGATCGACTTATAGAATTATTACCTAACCCTGATGCATCAATTAGTGTGGGAATAAATGTATTGTCAATCGTTTCGATATAATCAGCACGATACCAGCCGCTCATAGCTGTTCGGTTTAAAGGAAGCATTTTATGGGTTCCACTAACCACATCACCTCGAATATTCGTTGCTTTAATTGCCACATAATACAATTCACCCACAGTTAATCCCGTTAAATTAATTGAAACAGGTACATCTATCGAACCAGAGCCAATTGAAACCGGTGATGTTGAATTGGTTAAACTTCCTGGATCTGTACCATATACCGCTCTTACCGAATTTTCATATCCATTCGGATTTACAGTTCCAACAATCGTAACTGAAGTGCTAGCATTATTCGAAAAACTACCAATACTTGCCGTCGGTAAAGGAACAACCGTTGTACTTTGTGAACCTACTGCCGGCACAGTAGTCTTAAAATTTATGGTTCCATTGTACTCATTATACTCATAAACTGAAAAATGATAACTTGTTGAATTTGTTAATCCTGTCAGTGTAAAAGAATTGCCCGTTCCATCATAAACAACATAATTTCCTGAACCAAGATTTTGTCCATTACATAATGTTGTATTCGCTGAATAACTTTGTCCATCGCTTGGCAAAGCACTAACGGCCAAACCTTCTCTAGCTATTACAATTCTTTTTTGGCCATTCCCAGCTGTAAACGAAACCGCCATTTGATCCAATCCTACAGATGAAAACTGAATATTACTTGCAGAAGAAGATGGATAAGTTATTCCCGAGTTAACTGCCGGACTTTCGGATTG
>CAZNTR010000071.1:0-18707 GCA_964575925.1 uncultured Chitinophagales bacterium
GTGATCGTGATACGATGTTACAAGAACGAGTTGGCGTTGATCATTTAGAAAGCTATATCAGAACGAAGATGAAAAGCTGGAAACCAGAAGATTAATAGCGAAAAGGCTGTGGAAACTCAGCCTTTTTTGTTTTGGGGATTTGTTAGGTAAAAAGAAAGTCGTCATTTGGTAAATACTATTGCTTGTCACAATAAGTATGCTTACAATTCAAATGTAAGATTAACTCATCAAAATAATATGCAAGCAACAATTACTACTAAAGGTCAAGTTGTAATACCAATTGAAATTCGGCGTAAATTAGATTTGACATCTGGAGCTCAAGTAAGAGTTGAAGAAAAAGACGGTGTAATTCTTTTGAAACCAACAGGGAAAGCTTTGTTTTCAAAATTAAATGGATGTGTAGATGCCGATTTATTGACTGAATTGAAAGAATATAAATCTCAAGATGTTGAAAAATAAACCGATCGTTTTGGATAGTTGGGCAATTCTATCTTTTTTGCAAAAAGAAAAATCTTCATCAATAATTGAAGATATTGTTCATGAAGCTATTGAAAACCAAACTAATTTATATATCCACTCCATAAATATGGGTGAGGTTTGATACATTTTAGCAATGAAAATAGGGCAAGAAAAAGCAAATGTAATAGTTGAAAATCTAATCGATTTAGGAATTCAAGTTATCGATACAGATTGGACACTTACTAAAAAGGCGGCAAGTTATAAGTTATTAGGCGGGATTTCTTATGCGGATTGTTTCGCTGCTGCATTAGCTTCACTTAAAAATGCGAAATTGCTTACATGTGATTTAGAGTTTGAAAGAGTGAATCATGAAGTTGAAATTATTTGGCTGGAAAGGTAAAATGTACTTTAGAAGAGTGATTTTAGATTTTTTGGCTGAGGAAACTCAGCCTTTTTTGTTTTTTGAAGATTTGCGAAAAATGACTGTTGATTTAATTTTCTTTTCCCAAGAAAAATGCTAACCAATAATTCAAATCGCCTTTTAAATTACAACATTTGATGTATTGCGAATACCGAAACTAATAGTTATCGTGAAATTGATTAATTCCCCAATTAAAAAGCATTGATAAATGAATACAAAGAATAAAATTAAGCCCATGAAACTATTTTTATCTCTAACACTGTTTTTTGGATTCTATCAATTGGCTCAAGGGCAATCTCGTAAAAGTTTAGATGGTTTTGTTTGGCACAATGGAGAGGAAGCTGAATATCTGTTAACTCCAGTCTTTTCTAGAGTTGGGAAAAAATGAATTCGAAGCTAAAAAAACCTTATAAACAGTTTCGGAAGCATTGGCTTTAATTAGTTTTAAATCTCAAGTTAGTCGTTTTATACTTTATAATAAACAAAAACAAGCTGATACAAGTTTTTATCAAGAAATGCATATTAAAGCCAATGATTTTGCCAATAAAACAGAAGCTCGTCATGAATTTCAATTTGAAGATGGAACTTGGTTTCGCTTAGCCCAAACACGATTTTATGATACCTTAACCGTTCAAAAACAAACAATTGACTTAATTAGTAACTGTGTTGAAAGAGCAATAGGAGATAATAGTGAAGTGTTTTTGGAATTTGTGTTTAATTCAAAAAATCAATTTTTAGTAAATGGTTCGGGCAAAAAATTAGAAATGGAGTTTTATCCTTATAAAAGAAATAAAAAATCGCCAAGTAAAGTCCCTGAAATTAAAGAGTCTGATTTTACTGTAAAAAATCTAATGAATAGTAGAGAAGTACTATTTACAGCGAATTATTAGGTTTTTTCTCAAACAGTAAAAGGTGAACTGGAACTTAGTGACGCCTATTTAATGGCAATTTCAAATGCTTACTCAGATTTTTTAGGAAAATTTGGATTAGAATCTCTTGATGAAGCCTTTGCGAAAAAAGTAGATAATTTGAGAACTTTCGAAGAATCCGATGAAATTATTACGAAAAGAATAGATTCAATGGTATTGCGTCGTTTTCATGTTAGAGATATCGAAATAAAACTTTATGGAGATTATGGTGTACTGAAAATTATTGCAATGTTGCCAATTAATGATACTCTCAGAGGAACGCTAGATATTGTTGAGAAAAAACAGGATGAAATCAATCAATTTGTCAAATGGAAAAAATCAGACGCATTTAAGGACTTAGATTCTTTAATGCAAAATGATGATAATTAATTGCTTAGTGTAGAGTAAGTAAAAAAAAATCTATTTCAAATCACCTGTAACATAACGGTGCAAAATGCTTCCGATAAGCGTTTGATATGGCATTCCCATTTTTACAGCTAATTGTTGAATTGCACTTAAATCCATTTGTGATAAACGAATGTTGATGCGTTTATCTTTTTGCAAAGAAGCTTTTGCGATTGTTGCATAATCGGTTTGTGAGTCTATAGATTTCCATTCACCGTGATTAAATGAATCGAGGATGTCATTTTCTTCTTCATCGAATTTCATAATGGATTTCCTTTTTCTTTGAGGTATTGTTTGGTTGCTTTTCGGCTTGGAATGATTGTTTTTAAAAAGATTTCAGTTTCAGATTCAACAAATGGAACCAAATAAACATAATCTGATATATCGATAGCAAACATTTTTTGATTGGGGTATTTCTCTTTATTGGGGTGTTCAATAATGTCAATTACGTTTCCGAATTGAATGAAATACAGTACTTCATCGAAACTAATATTTCGTTCATCACTCATTTTTTTGTTTTTGATTGGATCCCGATTGAACGTTTTCATGGTTTAATTTATCACATTGTGTGCCTTTTGTCAATAGTTGAAAATTTTAACTTAGTGAATTCATTTGATCATTATTTGAGTAGGATTTTTTCAAGGAAATGAATGTTCTCGCTTTATGAAATTTTTTTATTTGTGAATTCGATTTAACAAAATAGCAGTAAACAAATTTTAAAACGGTTAAATTTAATTGTTTAACTTACCTTATGAAGACAAATTTATCTGCTATAAAATATTTCGCAGGATTACTATCATTTCTGATTTATCTTGCCATAAATTCATCAGCACAGGTGCTGATTAACGAAATTCAATCCTCAAATTCTTCAACGTTTGCAGATGATGACGGAGATTATTCAGATTGGATTGAATTGTATAATGCCAGGGATGAAACGGTAAATTTGTCAGGGTTTGGCTTAAGTGATAATCTATCTAAACCTTATAAATGGACTTTTCCAGACGGTGTTGAACTTCAAGCAAAATCTTATTTAGTGATTTTCGCATCTGGAAAAGACAGGAAAGTAACACCTAATCAACTTCGTAACGGTATAATTCGGGAATTTTACGAAAACATGCCAGGAACATCTGTCACCGATTTAATCAATAGTTCAAAATTCCCTGATCAACCCGATTCCAAGTCCATTATATCTGATTTTTTTGATGCGCCCATAAACGTTGCAGAAAATTATGGACAGCGTATGTATGCTTGGTTCAGACCTACCATTACTGGATTTTATAAATTTGCGGTAGCAGGTGATGACAATACACAATTATTTATAAGTACTGATGAGTCTCCAGAAAATGTAGTAAAAATTGCAGAAGTTCCCGATTGGACCGATCAGAAACAATTTACAAAATACGCTTCACAAACATCCTCTAGTCGATTTTTAATATCGGGTAAATCCTATTATTTGCAAGCTTTAATGAAAGAAGGTCAATATGGTGATCATTTAACAGTCAGATTGATTTATCCTGATGGCTTGATGGAAACTCCAATGAAAACCACGAATCTGTTTGTTCCTGGAGCATCTTTACATACAAATTATAGTATTTCTGCAGCAGGAGAGTCAATTTTATTAACCGACAAAGCAGGCAATAGAATGGATACTTTTGATGCTATTTCTATTTTAACAGATCACAGTTTTGGTCGAAAAAAAGATGGAAATCAGGAAAAATTATTTTTTTCAAACCCAAGTCCGGGTACATCAAATGATTCACAAAGTACTTACTTAGAAATTTTGAAAGAACCTGAATTTTCAATAATAGGAGGATTTTATTCCCAAAATCTTGAACTCGTTTTAAGCAATCCTAATCCAGGAACCAAGCTTATTTATACCTTAGACGGCTCCGAACCTGACACAAATGCAATTGGAGGAAAGACCTATATTTATCGAAATAAATACCGAAAATATCCAGGAACTCAGCAAGGAGCTAACTTACAAAATACGATACAAACGTTTCTATATTCCGCTCCGATTTCTATTAGCAATCGATCTTCATCACCGAATAAACTCTCAGCTATCAATACAGATTACAACGATAATCCTAACTATTTCCCCACAGTAGTCTTAACTAAAGCAACGGTGGTTCGAGCAAAAGTAGTAAAATTCGGTGAACTATCTAGTCCAACTGCAACACAAACCTTCTTTGTTCTTCCAGAAGTTAGAAGTAAGTATTCATTACCCATTTTTTCCATCAGTGCTAATGAAAATCAATTTTTTGATTTTAATGAAGGAATTCATGTTGCAGGGGTAGATTTTGAAAACTGGAGAACTCGTAATTCGAATGCAGAAGCGAATGGCGGCGTTGAGTTTAATTGGACTCGAGATACTGAAATACCAGTCAATGTAGAGTTTTTTGATGAAAATCAATCTCTGGCAAATCTAAATCAACAGGCAGGTTTAAAAATTCATGGAAACTGGAGCCGGGAACATCCCTTAAAGACCCTTAGATTTTACGCTAGAAGTTTATATGGGCAGAATGAGTTCAGGTATCCTTTATTTAGTGATGAGCCTTATTCAAGTTACGATAGATTTTTATTAAGAAATGCTGGAAACGATTTCCCATTTACTTTTATAAGAGATGCACTTGTGCATACCTTCTCAAAAGGTTTAGAATTTGACCGAATGGCATACCGACCCACAGTAGTTTTTCTAAATGGCGAGTTTTGGGGTCTCATGAATATACGTGAGCGTTTTGATGATAATTATTTAAATCAGAAATATGGAGTTCTAAAAAATGAAGTAGATTTGATTCAAAATCAACAAGAAATTGAATTGGGTGACTTGGTTTATTATGATGAAATGATTCAATATTTGGAACAAAATCAAGTTTCAAATGCACAAAATTTTCAAAAAATTCAGGAAATGATGGATATGGAGAGTTTTATTGATTATCAGATTGCGAATATGTTTGTGGGTAATACCGATTGGCCTGGAAATAATAATCGAATGTGGCGTAAAAAAATCGCTTTTACTCCCGATGCACCAAAGGGTTTAGATGGGCGCTGGCGCTGGATGATGTTCGATGCTGATTTTGCATTTAACATCTATTACGGTGCGGATGTTAATTTCAACATGTTTCAGTTTGCTACAGCAACAAATGGACCAAGTTGGCCAAATCCACCACAGTCCACTTACTTATTAAGAACCTTACTTAGCAATTCTAGTTTTAAAAACGAGTTTATCAATCGCTATAATGATTTATTGAACACAAAATATAGTCCTGAGCGAACAACGGCAGTTATTGATTCATTTGTTCAGATAATTCAACCTGAAATGAGTAAGCAAATTGAGCGCTGGAGTTCGCCAAATACCATTCAGGACTGGAATTGGGAAGTAGATCGAATAAGAGATTTCACAAGTAAAAGAACCGACATAGTTCGAAATCAACTTAAACAATTTTTTAACTTTTCTGGATATTTTAGCTTAACTGTAAAAAATGTTAATCCAGAAGCAGGAAGGGTTTTTGTTAATCGCCTCACCATTAATAAAGCAGAATGGGAAGGAATGTATGCACAACAAATTCCACTTAAAGTAAAAGCTCAAGCGAAACAGGGGTTTCGCTTTGTTAGTTGGTCGGGAAGTATAGTTAGTAGTGCAGCAGAAATTACTGTACTTAGCTCACAAGCGGTAACAATTAACGCGAATTTTGAGGAGCTTCAACAAGCTACAGAATCGGTGATTGCATCGTTTGATTTTAATGATTTACCAGATAACAATTTTACAGAAATTATTTCAGCAAACGCAAAGATTACTTATTCAGGAACAGGTGCAGGTTACTTGGATAATGTTAATGATGGCACTGAATTAAATGCATTACCAAGCATTTTAGCTGGAGATGCATTACGAGTACGAAATCCTTCGAATACTAGGCGACTTGTTTTAACTGTTCCGACTCAAACTTTTGAAGACATTCGCCTTTCCTATGCGATTAAACGCACATCAAGTGGCGCAACTCAGCAACAATTGGTTTATCGCGGCAAAGAAAATCAGGAATGGAAACAGATTGATACGCCAATCACAATTACAGAAGAGTATGAATTACTAACTATATCTTTTTCGGATATTTCTGAGTCGGAAAATAATCCGAATTTTGAAATCGGCATTGAGTTTTTAGGAGATAATGCAGCAGGCACTTCCGGCAATAACCGATTTGATAATTTGATTGTTCATGGAAGGTTAATGGAACAAACAAGTATTGATTTGGCAGCAAATGAAGCCCCGATTCAATTTAAACTGGGTAATACCTATCCGAATCCGTTTAATCCAAGTGCGGTAATTCCGTATCAGTTAAGTGAATCAGGAAATGTAACTCTAACGGTTTTTGACGTTATGGGTCGGCAGGTTTCTGTTTTGACTGATAAAGTACAAAACAAAGGAAAATATGAAGCGATTTTCCGTGCTGAAAAACTAAGTTCGGGGGTTTATATCGCTCGATTAGTTCAAAATGGTAAGGTTCAAGTGCAGAAGTTGATTTTGCTGAAATAAGGTTGTTGAAAATAGCTTACCTATGTCTTACATTTTGTTCATGGAAAGTATAACAATTTCTTCAAAAGGTCAGATTGTAATCCCGGCTGTGCTGCGAAAAAAATGGTAGTTAAAAACCGGAGATACCCTATTTGTGTCAGAAACAACTGAAGGTATTTTATTGAAAACGCACTCAATCAATAAAACAAAAAAAGTAAGTGTAGTTGCAGGATTATTGAAAACGAAGCAATCGTTTACTCTTGAAGAAATTGACGAGTTAGTGAGCGAAGGTTTTAGAAAAGAGTATCGTGATAGGGATTGATACGAATAGTTTAGTTCGTTTTCTTACGGCGGATGATAAACAACAATATGATTTGGCAGTAGATTTGATTTCAACTAATCAAGAATTATTTGTTTCGACTACAGTTATGATGGAACTAGAATGGGTTTTGCGATCAGCATAAAAAATAAAGAAAGATGAAATTGCTAAAGCTTTTAAGGGTCTTTTAGAGCTAGAACATCTTGTTTTTGAAAATGATTTACAACTCAGTCAGGCAATTATTTATTATGAAGGCGGTTTAGATTTTGAAGATGCAATACATATCCTAAGTGCAAAAAGCTGCGATCGTTTTTTCACCTTCGACAGAAAATTTGTGCTAAACTCAATAGGCTTAACACAAGTTTCTGTGATTGAGTTGAAATGATTTGTGTACTTATCTAATTTGGAAAAATGAGCCATCTTCAAGAAGTCGAATTCTTTCGATTCTTTCACCAATTCAAATCGATTGTTATCGATGATTATTTTACTGGAATACACATTTTAGTTTAGTTCAAAATCAGGTAATCAATTCACTATTCTCATTCCATAAAGCCAAACAAATACAATTTTGCAACAATACATTTCGAGGATTTACATAAAAAAGACATGGGAAGTTCTATTTCAAAACACAAGTAAAATAACGGTGTAAAATACTCTCAATAAGTGTACGATAAGTCATTCCCATTTTACGGCTAATTCTTGATGGACGTTTAAATCCATTTTCGAAAATCGAATATTGATCAGATTTTCATTTTTTAGTCAAAAAATTTTGATTTAAGTAGTAAAAATACAACTCTCGGGTTATTTAGATTTGTGGAGCAACTTTGTACTATGGGTAAGTAAATGTTAAAATCATAACTCATATTGTTACAAAATGAAAAAAATAATTCTTACCACTTCACTCATGTTTGCATCCATGTCTCTATATGGGCAAGTTGAGGTTACATCAAAAAAATTCAACTTAAAGGATCAATACAAGCAAGCGAATTGGAAACCTCAAGAAGCCGGGATTGATGCGTCAACTGGGAATATCTTCGTAAAAATGTCAATGCCAAACTGTGAAACTTCAAAATCATCTGATGGATCTTATGTTTACACAGAATTTAAGGGACTAAGTTGGACTGTTGACAAATTAATATTTGACCCCAGTTTTAACTACTTAAGAACGGAGAGTAAAAGATATGATTCATCAGCAGAAGCATTACTAAATGAAGAGTACATTTATGGGAAAAAATACAATGCTATTCTAGGTGGTAGTATCACTAGTATTATTGGTTCATCGCTTGGTGGTGTTGCAATGCCTGCAGGCCAAATCGATAATTCAAATTTATTTTCAACGATTGTTTCGGGAACAAGTGGTATCGGTGGCTTTAAACTTGGTACATCGTATATCGGAATTCAACTTTCTGCTCAAACTTCAAAATATGGACCTGATGTATGTGGTGAAAATCCCGCAGTTTATAAAGTGGATGTTACCGACTCTAAAGAAGAAAAAGGTCAAAAGTGGATTCCAATCTATAACAATCCAGTTCCAAACGGCGGAAATTTTACTATTTAATACCGTCAATGTAATTAAAGAAGAAAAACAACATTACATTTTTAGAAAATATGGCAAAAGTGCCAATGTAATTGCAGAACAAACATTCACATTCGATTATCAGTGTTTACTAACAACGAAATCTATTGAAAAAGCGCCAGGTGTTTTTGATTATGTACTAGAGGCTACGCCCATTAATTATAAAAAATCGACCATGAAAACTACCGCGCCAAACAATTTTGAGTTTTTCTATGTCGATGGAGAAACCTTCGATATTAAAGAGCATGTAGCTTTCACGGCACCGAATTCAAAATGGATAATCGATAAAGTGTTACATGTTGATGGTGCAACGTATTTAATAGGTGGTTCTAGCGCAAGTAACACCGAATACAACGACATTTACCCCCCCCCTAAAAAAGCTGATTTTATGAATTTGCAGTTGGCAAAAATTCAAGATGGAAAAGTAGTTTACGCTAAAAGCTTCTTGAATAGTGATTTGAATGCAGCTTTAAAAACTGTAGATGGCTTAAAAAGCAATAAAACAGTTAATGGAAATGTAATGTTATATTCTACACTTAATGTAGTTAATGGTAAAGTAGTTTATCAAGGTCAACAACATAACATTGGAAATGGAACCATTATCGTATTAGACAGATTTTCTCTAAACGGATCGATGTATGGAGATTTACAAGCCTTTATTTTTGATGAAAATGGAAATTTAGATGCTGTTTTATCAAAACAAGAAAAGAAAACGGCGCGCTCTAGTGTTGCATTCACAAAAGATGGAAGCAAATTACTTTGGTTACTTGAAGATATTGGCAAGTATAATGAAATTAAGAAAGGAACGATTTCAAGCAAAAAAGCAAGTGAAATAGTAAACGCCTTATCGATTGTCTCCTATGACTTTAACGCCAAAAATATCTCTAGTTTTCAAAATTTAGAAAATAATGATTGGGCAATAAATCATAATAATCCTGTACTTATGAAAGACGATTCAAAAATCATGTTGTTAGGAAATAAAATCACCAAAAAAACAAAAGAAAAAGAACTTGTACTTGTAACGATTACAAAATAAGTCTCGAAAAATTAGACTTACGATTTTGAATAGGTGTTGTACATTGTGCTACTGTTTTGTGGAAAAAACACGAACGTTGCCGAATTACAACACCTTTTTTTGTTGAGCGAGATTGGGGGCATTATAAAACTTTTAATTATTCAATTGTTTAGAAGTAATTCTAAATGGACTCATTTCAGGTAAATCAATAGTGGAAAATAATCAATAGAATGCGAGTTTTTGCAGCATCACACGGTGTGTTGGACGAAGAACTAGATTATTATCTCGCCATGCACGATATGGATTTTGCCAATCCCCAAAAAGGTGGTTTACGCTACGACGAACTCGAAAATTTGCTCGATGCCATTCCCGCCCGAAACAAATTGATGCTCATTGATGCGTGTTATTCCGGAGAGGTCGATAAAGAAGAATCACAACTCATTGCCTCGAACGACACGCAAACAGGAGGCGTAAAATCGCGCGGATTCTTGAAAAAAGTGACTAAAAAAGAAGGAATTGGTTTGGCAAACAGCTTTGAACTCATGAAAGAACTCTTCGCCGATTTACGCAGAAACAACGGCGCAGTGGTAATTTCTTCGGCATCAGGAAAAGAATTTGCATTTGAAAGCTCAGAATGGGCAAATGGAGTTTTTACCTATTCAGTATTAGCAGGACTAAAATCAGGCAATGCCGATTTAAATAAAGATAAAACAGTAAGTGTAAGTGAGCTAAGAGATTACGTGAGCAAACGCGTTCAGGAACTAACTAACGGAAAACAAAATCCCACAAGCCGATCAGAGAACTTGGAGAACGATTTTAGAGTGTGGTGAGAAAATTCGAACAAATATTGACACAGTATTATAGATGATGTAAATTGTATGCAAAATTCATACATCAAATGGAGTTTTTATGCCTTTATTGCAAGTCAGAGATTTCCCGAAAGATATTTATGAAAAATTATCGGAGCGGGCGCAACGAGAACACCGTTCTGTAGCCCAAGAAACTATAGTGCTTTTAAAACAACAGCTTATACATGATGATAACGCCATATACAGAAGAAAACAAGTATTGTCTCAGCTCCTAAACAAGCCTGTGTTTATAAAAGATACTTCGCTAAATCCAGTTGATTTGATTCGAGAAGATAGGGACAGATGAATGTTGTGTTAGATACAAGTGCTGTAATTGAGCTCTTATTAAACAAGAAACACGCACCAAAGATAGCAGAGATTATCGGTAATGCCTCACGTATTTCAACTAGTGATTTATTCAGAATTGAATTAACAAACGTGTTGTGGAAATATGTTCGGGCAGGGTTGCTTGAAAAACAGGTTGCTTTAGAGCTTCAGATAGCAGGCGTGCAACTGATTGACCATTTTGTAAAAATGGAAGAATATGAAACCGAGGCACTTAGCGAAGCCATTCGTTTAAATCATTCTTGTTATGATATGTTATTTTTGTGCTTAGCGCGAAGAACAGGGTCGATATTAGTAAGCTTTGATAAAAAACTCGTACAAATCTGTGAGCAAGAAGGGATTTCATCTGTTACTTTCGCTGAATAGTAAATGTAATGATTTGCAATTATTTTCCACTAAAAGTATCTCGTATTAATTAGTTATATCGTGCTGGAATTGATTTTTGGAGAAAATACGTTTTGAAATAAGGCTAGTAAGTAAAAAGTTGAAGAGCTTACAGCAGGAAACAAATTCTGACAAGCCGAACCGAAAATCTAGAGAACGATTTTAGCGTGTGGTAGGAAATTGAGGTTTACTGATAAATTGCTTCCATTGGGAAACTGAAATTTTCCCCTAAGCTCTTTCTCATTTGATTCCCTCTTTATATTCCCTAAATTTCTGCTATTATGAGAAAGCCAAGACCGAAATTGCCGCTTTTGCCAATTGGACAACAAGATTACCCTACGTTTCGCTACCGTAATTTGGTGTATGTAGATAAAACCGATTTTATTCACGATTTACTGTCTCAAGGCGGTCAGTTTTACTTCCTTTCGCGTCCACGTCGGTTTGGGAAATCGCTGTTAATAAGTACTCTTAAGACCATTTTTCAAGGCAGAAAAGAATTGTTTGAGGGTTTATATATCTATGATAAATGGGATTTTGAGGCTCAACCTGTTATTCATTTGGATTTTAGTAAGATGGGGTTTCGAGATATTGGATTGAATCAGGCCATTGAAAAAACTTTACGTCAAATTGGGGCTGAATCAAATATCGAACTGGACAGCAATGGTAATGGGTTATTGTTTGCTGAACTCATCCAAAAACTGCACGAGCAAACCAGCAAACAAGTTGTCATTCTTATAGATGAATACGACAAACCGATCACAGACATACTCGAGTTCAACAAAGCAGAAAAAGCGCATGATCATCTCGGTATTTTGCGCACCTTTTACAGTGTTTTAAAAGGAAATTCCGAACATATTCGCTTTTTCTTCATGACTGGGATCGCACGATTTTCAAAGGTTTCGTTGTTTTCGGATTTGAATAATTTGAACGATATCACTTACAATGAAGAGTTTCATGATTTAATCGGCTATACTCAAGATGAATTGGAGAGTTATTTTGAAGAAAATCTAAACTATATTGCTCAAAAAAATGAAATTTCAGTAAATGATTTGCTCATTCAAATAAAAGAATGGTATAATGGTTTTTCTTGGGATGGAATCCATACAGTGTATAATCCTTTCTCTATTCTGCGTTATTTAGAGGAGAAAAACTTCCGAAATTTTTGGTTTGAAAGCGGAACTCCTCGTTTTTTGATAGAAAAAATGAAAGAAATCCAAGTCTATGATGTGTCAAAAACGACAATTGATTCATTGGCTGCTGAAAATTTGAATATAGATCAGGTACAACTAATCCCACTTTTGTTCCAAACAGGTTATTTAACTATTAAAAAGAAAGATTCTATTGGCAGATTTGTGCTTGATTATCCGAATAAAGAAGTGCATCAGTCTATGCTAAAACATATTTTGATGGCTTATAGCGATTCGCATCAAAGTGTTACCCATGCAACCAATATCATAGACGCTATTCATTCAAACGATTTAGAACTATTAATTCGTGAAATCAACATTCTATTTGCTTCAATTCCTTATCAAATTTTCGATTCCAATCAGGAAAAATACTTTCACGCTATTTTATTTCTATCGATTAAATTATGTGGATTTCATATTGAATCAGAAGTAAGCGTTTCGACCGGACGCATTGATGCCGTAATGATTTACGAAAACAAAGTCTATATTTTTGAATTCAAACTTAACGACACGGCCGATTCAGCCCTTGAACAAATTCGTGAGAAAAAATACGTTAAGAAATATGAAAATCAGGGAAAAGAAGTCATTTTAGTGGGAATTGGCTTTTCAGGTAAAAGGAAGGAAGTTTCCGATTGGAAAGTTGAATTGGTGTAAGATTAAGATATTTATGAATTTGAGCAAGATTCGAAATCGAAAATCATATATCCAACTCGCCATTCTCAATATAAAAAGCCAAACAAATACAAAGGAATCCGATTCCCGACCGAAAACTCGATATCATCTAAAGCCAAAAACGAATTCGGCAAATCGGCAATTTGAGAAAAATCTTTGTTTCTTCCACCAATTTCAAAAATGAAAGAATCATTTACTAAAAAATCTCCTTTTTCGCTGTATGCAACCTTATGCAATTTCGAAACTTGATTTAAAAAGAAGATTTCTCTCAAGGTTCCAATTTCAGTTTTGACAGATGAAAGGGCATGTAATAGATTCGGATTGTGAAGAAAGATCTTTTCTGGTTTTTGCATCAATTTGTTGCCGGTGCCTTCGCTGTGTAATAAAAACAATAACTCCGCTTCTTCCAAATAGGATAAATACGAAAAAAGTGTGTTTCTAGCGACACCTACTTGTTCGGCAAGTTTCACCATATTGGGTTTGAAGGGAACACTTTGAGCAAGAATGTACAGCAGTTTTTTGAGTTGATTAATGTGTTGTGCAGAGATATTTCTGAGTTGAACCAAATCGACTTCAATCATATACAAAACGGTTTGTTTAAGGCGCTCATTGTAATTTGCCTTTTGCTCAAAACTGAAAGGGTAATAGCCACTTTTTAAATAGGGATGAAAATGCGCTAAAGGTTTTATGGAATTTGTTAATTCGTTTGCAATTTCGGTATGATTATTCAGAATTTCGTCTAAACTAAGAATGGGCAAGTTTAAGCCTAGACTAATATTTAGATATTCTCGAAACGACAAGCCTTGCATAGCATAAATCATGGCTCGGCGACTTAAATCAGCTCGTGAGTTGTGAATGTGCAACATAGAAGAGCCTGTAAACACGATGTTTAGCTCATCCCAAGTATCATAAGCATTTTTAATTTCTTGAGACCACGTTGCGTATTTATGCACTTCATCAATAAACAGATATTCACCACCGCGTTGAACAAAGTTCTTTATTAAGTCTATCAAATTGTTTTTACTGAACCAAAGATCATCGAGACTTACATATAAGGCTTTTTCAGGTGGTAAATTCAAGGATTTGATTTTTTGCAAAAGCAAGGTTGTTTTCCCAACTCCACGCACCCCTTTTATGCCAATCAGACGGTCATCCCATTCAATAGAATGAATAAATTCTCGAACGTAGGCAGATTTGAGCCGTTTGAGTTTTTCAAGATGAGTTTCGAAAAGGGATTCCATTTGGGATAAGAAGATATTTGTTTATTGATTAATCAAATATACAATAATTAAAATAAAATGTTCAATGTATTGAACATTTTATTTTAATTATTGGTTTATGTAATGAACAAATTAGAAGTTTAACTCCTGAAATAATATACTTCATTTCATAAGTGATTCGATTTTAAGTGTATTATTAATAATGGAATACAAATAAATTAAATATTTAATAACTAGTAAAAAGAGTAAGTATTCAGGAATCATTTAATTTGTAAGTGTATTTTCAATATTCTTATAAATAACACAAACTTGTAATTATAGTTACAACTTTTATGAATAAGGTTTCATCTCAAATAGGTCTGCTAATTGAATTTTTGTTGTTACAACAAGAAGAGCAATTGTTAACAAAAGTGTTTTCATGATTCAATTTGGTTTAATAATTCGATTTTAACCGTTTTATACATTAAGCTTTTTGAAGTTGTATCGGGTTTTTAATTTGGTTGACAGCGGACGCTGTCTTTGTTTTTAGCACCAACGGACGTTGGCGCTAGATTGTTGGTGCTTGTTAACTAAAAAAAATCTAATTTTGATAAAGCCAATGAAAATGAAAGTAGAATTTCTAAAGCATGAAAAAATATTCATTTAATTTAAATTAAATTTATACAAACAGAATTTAATTCTATTTATTTTTTGATATGTTATATTTCATTTTTTTCTTATTTCTAGGTCTAGTTTTACTCGTAAAAGGTGCGGATTGGCTAGTTTCCGGTGCTTCTTCTATTGCAAAGCGCTTCAATATTAGCGATTTAGCTATTGGTTTAACCATAGTTGCTTTTGGAACTTCGGCTCCTGAGTTAGTCGTAAATGTGGTGGCTTCAGTACAAAAGCATCAAGAAATTGTATTTGGAAACGTGATTGGTAGTAATATTTTTAACTTGATGGGGATTTTGGGAATAGTGGGTTTAATAGCACCCTTAACGGTTCAATCGAGTACAGCTTGGAAAGAAATCCCGCTTTCTTTTTTTGCTGCATTGGTATTGTTTTTCATGGCAAATGCTTGGTTTCTTTCCGATAAACTCATCGTCAGCCGATTAGATGGTGTTATATTATTATTCGGCTTTGTTGGATTTTTATACTATGTTTCTAAACAATTAAAAACAGATGAAAGTTCAGTTTCAGAAAGTGAAGAAAAGCAATTATCGGTTGGAAAAGCTAGTTTATTTATCGGAATAGGTTTAGCAGGCTTGATTTTCGGAGGTCAACTCGTCGTTGATAATGCCATTGAAATTGCTCACTATTTGCAGTGGAGCGAAAAAATAATTGGCTTAACGATAGTTTCAATCGGAACATCTCTTCCTGAGTTTGCCACATCTGTAGTCGCAGTAATGAAAAAAAACACGGATATAGCTGTTGGAAATATAGTTGGTTCAAACATTTTTAACGTGCTATTTATTTTAGCAACAAGTGCTATTGTTTCTCCAATTCCCTATTCAATAGGATTTAATATTGATTTATTGGTTTTACTTGCTGGAACGGTATTTTTATTTGCGGCCATGTTTTTGGGAGGAAGAAAAACATTGGATCGCTGGGAAGCAGGAATCTTGCTTTTGGGATATGTCGGCTATACATTTTATTTACTTGCATAATTTATCCACTGCGATTCGTCATGATGGCTCGAACACTTGCGGTATCAGCATCTTGGCCTAAGAGCCAAACAAAACCCCAAAGTGCTTGTTGCTTAAGAGATATTAAATCGACTTAGCATGTGTGTGAAGGGGAAACTTCTAAAATTCTACATGTATAAATATAATTTTTACAAACGTAGTGCCAAGAAAAACCAAAGGTTACATTGGGAATGAAAAGTTTCATTTCCAATTTGATTACGAAAATCGTTATTTGATAAACTTATTTCTACATCAAAACAAAGAATCTATTTATAATAGCAGTTCTTTCGTGAATCAATATTGAATGCTATGAAACACATTTTCTACTTTTTTATCGCTATTCTGTTAATCAGCTCAATGTGGTCTTGCCAAACTTCAAATCCAACTAAAGATGAAGCAGAACTTAAACAACTCGTGACTACATTTTTAGATTCTGTTGATTCCGCAAAAATGCACGATCGTTTTTGGGCTGAGGACTTAATTTATACCAGTTCAGCAGGAAAGCGATTTGGGAAAGAGCAGATTATGAGTGGATTTTCATCCAATTCAGATTCAACATCTTCAAGAGCTGAGTCGAAAGGTTCACCTTATTCAGCAGAAAATATGCAGATTCAATTATGGGGTGATGTTGCCGTAGTTGCGTTTCAGCTTGTGAATAAAGATGGCGAATCGGTAACGGAATACTTGAATAGTGGAACGTTTGTAAAACGAAATGGAGAATGGAAAGTGGTAAACTGGCAATCAACAAAAAAGGCTGACGTTTTAAGATCAGCCTTGTAAAAAAATATTGTTCTAAAATTAGAAACGAATACCAGTAGCAATTTGTAATTGACCAAATCCACCAGCAGAGTATTTTAACTCAGCAAATAATTTTTTGCCACTTACATTAAAATTAGCACCTACGCCTAAATTAATACCAATAGCGTTGTCAGATTCAGATTCAGATTCACCCGCAAATTCAACAGTAACAGATTTGTATGCAAATTGTAAACCACCAATACCATAAAGCTCCATAGTTTCAGTAGTATTGAAGATATAGTGTGCGTTTGCATTTAATTCAAATTGCATAAGACTAGTTTTAATTGAAGTTCCTAAGAAATCAAAATCACCAGAACTTGGTAGATAAAAAGCTAAATCAACAGCGTATCTAAATTTAGTGTTGATACGTGCAGAATAAGAACCAAGAAGACCGAGCCCTAAGCCTGTATTGAATCATAATTTTCAAGACCTGTACCGATAGCTAATCCCACTCCAAAACCTTGTGCTTTAAGTTGTGATGATGTTGCGAGTCCAATAGTTAAAACAAATAATAGTGCGAATATTTTTTTCATAGATTTTATCTCCGTAGAATGATGTTCTTAAATAACTCGTTTTTTGAGTTTTCAGATAATAATACAATTTTTTTTTAAATATCTATTCCAATGCTAGCGCCAACGTCCGTTGGTGCTAAGAATTAAGACAGCGTCCGCTGTCAACAAAATTAAAATCAGGATCTCGAACTATGTAATACTCTTAAATAAAAAAGACCGATGTAGCGCCGAGATTATGGGTCAAGCCCATAATGACGTAGCTAAGCAATCTCATCCTAAAGAAAATCAGGATCTAGAACTAGGTATCAATGCTAGCGCCAACGTCCGTTGGTGCTAAAAATTAAGACAGCGTCCGCTGTCAACAAAATTAAAATCAGGATCTCGAACTATTTAATACTCTTAAATAACAAAGACGGAAGTAGCGCCGAGATTATGGGTCAAGCCCATAATGAGGTAGAAAAAGCATTGTCCCTTAGGTTTAATAAAGCGTTTTGGAAAGGTTTTTGCTAGAAAGTAAGGACTTAAAAAGCGCACAGTTTACCGATTGATACAGGCGCATAATTACTCGTCTAAGGAAGACTTATAGCATGATTTTATCCTGTATCAATTCATGCTGGGTTCTGACCCAGCATCTCTGCTTAGTTTGGTCTTAAATTAAAGATTTCACAAAAAGTAAATGTAGGTTCTTCAATGCTTATTCAAATTTTTGATTAAAATTATTGTAATAAACCTTAACATGAACCCGAACACAGGTTACTACTAAATGAATTTGCAAACAAAAAGTGGAATTTTTTTTTGTAAACTGAACTTTTTTTCTTTCTTATAAGCTTAGAATTCGAGAAATCAATAGGATTACCTTATTTTAGGCTTCATGAATAAAAGTGCCACACTTTTCTGTTTATTAGTTGCCATATTTTGGGTTGTCGATTCTGTTCGGGCGCAAACAACAGCGCCAGAGGGATTTCCTTTTACACAAACGTATCGTCGAGGTGATTTTGTGGGTTCGCCTCGCACATGGGGCATTTTTCGTGCCGATGACGGTTTGCTTTATTTTGGAAATACGCGATATGGAATTCAAGAATCAGATGGGCTTTCTTGGCGAAATCTGCGTTTAGAGCGAAATTCGGTGGCTTTGTCGTTTGCTCAAGATCAAAAAGGACAGATTTATGTTGGTGGACAATTAGATTTTGGGTTTCTCCAACGCGATTCTCTTATGAGTCGTAAATATCACTCGTTGGCTTACCTGTTACCAGACTCTGCTTCATCTATTATAGATGTCGAATTTACATTTGTTCTTAATGATATCGTTCATTTTGTTTCACCAACAGTATGGTACACGTATATGGTTTCCGACCAAAAAATAACCTGGCAAAAAAATGATGTAACGATAAGTTCTGCTGTAAAATGGAAGGAATCAATCATTTCATTACATTCGGATGGAACACTTAATCAGACGAAAGACAA
>CAZNTR010000072.1:0-18588 GCA_964575925.1 uncultured Chitinophagales bacterium
AGTTTTTTAAAACAGATGAATTTGGGCGCTTAAGTTTACAGTTTAGTGAAAGCGATAGCGTTAGAATTATACATGTTTTTGCAAGTGGTTATGAAACACAATCGATAATTTTACCTGATAAACGAGGTTTATATCAGTTAAATCCAAGATTATCCATGCTTGAATTTGAGGGCGATGAATTAATCGTTTCTGGCAAATCTGAAAATGACCAATTTAGCGAAGCTCGTTTTCAATCTGGAAATTTTTCAGTTGGAGGAGAGTGGAGTTTGATCCGTTCAACACAAAATTTACCCTCTGTGTTTGCGCAAACAGCTTTTGACCGACATATTATTTTACGAGGGGGAACTCCAGACGGAGTATTGATTCAACTAGATGGAATTACTCAGTTTGAATCGACTCATTTTTTTGGTTTAACAGATAGTTACTCAAACGATATTCTTCAGTTTTCAGGTCTTCATTACGATATTATACCGGGTAAAATGAATGTTTCAAATGGAGGGATATATGATTTACGAACTCGCTCAGGAAATAGAAATCGACTACAAACAACAGCCGCACTTACAAATACTTCATTTCGTTTGAGTTTAGATGGGCCAATTTCAGGAAATGCAGGAACGTGGACAATAGGTGGAAAAACTGGAATTGTAAATCAAATTACAGGTTTCGGAAATAGTGAACGAATTGCTTGGGGATTAGACACAGGAAGAGAAATTAGAGTTCAAGATTCACGTTATACTCCAGCGGAAACCGATTTGTATCAGTCTAATACTCCATCGGTAAATTTTTATGATATTCATGGAAAAATTAATTTAGAAACGAAAGAAGGAAGTACGATTCAATTAACAGGTTATTTAGGTGGTGATAATCTAAAACAATCCGGTTATCGTTACGATCAACTTTCCGATGCATTGCAGTTTTCCGATCGATTTGGATTAAGTCCTGTTGAAACAGAAAATAATTGGTTGCAAACCAGTTTAGGCCTTTCCTATTGGTCATTTTGGAAAAGGTGGCTTCTTAAGTTTGATGGGCAGTATGCGTATTATGAATCCTTTTTTGGAAAAGATGATTACACCTATTTGTACTCTCAACCTCAAGAAGACGCACTTGTTCGTTCGTATGTGGAACAATTTAATCAGTCGAATCAGTTTTCAGAATCAAAAGCTGGGTTTTCGATGAGTCAATCTGGAAATAATGGGTATTCTTTAGAAATGGGTTTGCAACTTTCACGCTATCTGATGAGTTATGAAGAAGAATCGTTTTCATATCCTTATTTCTCCGCTTATTATAATTCTTGGCTTATAGAACCTTATTTGCAGCAATCCCTGCAATGGAAAAGACTAGAAGTGAACTTAGGATTAAGAGCGCATTATTATTCTGATGGGAATTATCTTCGATTTTCACCTCGAATCCAAAGTTCAATAAAACTGTCTGAGTCTTTAGTTCTTTCCACAGGATTTGTTCACGGTTATCAGTTTTTAAATCGTTTGAGTTTATATAATACCGTTACAAGTGATGTTTGGATTCCTGCATCTTCTGGTCAAGTCCCATTGCAAATGAATCATGTATTTACAGATTTGGATTGGAAACCAATTCTTGGCATAAGTGCTAAAGTCTCAGGATATTATAAAATGATGGATAATGTAAGAATGCATGAAATCAATACGCGGAATTACACAAGTTCTTTTAATCCTGAGCCTTGGTTTTACGATCATCAATTAGAGTCGTATGGCTTAGAGGCGCAAGTTACTACTCAGTTAAATCAATTCTTCGCCACAACGAGTTATACTTGGAGTACAACTAACTTAAAAAACGCAGAAATTAATAATGGAGAATGGTTTCCGGCTTATTGGGATAGAAGACATCAAGTAAAAAGTACTGCTTCTTATCGGTTTAAAAACGGACTTAGTGTTTCTTTGACGGGTGTTTTAGCAAGCGGTATTCCTGCACGAGAGCCTGGTTCAACGGGTTTGGTCCCCGATCGTTTAGATATGTATAAGCGCTTAGACGCAGGTTTAAACTATAATGGGAAAACAGAGCAATTAGATTATTCCATCAGTTTAAGTGTGTACAATATTTTTGATTTACAGAACCCTTGGTACAGAGATGAGATTCAAGCATTTGATTCCATTGGTGAGAATGCAAACTTAATTACGGTTCAAGCAGATATTCTGGATTTAGGGATTTTACCAAGTTTAGAGTTTAAAATTAATTTTTAACCTCTAACGAAAATGGCTTTAAGCTCACTCCAAGAAAAAAAAGTCTCATTCGAAATGTCAGTCCATTTAGTAATGTACCACAAACCGTTAGAATCTGCTTCAAGATCTAAAATAATTTCCCCGATGGATGTGTTTGGAACACCTTGCGAATTTCTGTTATGAACAAAGGTAAGTGAATAACTTGCAATAAATTGCTGTTTCGTTTCGGAAAGAATTTCATATCTAGAGTCTGAAAGTACCAATCCATGTCCTTTGAAAGACCTTGCTTCTGTTGCTAAATTGGTAAAATAAGTTTGCTCTTCTTGTACGGACCAACCTGTCCAAATTCCCGGATTTGTACTTGAAGCTTGAAAAGAGGGTACAAACTCGAATGTTGTGGAACTAAAACAGGACAAATAATTTTGAAAACTTAGGCTAGAAATCGAATTGCTTAAGTTTTGCAAGATAATTTCAGGTCTGTCGGGTTGGATAAACGGTATTTGTCCTAAATCGTCTGGATCTTCAGGATTTCTGGTAGAAAAAAGACTACATTGTTGAAAAAACAATACGATAAGTAAAAGTAAGCTTAGAAATTTGGCATTAAAATTGTTTAGCATAAGTCTAAGTCTATGAAATTATCACCAAAAATTTGCATTAATCCACTTAAAAACCTTAAAATGCAGTAGATTGACTAGCTGATTTCAGCGAATTCTGTTGGAAACTTTACTATTTTAAGGCTTAAATCAGTAAGAACTTAGTTATCTTAACAGTTTTACAGTGCAAAAAATGTTCTTGATTCATGTCCACGTTTGATCTTTTCAGTTCCTATAATGAAGAAAATCAGGATAAAATTCCTGTACGGAGAGACTCTGCTCGCAAATCTTCACGCTCAACAGACAAAAAAAGAAAACGTGGTCGTTCAAAGGATACATCAAAAGAAAATGTAGCTTCTAACGATGAGGACTTAATAACTTCTGAGCTTGAAAATAGTGCTACTCCTGTTAATCAAGCATCTGAAAAAAAGAAACAGAAGGATAATTCAAAACCGATTGATGTTTTTGAGTTGTTTGATAATACCCAAAGTCCGTCTCAAGTTGTAGAACAAGAAGAAATTATTTCAGAGCAAAAAACAACTAGTACTAAAATAGATGAAGAATTAACGGAGTCTGAAACTACACTACTAGAAATAGAGTCGGAACAGCAAGAAGAATTAATTGAAGCAGTTGAAGAACAAGAGGAATTTGATATATCTCCTGAAATCGCCCAAAATGATGAAGAGCGTATTGCCCCTGTAAATGAAATAGAAGAAGATGTAGTACAAGATTCTGAATCTGAAACAAATGAAAATACAACAACTAGTATCGAAAATAGTGTTACAACGGCAACTGAAATAAAAAATCCAATTGAATCTACTGTTGATTTAGAGCTTAAAGATGAAGTTGAAGAATTTGTAAATCCCGAAATTAATGAATTATCAGAAACCGTAAATCAACTTATACATCTTGTTCAGCCAGACATAACAAAAAAAGAATCATCAAAATGGGAATCAATTGAAAGTTCCAAACTTGAATCAAATTTAGAAAATAAAGAATCTTCTCCGCTTGAAAATGAGAGTGAATCACCATCCGAAAAGGAAGAAAAATCACTAGCTGACTCTCCCATAAAACCATTTATTTCCTTAAAAAGAACTCTAGCAATAAAAGACGAAGCAGCCGTTAAAGCTGAGGAAACAGAGCAAAAAGAAGAACTTGCTAAGCCTTTTATGTCACTAAAACGTTCTGTTCCTAAACCTGTTGAAGAGCAAAAAGTATCTGAGTCACAAACAGAAAATACAGAAATAAATACCCATTTAAATAAATCAATTCTGAGTGAAGAACTTGAGCTTGAAACTGAAAATATAGTAGAAGCAGATGCAATTTCTGATTCTGAAGACTATAATGTTCATCAAAATAATGAAGAGTTCGAAGAAGAAACTTCGAAAAGTAGTGAACTCCTTATAGACGAAATCATTGACGAGATTGCTGAGGAAGAAAACTTTAGAGACGAAACGCCAGAAAATCAACAATTAGTTGAAGACGAATTAGCCCATGATAGGTCAGATAGTTTAAGCGAGTTTACTGTTTTAGATGAATCAGAGCTCGATGAGAATAAAGCGTTGGAAGAGTTTTCTGATGAAATAGGTTTAAGTAAGCTTTCTAAAACAATCGAAAAACCAATAAGTTTTAATTTTGAAGATACAGTTCAGGAGAAAATAGAGCAAACTGTTGCAATAGTTGATAATCAGGAAAAAGCAGAAGAAAAAGTACATGCTGAAATACATGTAGAAGAAGAGCGTGAGTCCATTCTGGAATCTGAAATAGGGGATGGAAATGAGGAAGATTCGCAAGAAAACCAAGGAACTGCGATTGAAACTGAAACTGATATTGAATTAGAAAATATTTCCGAGCCAGTTGAAGAAAAAAAGCTAGTAATTGAAGAAGTTAAAGAAGAAAAACCTAAAAAACGTTCTTTCTTCAATTTGAACAAAATACTTAGCAAAACTGAGATTAAACAGGAGGCTGAATCAACAACAGATTTTCTATCAACGAAATTAGAATCGGAAGTAGAAAAAGAAGAAAAGGCTGAATCAAGAGTTGAAGAAGAACAAGCTTTTGAGAAAGAATATCAAGAAGAAACTTTTCCAGACTTATCTATAAAAGAAGATGTTGATTTTGTAACAGATAATGTTATTGAAGAATCCGTTAATGTTAATCAAAAAGCAAAAGCGCCAATTGAAATACAAGCTGAATCTGGACTAATTTCGGAGCAAGAAGCGAATAAAAAAGACGAAAAAGAAGTTACAGAACTAGAAGAGAAAAAAGTACAAGAAGTAGTAGACTCCGATGAGCTTAAAACGGTAGTTTTACCCACTCTTGGCTCATTAAAAACTCGATTGCAACCGGCACGTTCACGAAGAATTGGCTTTCAAATGCCCGTACTTCCAAAAAGGATTTCAGAAAAGTTAGAAGAAGTTGAAGAACAATCCCCCAAAATTGAAGAAGAGGTAGGTCAAAACGATTCACAAACTCCGTTCAATAAGGTAGAATCACAAAATATAACTCCAATTGGACAGCAAGAAGTGAGTTTACCAAGCAGAGAACCGGTAATTCAGGAATCGATTGAAACTCAAGAAGTCGCCCTTTCATCACAATTACCTATAGATGAAGTGGACGATTCACTAATAGATGAATTAATAACAGAAGAGAGTCGTTTCGTTGAGCCATTTTCGAATGAAGTAAAAAGGGAGCAAAATGAGACTAAGGGAAAAGTTATAAAAGAAGTTGAATTAAATGAGGATAATGATTTTCTTGATGATTTAATTCACGATGTAATTGAAGATAATCCAATTCTTAAAAAAGTTCAGTTAGCAGAAAATAAAATCGAATTAGAAGATGTACCGTTAGGAAAAACGAGTATTAATTCTTATGAGGAAGAAGTTGCACAAATTGACGAATTGGAACAAGAAAGCGAAGACACGATTTTAAATGATGCACTTTTTGAGACCTTAGTAGGAAATGACTTCACTTTTGAAGATTTTGATAACACAGAAGATGAGGAAGCGCAAAAAGAAGCTAAAGTTGAAGATGATATTGAGCTCGAAGACAAAGATGAATGGGTTGAAGAAGAGAATGATTTCCAACTTGGTGATGTAGATTTCACCGATTTATTCGATCAACTCATAGAAGATGTTTTGGACGAAGATTCAGAAAGCCCTCCCAATCTAAATGTTCTTGATGATTTAGTACCAAATAAAATAAAGCAGAAAGACGATTCAGCCTTAAAAAAAAATCAAAGTTTACAAGGGGCAATTCATTTAGTAGATGAGTCAATATCGGCTTTAAATAATTTAGAGAAAGGTTTTGCAGAAGAATTAGCTGAGGAAGAGACGGGTGATTCTTCTGAGATTAGTAACGATAAAATTATAGGGAACGAGTTAACTGTTGAATCTAAATTACAGCTTAGGGACGATTCTACAGAAGAAAAAAAAGCAGTTCAAGATGCAGAACCATTAGAACTCGATAAAATGCTAGGCAGTAGCATAGATTCGGAAGAAATAGACCCAGTACATGACGCATTATTTGGGACTCACTCATCAAATAAAGAGTTTGAGCAAGTAGAAGAAAAAGAATTTGAGAATGATTTAGTGATTGAATCTAAACCTGAAAAAGAATCTCAAGCTGAAACTAAAGATGATATTTTTGGAATGAACAAAGCTATTTATCATCATGAAGAGCATGAGTTAGAGGAAATAGAACACGATTCAGGTTTAATTGATGAAAGTTTAAATGAAATAAAGAATTCAATTGTTGTTGAAAACGAAGCGTTAGAAGAAAAAAACGCCAATGAAGACCCGGTAATAGCAGCTAAAGTATCTGATAATACAACAGAAATTGACGATGATGTGTTAGATCAAATTTTACATTTTAGTCAAGACAAAGAAGAATACATTGATTCAATTAGTGAAAAAAATGAGAACGAATCAAGTCGAGAAACTTATAAGGAATCCGATATTCTTGGAAAAGAAGATGATAGTCTAATTTCAAATGAGTTAAATGGAATAGATGAAACGGTTGAAGAGCAAACTTCGGAAGAAACGGAGTCTAACTCAGAAATTGAAATTGAAGAACCTGATTGGTATCTAGAAATACTAGAAGGAATGAACAAACCATCGCAAGAGAAAAAAGACGCTAGTGCAGATTCAGAATTAATAGATTCTGAAAATCTAAAAAATGACAATGAAAATCTTGCTCAGAATACAAATGAAATAAGTGAAAAAGAGATTGAAGAAGTTTTAGAAACAAACGAAAGCGAAAAAACAGCAAGTACATGGACTCCAGAAAGAGAAAGTAAAATACCAATTTATGTATCAAAAGATTCAGTTGACAAAGAAAACGAATTAAAGAAAAAACAAGCAAGAGGGAAATTTAAAAAACAGCAAGAAGAAAGTGCAGCCGTAAACGCAAATGGCGACCAAATGCCCCTTCCCGATTTTGATCCTTTAGCCATCTACAAAGGGATGGTTAGACGCTGGTTTATAATAAATCGGCATACAATTGGATTATTTATTGGTGGACTAATTGCTTTTAGAAATGCCTTACCAAAATCAAGGACTAAAGGCTTAAAATTTGGGCTGACAAGAATGGCTGCATTTGTTCTTAAAATATTTGTAGCCAAAGATTTACGAGACAAGTCATTTGCGGTTCAATTAAGACGCAGATTAGAACTAATGGGGCCAACGTATATAAAATTGGGTCAGATTTTAGCCTTACGTGAAGATATTTTACCACCAGTAGTAACCGAAGAACTCAAAAACTTATTAGATAGATTACCTCAAATCCCATTTGCTGATATTCGTGGAATTGTAGAAGCTGAATTGGGAATGAAACTCGAAGAGTGTTTCAAAGATGTTAACAGATCTCCAATTGGAACGGCCTCAATTGCACAAACACACTTTGCTACAACAATAGATGATGAAAAAGTAGTTCTTAAAGTTGTAAAACCAGGTATTCGAGATTCAATTCTAACAGATATTCGTCTCTTGAAATTAATCAGTGGTTTTTTACAGTGGGCTATACCTCAATATCAACCAAAAATGTTGATTGATGAGTTTTGTGTTTATACTGAAAAAGAAGTTGATTTAACGAATGAAGCAGATCACGCAGAAATTTTTGCAGCAAATTTCACAGAATTGAAAGGTGTTCGTTTCCCAAAAATTTATAGAGAATATAGTGGTCAAGATGTGCTATGTATGGAATTTATGGCGGGTTACAAACCGGGGCATGAAAAAATGTACGAGTTAAGTATAGAAGATCGTGAATATTTAGTGGATCGTGGCGCAGCTTCTATAATTCAGATGTTATATAAAGATGGGTTTTTCCATGCTGATCTACACCCCGGTAATTTAATGATTATGGAGGGGCCAGAATTGGGATTTATTGACTTGGGAATGGTTGGTCGATTTGAAGATAAAACACGTCGTAGAATGCTTTATTATTTTCATGCTTTAGTTACAGGTGATATAGATGGCGCTACAAAATATCTGTTAGCAATGGCTAAAATTGGAGATGGCGGTGATCCTCAAGGTTTCAGAAGAGCAGTTGCAGATGTGCTTCGTAGATATTACATGCATTCACAAAATGGAGATTTTAGTTTAGGAAAACTCATTCTGAATTCATTAAGTATTGGTGGAAAGTATCGTGTTTTCTTCCCTGTTGAAATGACTTTAATGGTAAAAGCCCTTGTAACTTTTGAAGGGGTTGGATATATGCTTGTTCCAAAATTAGATATACCTGCCTTGAGCGAAAAATATGTATCAAAAATTTTCAAAGATCAATTTAATCCAAAAGCAATAACACAAGAGTTAATGCGTGGCGCACCTGAATTGGTAGATATGTTGGTTCAATTGCCAAAAATCTCAGCTGATGGATTAAAATTTTTAGAAGAATTTATGAACGACCGGTCTCCAAGTAACCCACTTGAAGGAGTAAAAGGAGCAATTATTGCGGGTGCTTTATTAGTTGGCGGGGTAATATCATTAGTTCAAGGTTCACATTTCGGAGTGTACACAACTTTGTTTGCTCTGTCTGCATTATTTGCCATGTTTGGAAAGTAATTGTTAGATAAATGTACTGATTAATAAGTACTGCCCATTAAATTGATATTCAACTGTTTTAGTATTAACCTGAGTTCGAGATAAGAAATTAATTAAAAAATAGGAAAAAAATTAACTTTCATCATGCTAGGCTCGGATTGAGTATGTCTGCTTAAATTTGAATTAAATTAATGATTGAACAACAAAGCTAAATGATATTTTCCATTATTTAGTTTACTCTGCTAAGTGGTATTCAACAAAATTTTTGCGAGTTCTAGGGAGTTGGAAGAATTGACTTTCTCGTAAGGGTTCTTTACTAGTTTGTCTGATTTATATAAAATATGTGCTTAATCTGAAAAGTAACTTTGTGCAAAATATTCGGTCTTCATGCACAGTGTGAAGGGGCGGAAACCTAAATAATCTACTTTTTATAGGAAGTTCAAAATATTAAAAAAATTATTCTTATTCTAATAAAATCAATAGGATAGTATTTTACTGAATTTAAATCTTTCATAATTGATTCATGAGCTAGTTGCGAAAAGTATTTTTTACTAAATAATCGGCAATTTTATGCAAATCGAAAGGGTTAAATTGCCGAAATCGACTTTCGAGGTGGACTCATACATTTAAAACTAATATAGACTTTACCGTGTGTTGTGTGGATTTATTCAGCGTATTGAGGATTCTTCTCAATAAATTTATTAAGTGCGGAGAGCACACTACGGCGAATTGTTTTTCTTAATAAGGGAGTCCAACCCAAATACCAACCCGTTAATCCTAAAGCCTGCCGCGACCATTTCCAAATGCTAAACTCATCTTTGTGACGAAAGATTTTACCCTCTTTTAATTCAAAAGTGGCATCAATTTCATTGTGAACAAAAGTTCCTTCGGTTGCATAGGTGTATTCGGCAATCCATTTTGCTGTAGCTGAATATTCTGTTTCAGAAATAATTTCGAAGGTAATTTCTAAATCTGTGGCTCTTTTACATAACATGTGCCACATTGCTTGAGTTTGTTTTGCTGTTAAAACTCCAAAAGCTGGGTCTTCAAAAGTAGCATCAGAAGTATAACAATTTTGCATGGCTACAAAATCTCGACGTTGAAAAGCTGTATAAAACGTTTCGATACAGGTCATGTTTTTCATTTCTATTAATTGAAGTTTGAGCGAAAAAAATGTCATTCTAGAAAAAAAGAGAATGACATTCTAAGAATTTAATAAAATACTTCAATTTTTAAAGTATGAGTCCACTCTGAAAATTAGTTTTTAGCAAACTATTCGTCGAATTCGTAGGCTTTGGAAGGGTGTAAACCGAAAGAACCGACTTTTTGGAGTGGTCTTAAGTATTAAAAACAAGGTATTGCGCTAGTCGATTATTTATTCGTTTGAAATAAATGAATATCACGCTGAGGGAAAGGAATAGAAATGCTTTCTTGGTCAAAACGCTCTTTAATTCTTTTGGTCATTTCAAACTTAAGTGGAAATACATCTGATGTTTTAGTCCAGTAGCGAATTAAAATATTAACACTGCTATCACCTAAGGAATCAACAGCAATTAAATGTTCAGGTTCGGTTAAAATTTTACTTTCTTTCGCTAGTTCGTCTCTAAGTGCATCAAATGCTCTATTTATGTCATCAGTGTACGAAATACCGATTACAAGGTCAGTTCTACGATTTTCGTTTTGGGTGAAGTTCTGAATTTCTGAGCCCCAAACACTTGAGTTTGGCAGATAGATATTAATACCATCAGGAGATGTGAATTTACAAATGAACAAGCCCATTTCATCAACAATACACACATTGCCATTTACTTTAACTACATCACCAGATTTGAAAGGGCGCAAAATTAGTAGCATAACACCGCTAGCAACATTACTGAGCGTTCCTTGAAGGGCAAGACCTACGGCTAAACCTGCGGCGCCTAATACAGCAATTAAACTTGTAGTTTGAATCCCAAATTGATTTAGAACAGCTAAAAGGGTAGTAATTACAATTAAGATACGAGTAACATTGGCAACAACAGGAGCTAAAGTACTGTCGATTTTCTCATTTTTTAGAATAGCTTTTTTAATACGATTACTAACGCTGCGAGAAATCCAGATACCAGCAATAAGAATTAGAATTGCCCCCGCAACTTTAAGGCTGTACGTAATAATTAAGGGAAGGTAATTTTCAATTGTACTTGTTAATTCTTGATTCATAAGTAAATAATTAGAAGTTTAAATTTTTTGAAAAGCCAGATAACGGACCAATTTTTTTCAAGAAAGAGTAACAAATATAGAAATTGGTAATTTTTAAAGGTATAATAATCTATTTAATATTTTCATTTGATTCGTCAATAACTACAGTTCCAGAAATTTTGTCGTGAACAGTTTGTCTGTTGGGATCCCACATAATTTGTAGGAAACCAAGTAAGCCGGTTGCAATTCCAGCAGCATAGCCACCAAAACGCTCAAAAGAATACCAAATACCTAGTGGTTTTCCATTGAGTTTTACAACACGAAGTTTTAAAAGTTTTTTTGCAAGTGTTTGTCCATTAAACCAAGCGACAGAAAAAACGAAATAAAGGCCGCCCCAGCCAAAAGCAAAACCAAAGTCATTTGCAATTGCTAAAGCCATTGTGATAAAACTTGGATTCTCCATTTGATCTTGCAAGTTTTCATTCTTCTCACTTATGTCAGATAATTTTGAGTTTAGTTTGTCTATTTTTTTACTGAAAGCACTAATTTCTGGTTTTGATAGTACCCTACTCGCTAAAACTCTTAGCGAATCATAGGATTCGTTTTCAGATTCGTTTGCTGCATAATTCAAAAACTCGGTTAATTTTTCTAACTCTTTTTGGCTTAATCGATAATCAGGGTTTGCAATAGTTTTATCCAAATTCTCGATAATAGTAACTGATCTTCCTATAAATTCATTTACATCGATATTTTTAAGAGAGTCCTTATCAAAATTTACAAGAGATTTAAGTTCATTTAATTCTTCAGCAGAAAGTGATTTCTTAACATTGTCATTTTTTACGAAAAAATCTTTTTTGATTCCAGATTTACCATCATCGTCATCAAAAATGGACAAAACACTAAAACTAAGAATGAAAATGGCTATTGCCACTGATGCAGCCCAAATACGATCCCCAAACTTTTTGAA
Organism: uncultured Chitinophagales bacterium; assembly: GCA_964575925.1. Lineage (GTDB taxonomy): Bacteria > Bacteroidota > Rhodothermia > Balneolales > M1805 > M1805. The sequence continues at coordinate 11,972 of CAZNTR010000072.1, forward strand.
AGTACCTTCTTTTTCACGAGTCCGAACTCTTTTATAAGCAAGAACTGCAAGCAAACCTGAAAGAGTATAAAATCCTAATCCCGATAGAATGGCAACAAGTAAAAGATCTAAAAGAAATGCGATTAGTCGTTTTGTTGGGCTTGCAAGTGGTTTTCCCAAAATTTGAGAAGGGATTACAAATGCATGTTCAGTAACTTCTGTTTTTGGATCCAAAGACTCATTCATAAGCTATTTGTGTTAATAAAGTAATACAGAGATAGCCTTTAGATTATAGACTACAAAACAATAATAAATGATTATATATTCTGATTTTGCAATAGAACCGATTAGTAAAACTTAAACAGGGATAAGTTTCGTCATAACCAGTTCTCTATAAAATTTATTGCCTGAACTAAACTTCATTGTAAATACTACTAGTTTAGCGCGTATTAGAATAAATCAGAAATTAAAATACAGTTACGGTAAGTCACCAATCGCAGCAGTTGATAAAGAATACCATTCTTCCCGACTCAAATAAAATTCAGTAGCAGTTACAGATTCTTTAATTCTTTCTAAATTCGTTGTTCCAATAATGGGTTGTATTAAAGCAGGATGTTTTAACAACCAAGCAAGTGCAATAACTTCGGCTGCAACTCCACGATTCCAAGCCATTTTCTGAACTACATCTACAAAATGTCGTTTATTTTCTGGGATTTCAAAAAGAAGTTTTGAGAAATAGCCTCCAGCTGTTGGCGCCCAAGCTTGAATTAAAATATCATGTTGCTGACAATAAATCAGTGTGTCACTTAGTCCAGAATAGGAATCAAGATTAACTACTAACCCATCCGTAATAAGTTGGTGATGAGCTAATGAAAGCTGTAGTTGATTAATAATTAACTTTTCATCTGTCCAAGTCTGAAATAAATCAAACTGACTTGCTGAAACATTACTCAAACCAAAGTATCTAACTTTTCCATCTAAAAAAAGTTCGTTGCATGCGCGGGCAAACTCTTCTTTTTCTGCTAAAGCATCGGGTCGGTGGAAAATTAAAATGTCTAGATAATCTGTTTTTAGGCGTTTGAGGCTACGTTCAACACTCTGCAATATATGCAAGTAAGAAAAATCGTAGCGTTTAGGATCGCCGGGATGTGGGTCATTATCAAACCGAATTCCGCACTTGCTTTGAAGAATGATTTTAGAGCGCAAAGAAGATTGTTTCTCCCAAACGGAAGAAAATACTTCTTCCGACTTGCCAAACATATAAATGTCTGCATGATCAAAAAGAGTAATTCCATTGTCCAAAGCCGTTAAAACTCTGTCTTCAGCGTTCAAGAAATCTTGAGTTTGAAGAGGACAGGAATCCCAGCTATTGGCAAGATTCATGCAACCGTAGCCAATTGCAGAAAAATTTATGTCGGTATGTTTAACTGAAAGCGTTTTCATCGATTTCGTAGCCCTTTGTCTTAATAAAACAATTTCTTAGATTAATTTGTGAAAATATTTTGATTTGAAATTAGCAAAAAAGACTAAAATATCCTAAATTCGGATGTTTTTATCTTAATAATAATCTGATGGCTTCGAACAGATTTCTGATGTGAGCAATAGCATTTCTAATCTGAAGTTTAGCTGTCTGAATTAATAAAACTTATCAAAAAACGGTTTTCTAAAAACTAAAAATAGAGGAAACAACGTGATCATTGGAATACCCAAAGAGACCCGAGACTTAGAACATCGGGTTGCGCTCAGCCCTGAAAGTGTAGGCAAACTCACAAAAAAATCGTGTGAAGTGTTAGTGGAGACAAACGCAGGTTTGGCTTCCGGATTCATAGACTCAATGTATGTAGCAGCAGGAGCAAAAATAGTTGCCAATGCTGACGAAGTTATTGCCAAAGCGGAATTAATCGCAATGGTTCAAGCCCCAGAAATAGCACAAATAGAAAAAATGAAATCAGGCCAAACGTTGATTTCTTTTTTATGGGCATTACAGAACAAAGATTTAGTTGAACAGCTACAAAAAGCAGGTGTTACCTCACTTGCAATGGAAGCTGTTCCCCGTATTACAAGAGCTCAAAAAATGGATGCACTTTCATCAATGAGTTCCATTGCAGGTTATAAAGCCGTTCTTTTAGCAGCGAATCATTTAGGAAAATATTTTCCAATGCTTATGACCGCTGCGGGAACCATCCCTCCATCAAAAATCTTGATTTTGGGTGCAGGTGTTGCAGGTCTTCAAGCTATTGCAACCGCTCGTCGATTAGGCGGTGTCGTAGAAGCATTTGATGTTAGACCAGCTGTTAAAGAACAAGTACAGTCTTTAGGGGCAACATTTATTGATATTCCATTAAAACCGGAAGATGCAGAAACTAAAGGTGGATACGCGAAAGAGCAATCTGATGAAAACAAAAAGATTACACGTGATACTTTACACAGTCATGTTAAAAAATCTGATGTTGTAATTACAACTGCTTTAATTCCTGGTAAAAAAGCTCCAGTTCTTATTACCAAAGACATGGTAGAAGACATGGCGCCAGGTTCAGTTATTATCGATTTAGCTGCTGAACAAGGTGGTAACTGTGAAGTTACTGTTGCAGGAAAAGTGATAAATCACAATGAAGTTCTTGTCGATGGGCCTTTAAATATTCCTTCTACCATGGCTTACCATGCAAGTTTATTGTACTCAAGAAATATGCTTGAGGTAATAAATCATATCCTGAATAAAGAAAATGCATTCCACTTTGATTTCAGTGACGAGATTACCCAGTATTCAATCATAACCCATGCGGGTGAAATTATTAGCCCGATTATTAAGAACGGTTTATAGGAGAAACCTCAATGACAAGTCTTTGGATTAATTTTATGTTATTAAGTCCTGAATTGGCAGGTGCCAATCAGGCCGCAACCGGAGATCCAATAAAGGATTTACTGGTTAATTTATTTGTATTTCTCTTAGCCTGTTTTGTAGGCTTTGAGGTCATTTCAAAAGTACCCAACACGCTTCACACTCCGCTTATGTCGGGCTCTAATGCGATTTCTGGTATTACCTTAGTAGGTGCTCTTGTAGTTGCAGGTCACACCTATTTTGATCTTCCAGCTTGGTTAGGTTTTGTTGCGGTTGTAATGGCAACAATTAACGTAATCGGTGGATTTATGGTAACTGATCGCATGTTGGAAATGTTCAAGAAAAAAGATGAGGGGAAAAAATAATGACTATTCTCGAAATTTCTGTAGAACTTATTTACATGGTAGCCATTGCATTATTTGTGATAGGCTTAAAAAGAATGACTTCACCAGCTACAGCGCGTACCGGTAATCAAATGGCTGCAGTTGCCATGTTTATTGGTGTAATTGTTACGATGCTTGATAGAAATATTCTGAACTTTGAATTAATTATTGCCGGTATAGTTGTTGGTGGTTTAATTGGTGGAGTTGCAGCTAAAAAAGTTGAAATGACTTCCATGCCAGAAATGGTAGCTCTATTTAATGGGGTGGGTGGTTTATCCTCCGTTTTAGTTGCTTTAGGTGAATATTACCGCTACAATGCAACTGGTCAGACCATGAATGTGGATGCAATAATAACCGTTGGGCTTTCTGTTTTAATTGGTGCAGTCACTTTTACTGGTTCCATTATGGCTTTTGCCAAATTGAAAGGTATAATTACAGGAAACCCCATTTCATTCCCATTACAAACGGCGTTAAATGGATTTTTACTTTTTGTTGCTTTTGTGGCAACGGCATTTGTAGTCGTTGATCAGTCAAATGAACTATTATTTTTAAGTGTTCTTGGAATAGCAGTAGTACTTGGAGTATTAGTTGTATTACCAATTGGTGGTGCCGATATGCCTGTGGTTATTTCCTTATTGAACTCTTACTCAGGTGTTGCAGCATCTATGGCAGGGTTTGTACTTGGAAATAAATTATTAATCGTTGCCGGTGCTTTAGTAGGTTCCGCAGGGTTAATTCTTACCATTATTATGTGTAAAGCAATGAACCGATCCTTAACAAATGTGTTATTCGGTGCATTTGGTGGCGATAAAAATGCTGTTGATGGTCGCGATATCGATAAAACATATCGTGAAATGATGGCAGAAGATGTTGCTATTTTAACAGCTTATGCTCAAAGAGTAGTTATTGTACCTGGTTATGGTTTGGCAGTTGCTCAAGCACAACACGTTGTTCGTGAAGTGGCTGATATTCTAGAATCTAAAGGTGTTGATGTTCGTTATGGTATTCACCCTGTTGCGGGTCGTATGCCTGGTCACATGAATGTACTTCTAGCTGAAGCTAATATTCCATACAATCAATTATATGATATGGACGATATTAACCCAGATTTTGAAAAAACAGACGTGGTTTTAATTATCGGTGCAAACGATGTAGTTAACCCAGATGCGCGTGAGAATCCAGCCTCTCCAATTTACGGAATGCCAATTTTAAATGTGGATAAAGCAAAAGCTACCATCGTTTTAAAACGTTCTATGAATCCAGGCTTTGCGGGAATTGACAACGTATTGTTCTATAAATCAAATAACTATATGTACTTTGGTGATGCTAAAAAATCACTTCAAAATTTAGTTACTGCTTTAAAAGAATTGTAAAAGAAGTTTTATTATTTGCTAAAAGGCTATCAATCGTAAAGGTTGATAGCCTTTTTTTTGAGTATGAATTGTGCTGTTGAATGAAATAGTAGGGTTTATTCCATTTGTGATTTTTTTTAGTCTTTTAGTAAACGTACCAACGTCTCGGCTATGAATTAGGGCTGGTCTCTGAATACAAAAGGGTCAGCCTGCACTTATCTTGAATAAAAAAAACTAAGATTGCACGTCATAACGCCTAGAGTTCAATTTGTTCTGTTTTGCGATTAATTAGTGATTTGTATTTTTCTTTCATTGATTCACTTAAGAAACTTTCTTCAATAAATTCAGACCATTTTGGGATCAATTTTTTATACTTTTTATATATGTTTTCTATCACCTTTAGGTCTAAACCAGCACCGCTCATTGCAATTTCAAAGTCTTTCTTTTTAATTTTATTTTTCTTGCCATTTAAGTTTAAAGCTAAATCTTCATCATCTCCTTCTACTACTAGTTCAGTAGCGACCAAATCATAAGCAGGGCATAAATCATATTCGGAATTTCTTTTCAATAGAGAAAAGTTCTTAAGGTGCATATCATTATTTCCTGTTAAAAAACTAAATAGTATCAATTCAAAGAAATCGATAACATTCAACCCTGAATTTGCGCTATATTTTTTTATAGCCTTTGCTATTTGTTCATAGGATCCATTGTACTTGTGTTCTGTCAATCGTTCAGTAATTTGGCACATGTCTTCCATATGAAGCTTACTTCCTTTATTTCTATCAATTCGTTTTGTTATGTATGCCAATTGACCGGATTTCAATCTTATAAGGGAATGCTCTACTGTTTTTAATTTGCTAAGCTCTGCTAAATGCATGGTTAGGTCTTCAATCTCGGGTAAGTTTGCATATATTTTCGTTTGGGGCTTTAATATATATTCACCCCAAAGGCCGACAATTGTGAATCGTTCTGCTTCTGATGAGTTTTCCGAAAGACCGAGGGATAGTTTAGGCTGAACTCCTGTTACTGTTTTTTGACTTTTAACTACTTGTTCGGCTAACTCTAAAATTTGATCTTCTGTAAAATCTAATTCTGGGGGGTTAATTTTTCCAAAGAACTTCTTACTACATTTTTTATGATACCCTTTTGAACCAGCTTCAGTTATCAACTCATCAGGTTCAATTTCCTTATAACAATAAAGACATTTATTTTCCATTTTCTTCTTGTGGTTGGATTGATACTGCTCCTATACAATCATGGCAGGTTTTTAATAGTATGCTCATTCTATCTCTTGGATTTAATTTCCAGTTTTTTTGCGCTATATCTAATAACCAACCTTCTGGAACTAATCCATCAAAAAATGGAAATAAAATTTTACTATCGTATTGATCACCTGAGAGAGGAAATGTTACACTTATTGCCTCTGAACCTAGTTGTTTCAGGTATAATTCTTCATATTGAAAATGGTAACCATCTTCATCTTCAGTCAATATTCCGGCCCACTTGTCATGCATGTAAACTTTAGCTGTTTTCATCTCTTTCTATTGGTAGCGGACCAAGTTCATGGCCGAATAATGATAATACTTGGTTGACTTTGTCCATCATTAAAGATTCTTTTCCTTGTTCTAGGTCACGAACAAATCGTAACCCAACTCCGGCTTTAAACGAAAGGTCTTCTTGCGTTAGACCTAGCCTTTTGCGCCGTTCTTTTACGAATTGGCTTAACTTTTCCATAATCTTTTTATACCTGTTCGGGTATAAATATAGTGATAATAATAAAAATATACCCGTTCAGGTATAAAAAGATTTAAAACTGATATTATAAACCCGTTCGGGTATAGATGCGTATATTCAAGAAAGAAATATACCCATTCAGGTATAATTTAATTAATTACAACGGCAGTCTGTGAAAAAACTCACTTATTAAAATACCAATTAATCCTAATTTAACAAGGGTTTAGACTGGTTTGGTTACTTATATTTAAGTAATTAATTATACACTACTTATGGGTATTTATTCAAAAAGTGTGTCTGCGAGGAATTGTTGTTGTGTCATTGCTTGGT
>CAZNTR010000073.1:0-18507 GCA_964575925.1 uncultured Chitinophagales bacterium
ATACTTAGTTCCTTGCTTTTTAACTCTTGTTCAGAGGAAGTTAAACCTGTCGAAAGTTATGAGAATGAGATAAACACCTTTTTTGAGAAGAAAATTGAAGCCCTAAAAGCTCCTCGGGGATATTTGCGTGTAAATGGGTTGTATTGGCTTGAAGACCAAAAAACCTACACTTGGGGAAGTGGGAAAACAGCAGATTTCATTTTCCCCGATGCTTCTTTACCTGAAATCACAGGAAGCATCTCACGTAATGGAAGTCAAGTTACGCTTAAAGTAACAGGAAGCATTCGTGTTTTCTTGAATGATTTAATTTTTACTCATGGTGGGATTTATGGAAACGACCACGATCTTGGGTTTGTACGAGCTGGAAATTCCGAGTTTTTTGTGATCAGACGAGGGAATTTATTCGGAATTCGACTTTTTCAAATTAAAAACAAAGAAATTGATGCGTTTACTGGAGCTGAACGATTCGAAATAAATCCTGATTACAAAGTTCAAGCTCAATTAATTCAAACAGCAACATCTGATTCCATTCAAGTGTTGAATGTTTTAGGACAAATTAGCACATATCCTTCACCCGGTTTATTGGAATTTTCTCTTTTGGGAGAAACCTATCTATTACAGCCTCAATTTGATGGAGAACAATACTTCTTGGTGTTTGGTGATTTGAGTAATAAAAAAGACACTTATCAAGGAGGTCGTTTTTTGTATATCGATAAAGTAGATGTGAATGGATTAACCACCATTGATTTCAATAAAGCTGAAAATCCACCTTGTGCTTATAATGAATTTACGACTTGCCCACTGCCTCCAGCTCAAAATAAATTACCGATTCGTATTGAAGTTGGCGAAAAACGATGGGCAAGACAGGGATCCTGAATCGAGTTCAGGATGACCGTAAGATTGTGTTGTCACTCTGGGCTTGACCCAGAATCTCGGTCAATTTATGAATGTCGTGTTCAACTAAAATCTCGGCAAAGATGCAAAAATATTCTCTATTTGATAAAAAAGAATGAATGAAAACTCCCTTTGGCCAAAAACATTGAGTACGATGACGGAAGAAATTGATAGGGAGATTTCAAGATCTTTAAAATGGACTAACACCGTGATTTAAACGCAATAATGCCAAATCAGTTAGTGTATTGTTACTTATTCCGAACGCAGTTAATTACTTAATTAAAGTAATAGCCTTAGATTGATTCCCGAAATTAGATTTTACTAAAAGCCAATACGTTCCAGAACCTAAATTACTTGCATCAACTTGTATGTAATGCTTCCCAGAAGAAAAGATTTGTTGGGAAATATCTTTTACCAATCTGCCATTCACATCAAACAATTGAACAGAAACAGGACTTGATTGGGATAAAGTAAAAGAAATCGTAGTAGATGGGTTAAAAGGATTTGGATAAACCGAATTTAGCTGAAATGTTAAGGGTTGATTTTCAGAAAAATAATCAACGGAAGTTTGTTTTAACGTATAGAGTGATTCAAACTTTTCATTTCTATAAACCAGTAAATCATCTCTTGTTAAAGCATAAAATTTATTCTTAAATAGTACCATTTCATAAATTCCCGATGGGATTTCAAAGAGTTTTGAAAAAGTTTTGCCTCTGTTTTCACTCATAAACACACCTTCCGAATTAAACACATACAAAGAGTCGTAACTAATATTTGAGCTTCTTGATTTTATGAGCTTAAAACCTGTAAGGTCATATTCACTATAGTCTTTTAAATCAAGAATATAGGAGTCAGAATTGTAGGCGTGAACATAAAGCAAGTCAGCACTTATTCGATCTGTTTCATAATTGCCTATATACTCTTTAATTATGTGAGTTGAATCGCCATTTGCTGAGACCTGAAACAATTGAAACGTATCATTATCTCTAAATATATAGGGCATTTGTTCTGTTTGCGGTAAAACAGTAAGTAGTTGTTTAGTAATATAAGTGGAGTCACTGAAATAAGTAGCTTCACAATAATTAGGCTTAATACAATCACTTAATGTGTTCCAATTGTTTGCTAAAGCTGAATCTATAGTAGCATACGTATAAAAAACAGTGCCATAATAACCCGAGACAAAAAAAACGTTTAATTCGGGTGCATTAAGGTATTTTGTACCCCAAGAGTCAAAATAAAGGAAGTTATTATCAGGAGATATAACCGTTAGGTTTTGATCTCCCCAAGAATAAAAAACAGATGATTGTACACCGCATTCAAAACCAAAGCCAGAATTTGAATAATATTCACCATAGAAATATTGATTGTTAGGCCCAAAAGTATCTGTTACTTGAATTCCGAAATCGTAATTTGATTGAACCTCACCAGAATTTGTAATAGAAAGTGTTGTGTAATAGTCAGGATCTGACCACTCACCAGCAGCAAGATCTCTCTTTTGATGAATCCAAGTTAATATTTCTTATCCATTTGCATCAGTAGTGATAGATAATCCATAAATATAGTATTTATAATTATCGGTTTGTTGAGCAAAACAAGTTGAAGAACCAAGAAAAAGAAGCATAAATAAAAGATGAAATTTCATATCATTTACCCTAATGAATTTATAAAATACATAAAGAATATATGAAATATCCTTATGCAAAACATAGACTTAGCCATCAAGATATAATTTTAAGTGTAAAAGCGCTTAAATCTGGGATAATAAGCAGAGGGAAATTCACGCGCGAATTAGAAGAACGATTGTGTGAAGAGACAGGTGCAACGTTTTGTGTTGCCGTTTCGTCTGGCTCAGCGGCTTTACATTGTGCATATTTAGCTTTAGCAGATGAGTTTTCTCGGAAAAAAGAAGCAATTGGAGTGAATGAAAATTCAAATACTTTGCAAAGAATATTTAATCATTCAAGAAAACTCATTTCATCTCCGATTACATTTGCGTCGGCCTTAACGACTGGAGTATTGTCTGGATTTTCGCCAGAATTTTGTGATGTTTTGCTAGATGAACCTCAAATTGATACAAAATTAGTTCTACAAAAATTAGAGGAATTTAAAACACTGGAAGAACAAGCGATTATCGTTCCAACTGCCATGACTGGACAATCTTACAATCAACAAGAATTGTATAGAATTGCTAAAGAGTTCAATACTCCAATTATTGCCGATCACTCGCACAGTTTAGGTGGCTTTATTTCTGATGAAAACGGCTTATTGCCCATGGCAAATACCCGTTATGCTGATGTAATTACCTTAAGTTTTCAAACGACAAAAGTGATAACTGGTGGAGGAGAAGGAGGTGCGGTATTAACCGATTCAGAAGAAATGTATAGAAAATTACTCGCGATTCGCTCGCATGGAATGGTTTATGAAAATCTACAGAGAGAAAATATGGGGAATCACTACCACGAAATGCAGTTGCCAGGTTTGAATTATAGAATCACTGAAATGCAAGCTGCTTTATGTGTATCTCAATTAAAGCGACTTGGGGAGATTATCGAACAACGAAATATCGTAGCATCTTGGTACTATGAATTGTTACAAGAAGTTGAAAAAATAGAGCTTCCCAAAATAAAAGATTCTATTCCAGCTTGGCATTTATTTGCGATTCGATTAAAAGAACGAAATCACGTTGCAACGAAATTGCGTAAAAAAGGAATTGGAACTCAGGTTCATTATTTGCCCGTTTATAAACATCCATGGTTTGTACAGAATGGTTTTGTTCCGAAAGAGAATTGTATAAATGCGGAGACTTATTACGAATCAGCGCTCTCTTTGCCCATGTATCCTCAGCTAAGAAAAAAAGATGTACGTTTTATTGCTGAGACTTTAAAAGATAGCCTTAAATAAAATGCGACTCGCTAACTAATAATTAGGACTCACAGTCCTTTAAGGACTGTGAGTCCTAATTATTAGTTAGCGAGTCTAGTTAAATCTAAATTTTCTTAAAATCGGCATCAAAATAATGATACCATTTTCTGAATGGCGCGAATGCGTTTTCTGCATTAAACGGACGCAAACGTTTGCTGTGCATACATTCTTCACTACAAGCACCTTTATAGACTTCTGCGCCTTCTGGAGAGCAAATAAATAATCGGTTACAATCCATATTCGCACAGTTTAAATAGGTGTCAGCAGGAGTTCCGGTTAGTTCACAATGAGAAATGGGTTCATCATCTGCAGGATTTACTGGTACAACAAGGCGATCATCAAATACAAAACATTTACCTTTAAAATGATCGCCCCCTTCAACTTTTCCGTAATTGATGATTCCACCATCTAACTGATACACATCGTTCCAACCTTTAGCTTCCATCAATAAGGAGAATTTTTCGCATCGAATTCCGCCAGTGCAATACATGAGTACTTTTTTTTCTTTAGGGATTTCACTTTCAACTTCGTTTAGCCAATTCGGGAAATCATAAAAATTCTTTAAATCGGGAAGAATAGCTCCTTCAAAATGGCCAACTTTACTTTCGTAATTATTACGAGCATCAATAATTACAAAATCCTTTTCGTTTTCGAGAACATGTCGCCATTCTGTTGGATTCAAGTGATTTCCTCGGCGTTCGTGTGGTTTTATAACTACATCGGCTCTAAGTGAAACAATTTCTGGACGATATTTAACGATTAATTTAGCGAAAGGAATTACATCCGATTCGTCTTCTTTAAATTGAGTGGCTTCAAATCCCTTTAACGAACACAAATGTTCCTTGTAAGAATCTATGTTTTCAATCGTTCCTGCCAAAGTTCCGTTTATTCCTTCGTCAGAAACATACACTCTTCCGGAAAGGTTTAATAATCGGCAGAGTTCTTTATGAGTTTTAGTAAACGCTTGTGGTTCTTCCACTTCGTTAAATTTGTAATAGAGAATAACTTTATACATAGCGTAATTTTACCTGCAAAGTAAGTACGTTTTGGTTAGAGTTTGAAACTGATAATCGCTTTTTTAGCGAAAACCCGTAAATTACGGAAAATTATACACAAAGCCTGTTCACAGCTTTTCAGAAATGTTACAAAAGAGCGTTTTTATACTATTTATCGTTTTACTTTTTAGTCTGAAATCGACTACTGCACAACATCAAGCTTCGAAAAGTTTACAAATAAATGATATTCTTCATCTAGTAGAGCAAAATCAACTCAGTAGAGAATTAGGTATTTTGCAGGTTCGTGAAGTTCTTCATCAAAATCGAAATTCCATTACTGATTTACCAATTAAATGCGGGAATCCCATTTTACATACGCTTAAGATTTCTGGCGATGAACTGATGAAAACATCAAGTACGAATAATCCTGAAATTGCCTCTCTTTATTTAAGCCCAAGTGGTAAATTCGCATTTACCTATTACACAACAGGTGCTGATTCTGTTTGGACAAAAGATGTAGACAATGATGGTGTTCCAGATTATGTTGAAACTGCTGCTGTAGAAATGGATAAAATCTGGGAAAGTCAGGTTGTAGAACTCGGATTCTTAGATCCCTTAGCTTTAATAAATCCTTATCCCATTCAATTCAAAAAAATTGATTATTACGGTCATACAGAATTTACCGGTAAGAAAATTGTAATCAATTCAACCTTTGTTGGTCTTACGGAAAATACCGATCCTGTTGATAAAACTATTGGCGCTCTTAAAGTTACATTGGCTCACGAATTTAAACATGCTATTCAATTTAGATATAATAGATTTTCAGGAGATTCTCACAGATGGGCCGAAATGGATGCCACTTTAATGGAAGAAGTAAATTATGATGAGGTTAACGACTATTATAATTATATAAAATCGAGTGGTTCTTTGTTTACCAATCCTGAGATAACTGTAATTCCAGGTTCCTATGAAGACATAACATTTGCACTCTATTTTTATGAAAAATTTGGCTCCTTATTTTGGACAAATGTTTGGGGTAGAATTCAAAATGGTACAACAAATTTTCTTTATGCCGTAAATGATGAGCTCATATTCAGAGGTTCGACAATGAAAGAAGCTTTTTCAGAAATGGCACTATGGCATTTTTACGCTGGAAGTCGAACTATTTCTGGTTTTGGTTTTAAAGATGCAACATTTTATCCAAATATGAAAAAAAATAGCTCATTAATGGGAAGTTTAACCCAATATCAGTTACCTCAAACCTTAAATTCCTATGCTTTTAATGCGGTTGAAATTCAAAAAGGTTCTGCTTCTAATTTTGTAAATTTGGGAATCTATACTGAAAATGCTTCAAATTCTATTGTTTATGCTGGTTACACCGAAATCCCAACTTGGAAAACAATAAACTCAGAAGAGGAAAATTACATTGAGCTGTTTAGAGATAATTTAACTTGGGATGAAGCCAATACGGTTTGGATACTTATTCCTAATGCTTCGCGAACTTCATCGACAAAGTACAGAACGATAAACGTGAATAGTACGAATCCAGGCTTATTCAAGTGGGCAGATTTAGACGAAAATGGATTTTTAAATAATTTGGACATCAGAAATATGATGCATTCTATTCTGACAGTTGAAACTCAGTCCAGTTTAGATTTACTAAAAACGGATATTACACTGAATGGTGAACTTTCAGGTTTAGATGTAAGTGAAGCACTTGCAGTAGTAAATCAGAAACAAGATTTCTTAACTGTTGATGTGAATTTAGATGGAATGTTACCCGAATTAGATCAATTCAGACTTCCTGTTGCGAAAAATGAATCCTTCCCAGATTCTCTAATTCTCAAACTTGAGCCATTAGAAGGCGCAGATCAGCAAGATACTCGTATTCAATTGTCCTTGGATTTTGCAACAAATTCGTTCATACGTTCTTTATATGCGAGTATTCCAATCGATACAAGTATGTTTTCAATAGTAAATTTAGTTGCTGACTCTTATTTGAGTACAGCAGAACTTGATTGGGTTAATGAAAATGGAGAAGTGCGTTTTTTACTTGTTAATGATGAACTCATTCATTCAGGTCCAATTATTCAATTTAATCTGAATAGAAAAAAAGCAATTAATTCAGCGGATTTTAGTATTTCAAAAGTAGTTGCAGATGAAATTCATGACTTAAAGTTCAATCTACCTTCTATTTCCGCAGAATTACCAACAAAATTAGGTGTGTTTACAGATAATTCAAGTGAGCATCTTTCGCAAAATCTTCCAAAAGAAATTCAATTATTACCTGCTTATCCAAATCCATTTAATCCAGAAACAACGATTTCTTTTATTCTTCCACAACAAACAAGGGTTAAACTTGATGTGATTTCACAATTAGGGCAAACGGTAAGTACTTTAATTCAAAGTAATTTGAGCATGGGAAAACACTCTTTTCGTTTTAATGCTTCAAACTTATCAAGTGGAATCTATTTTATTCGCTTACAAACGGATTCTGGTCAATTGATTCAAAAAGTGATGTTGATTAAGTAAACAAAATTAATCTATTTAAGTGATGTTCAAATTGTTAACTTTGTGAAAGAATAGATCTTTAAACATCTCAAAAAATATCTGCATTAAGCATCACCCAATTCCATTTATGAAGAATTATCAACTACAGAACGAGCCTGAAAACAACGAAACAACCCGATATCAATTCATTGTGCCAGATGGACATTCAGAAAATCAACGAGTTGATGCTTACATAACACAGTTTGTTCAAAATGCAACTCGGAATAAAGTTCAGGAAGCCATTAAAGCAGGTTATGTTCTCGTAAATGGTGAAAAAATTAAAAATTCGTACAAAATGCAACCTGGAGATGTCATTGAAATTGAACTCCCAAAACCTCCTCCGCCAGAAGCCGTTGCGGAAAATATTCCAATTGATGTAGTTTTTGAAGATGAACATTTACTAATCGTAAATAAAGCAGCAGGAATGGTAGTTCACCCAGCTTTTGGAAATTGGACAGGAACCTTAGTAAATGGTTTATTACATCATGCCGATCAGCTTTCAGATGTGGATGACGATGTAATGCGTCCGGGAATTGTTCACCGTTTAGATAAAAATACGAGCGGTTTACTTGTTGTTGCTAAAAATGATTTTATGCATGCAAAATTATCAGAACTGTTTGCAGCTCATACGATTAAAAGATGTTATCACTCTATAACTTGGGGCTTATTTCCAGAAAAAAATGGAACATTGACAGGAAATATTGGACGATCAAGAACAGACCGAAAAAAAATGACCGTTGTTGATTCAGATACTGGAAAACATGCAGTAACTCATTATCAAGTTTTGGAAGAATTAGAACTCTTGAGTTACATTGAATTAACGTTGGAAACGGGTAGAACACATCAAATTAGAGTGCATTGTTCGAATGTGAATCATCCTGTTTTTGGAGATCAGGAATATGGCGGTGATTCTGTGCGCTATGGTTCAAATTCTGGCGGACGAAAAGATTTATTTGAAAAATTATTTAAAGCCATGCCACGTCAGTGTCTTCATGCAAAAACCTTGGGCTTTGTACATCCAGCAACTGGAGAAGAACTCTTTTTTGAAGCTGATTTACCAACTGATTTTCAATATGTATTAGATTCCTTGCGTGAATTTGCAAATCGATAGTGAATAAAGTTTGAAAGTATGCGCTTATTCAATAAACGAGATCTTTATTTCTTTTTTGAAAAAATTTCATTGGGTAAAGCAGAACGAATGTTTATTTATGTTCTGTTTGGTATCATTTTACTTATTCAACTAGCCCTTTTTTCTGCTCCATTTTTTAATAATCAAAAAAAAGAGGATTATTCAGAACTAAACAAGCTCATTTCTGAAAGAACTGAAAAAATGCAACTAGCTTTCGATTCGGTTTTGGCAAGTCAGTATTATCCAACTAAAAAAGAAATTAGTTCTGCAATGAAATCTGAGCCTCTGCCTAAAAACAGCAAACCAAAATCAAAAAAGCCCAAAAAAGAGACTGCTCCCATTTTGATTAATATAAATTCGGCAACCTTAAGTGAATGGGTTAAGGTACCAGGGATAGGAGATAAAACGGCGCAATTAATTTTAGATTACAGACTAAAAGTAGGTTCTTTTAACTCAATTGATGACTTAAAAAAAATCAAGGGAATTGGTCCTAAAAAATTGGACAAATTAAGACCGTTTATAAAATTAGATTAATAATCTGAGTTCGGGTTAAGAAAGAAATATATAAACGGGCAAAAAGAACTTCCGTCATTCTGGGCTTGACCCAGAATCTTCGTCAAGAGAAGTAAGAAATACATGCCATTACATTAAGCCTAGCACATAAAAAACGCTGGGCTAAGCCGGGATCCTGAATCAAGTTCAGGATGACCGTGATGCTCTGTTGGAGTGGGCTAATGATCAATAAAACTCAAACTACTAAAGAAAATTCATCCGCTTTGGGGTCAAAAACGGGTAAAAATTCCTTAACGCCAACCCCATTTGCAAATTGAAGTGAATCTGAGGATCTCTCTAAAATCATTTCATAAGAAAAACGATCAGTCCGTAAATAACGTTGTTGATAATAAAGGATTTTACCTGAGTTAGTGTAAATCAACCGTTTAATGACTAAAAGTGGCGTGTTTACAGGCACATCTAAATGAGAAGCAAGTTCTTCATCAGCAATTGCAGCATCAAATCGTTGGCAACCTTTTTCGATTATAATGTCATACTCTTTTTCTAACAACTCAAATATTGAGCGCTTCGATAAGTCCGAATCAACTATGAGTTGTCCATAAAATGCAGGAATCCATGTTTTATCAAATGCAAAAGGTCGAGCACTGCCAAATCGGATTCTATCAATTTTTAAAACTTTTATCTGATCTTCGATTCCCAATAAACTTCTGATATGTGGTGGTGGAAGAACAAGACCTTCAAAAATAATATCATTTGACGGTGTAATACCTGCTTGAGATAAATCTTCATTAAACGAATTTAGATTTACCATTCTTTTTAGGGAAATAGGAGCTTTTATAAATGCACCTAGACCTTGGGATCTAAAAATTAAATTTTCTTGTTCCAGTGTTTGAAGTGCTCTGCGCACTGTAAGGCGAGAAACACTAAACTGTTGAGCTAATTCATTCTCTGATGGAATTTTATCATCAATGTGAAGTCGTTTTTCACGAATCTCCTGCTTAATCCAATCACTAATATGCTGATGTAAAGGTATTTTAGATGGTTGATTTATTTTTTCTTCCATGAGTTGATGGGCCTTCGATTAGGCAGTTTACACAAGTTTAAATTTAGCCTAATGATAAGGCATTATTTTAAAAAGTGAAAATAAAACACCTACATGTATATACAAGTTGGAATTTATTGTAAGGCGATTCTAATTTTGTAGGAACGGATAATTAAACTGTAAATCCATCTCTGGAAGATTCTTTTTTTGTTTGCACCCTTTCAAAATATTCGAATTCACTGAAAATGTAAATGAACACTACTTTTCTGTGTAAGCTCGACTTCAAATTGATTAAATAAGTCAATGAATTGAAGGTATTTAGCTATTCATATTCAATTAATGATTCCACTCCAAATAGTCGATTCTTTCGGTTTTCACCCTTCCAAATCCTACGAATTCGACGAATAGTTTGCAAAAAACTACTTTTCGGAGAACACTCATTGATAAATAAAATTTATAAGACAAATTGTACTTACTTGTATTTACAAGTAAGATAAATTTCATTATACTTTAATTGTGAGCAAATAATTCAATTTCAATCAAATAACATATACTATGTATTTTAAACAAATATTTGAACCAAAACTGGCCCAATATAGCTACTTGATTGGTTGTCAAAAAAACGGAACTGCTATTATTATTGACCCGATGAGAGATGTCGATTACTATTTTGAGATGGCAAAAAAAGAAAAATTAAACTTAATAGCTGCAGCAGATACTCATATTCATGCTGACTATGTTTCAGGTTTACAAGAATTAGCTGAAAAAGGTTTACATATTTATGCTTCAGACGAAGGCGATGCGGATTGGAAATATAATTGGTTAAAAGCAAATAAAAATTATACTGCAACATTTGTAAAACATGGCGATCGCTTTTCTTTGGGAAATATTCATTTTGATATTTTACACACTCCAGGTCATACTCCTGAGCATATTAGCTTCATGGTTACCGATGGTGCTGCAACTCAAGATCCAATGGGAATCCTTTCAGGAGACTTTGTATTCGTAGGTGATGTAGGTCGTCCTGACTTATTAGAATCTGCGGCTGGAGTTCAAGGCATGATGCGCCCCTCAGCTGAGCGTTTGTTCTATTCTTTGGAACAATTCAAAAAAATGCCAGAATATTTAAAAGTTTGGCCAGCTCATGGTGCAGGTTCTGCTTGTGGTAAAGCATTAGGCGCTGTTCCAGATTCAACTGTTGGCTACGAAGTTCGCTTTAGCTCTCCATTCAAATACATGCACAATGTTGACAATTTTGTTGAGTATATACTTGATGGTCAACCTGAGCCTCCAGTTTACTTTGCAAGAATGAAAAAAGTAAACCGTGATGGTATTAATGTTTTAGGAGATCTTCCAAAACCTGTTAAAATGAATGTTGAAGAAGCAATTGCTTCATCAAATACTGTGATTTTAGACGCAAGAACACGTCCAGAGTATATGAAAGCTCATATCAAAGGTTCTTTACATACTCCTTTTGATAAATCATACAATACTGTTGCAGGTTCTTATGTAACTCCAGAAGAAAATGTAATTCTATTTATTGATGCAGAGAATGTAGAAAACGCAGTTCGTGATTTAGTTCGTGTTGGCGTTGATAATATAATCGGTTTTGTAACATTAGCAGATGTAAACACATATTTGCAAAATAACGAGTCTTCAAAAATCGAAGTAATTCATTTTGGCGATTTAGATGCTTGGGTAAGCAAAGGATATCAAGTTCTTGATGTTCGCAAGAAAACAGAATTTGATGTTGATTCTATTCCTGGAGCATTAAATTTTGCTCATGTTCGTCTTGCAAAAAATTTGGATAAACTTCCAAAAGACAAAAATTATGTAGTCCATTGTCAAGCTGGCGCAAGAGCTGGAGCTGCTGCAAGTTATCTTGAAGCAAATGGCTATAACGTTGTAGCTGTTGATGATGCTTTCGAGACCTATCAAATGTTAAGGGAAGAAGTAGCGAGTTAAACTATTCCAGTGAAACTTCATAGGTAAAGAGAAGCCTGATCACGAAAACGGTCAGGCTTTTTTTATTTAATTCGGACCAAATCTTTAGTAATTAATAACTTCTTAATTCTTAAATAAAACTAAGAGTGTCTAATATTGCGCTAACTTTACAAAGTGAATGGTAAAAAAACTTGGTTATTGCATACGATATAAAAGGTTGTAAACTGAAAAACCGTTTATTTGTTTTAAATCAATACTTTTTTCAAAAAATGAGCAAAAAGTGATTTGTTGTCAAGTCATGCTTGAGCTGCAGTAAGGGGTTATTTACAAACGAAAGGTTTTAATATGGTAATAAAAGATCTTCCATGTCAGTTTTACGAATGCCAATATGGTATATAATTATGTACCCATGCTTAAAAAAAATGGTAAATTAGGAAATATGTTAAGCCATTTTTGTTTGAAAAAACTGACTAAAAAGGATCTAGTTGCTTAAAAAATACACCAATTATGGTATGTATTTATTCATTCTACATAATTACTTTTTTTTAGTCCTAAATTTCAATTAATAAAAGGTGATACACTGTGCAGAAATTATTTATTATGATTTTGATAGTTTTTATTCATCAATCGACAATGGCACAAACTGCAGGTCTATTAGATGATGATTTTTTAGAACACAGTTTTCAGATTAATTATGGGCGGTCTTCTTATACTGGAGGCTCCTCATTTATGGGAATTGGTTTAACCGCTCATTCATTTTCATTTGATTCAGATTTACATTTTAGTTATGAAAATTATTTGTTGAATGAACTTACTTATGCTTTAATTAGTGGAAATTTTGATTATTTAAATCGGGATACTCCTATTATCACTCACGGCTTAATGGGAGATGCTAGTTTTAGGTGGTCTGTTTTTCATCCGACTAATGCTTCAGTTGTAAGTGCAGGATTTGCAGTTTCAAATTATTATATATCAGGATTAAGTAATCTAATTAGTGGAAATTATTTAACAGCTGGACTTTCGATAGGTTTTAATTATGCAATAATAGAGAACTTGGCTCTATTTACACGAGTTCAGGTTTCTAAAGCGTATTATGGTAAAAGCTCATATAATGTTGAAGTGAAACTAAAGCCCTTAATAACTGAAATTCAAGCTATTCTAAAATGGAATAGATTTTCTGTCGATTATGGTATTATAATGATAGATGGAAAGTCGCATGACAATTTACGAGTAGGTATTTGGTTCAGTTTATTTTAAGTATACATTCATAATAAAGGATCATGAAATTCTTGTACTTCAAAGTGAATTAATCTTTGTCAGTTCTCGTTTAGTATGAAATTTGGATAAATTTCAAAAACAAAAAATATGTAGTTAATTATCAGGCTGGCTGAAGAACTGGGGCTACACTAAGTAATATTAAAGCAAATTGTTATATCGTTGAAGCTGTTGATAATACACCCGAGACTTTTAAAATGTAAAGGAAATAAGTAGCTAAATCATCCCTGTGAAATTTCATGTGTAAAAAAAGCCTGATTACTAAAACGATCAGGCTTTTTCATTGAGCTTGGGTAATCTTTTCTCAAGTTCTCTTTTCGTTAGTAAATAATTTAAAAGAGATTTAGAAAAAAATTAATTATCTATTTCTTCCATATTTCTCGTGGCTAGAAACCCAATCTAGAGAAGAAATGGCTGCACCAAGAGAAACTTCACCAGCAAGTGCTACTGCTGCAACAATTTCAGCAAGTTTTTTTGCGCGATCTCTACCATAGCAATCCATAACTTGTAGGCACTCTTTCTGAGTTCCAAGGCCAGTTCCTCCGCCATAAGTCGCTACAATAAGTGATGGAATAGTAATTGAAATGTATAAATCTTCGTTAGGTAATAATTCCGTATAAATTATTGCGGCTGAAGACTCAGACACGTTCGCAACATCTTGGCCTGTAGCAATAAACATGGCGGTTATAGCATTGGGAGAATGAGCGCCATTATTATTTGCACCAGAGAAAAATGCTCCAATAGTTGAAACACTCCAGTGATAATGCAAGGACTTTGGATCAACACGCATTACTTTTTCCAATACTTCTTTTTTAAGAACACATTCTGCGGTTACTCGTTTACCGCGAGTTCTCATAATATTTACTTGCGAAGCTTTTTTATCTGTTGCAAAGTTAGACTCTAAATAGAATCTTCTGATAGTTTTGTGTGGATAATTATCCAAAATCCAAGAACACGCCGCAAATGTTGCTCTTCCTACCATATTTTGCCCTGCGGCATCACCTGTACTGTAATTAAAACGTAGATAGACAAATTTATTCGAGAAAAAAGGGTCGATATAGAGCAATTTTGCAATAGAAGATGTTCCTTCGGCTTCTTCTCTAACTTTTACCATAACCTCTGGGCTATTTAACCAAAATTGAAAATCTCGTCCTTCTCTGGCATTATCAAAAATGAACACTGGTGCTCGTTGCATACAATCTTCAACAACCGTTGTTAAAGCACCACCGCACAAGTTAATAGCTTTAATTCCTCGATTGTACGAAGCTACTAAGGTGCCTTCTGTTGTTGCCATTGGAACTAAAAACTCACCAGATGCATACTCACCATTTACCTGTATTGGACCCGCAAAACCGAGAGGAATCTGAGAAACACCGCTAAAATTTTCAATATTACCTGGTAAAGTGAGAGGGTCAATGGAATATTTATCGGTGTGTTTAAATTTAACTCCAGAATATTTTGAAACAAATTCTTGTCTTTTCTTAATTATTTCGGGACTGTAATCATTTTCTTTATCATAAGGAATTCTTACACGTTCTTCACTGTCTTCTGAAATGGAATCATCAACCTTGAGTGTGAATTTCCCAAACCCATCGGTAACAAAAGAAATCTCAATCTCATGCTTACCTTCATCTAAATGTGGAATTGCCATGAATACATCAACGACTTGTTTTAATGGAAAATCAACGGGACTTACAGCTGCAATTTGTTGCATTTTGTATTCTATTCCGTTAATATTTAAATGAACGGCATCATTTGGAATAGATTTTTTATCAATTTTTAAATCACTTACACCGACTAATTTAACATCACTTAGTCTATTTTTTAAACTATAATACACACCACCGTTTGTATTCTTTAAACTGCTGTAAGTATAAAGCTGACGCAAAATCAGACTTGGAATTTTCATGAACATGTTTACCTCTTTTGTTGTTTTGAAAGCGCTTTTCGGGGATAATCTAATTAATACCTAGTATGCACGCAAATAAAGATTAAAAAAACCGTTTTTTTTCAATTTTATTGAATTTAGATTTTGAAAAACGACTAGGGTTCTGCATATTTAGAAAAATGTAAGCGGTTTCATTTTATTAAATCCCCATAGGAGGTGTTCGTATGAACATTTATAAAAAAACAGGTTGGTTCTTTGTTCTTTCATGTCTCAGTTTAAGTCCTTTTTTCTTTTCAAGTGTATCTGCACAGGATAACACTTTGGTTATTCGATATCTTCCACCAGATGAAGATGTTGGGTCTAGAAGTCAATATTATTATCAATTGCTAAAATTAGCTCTTGATAAAACGGTTGATTCTCATGGTGCTTATGAGTTAAAACCATCTACTAAAGCAATGAATCAACGAGATGCTTTAAAAGCAATGATGGCTGGTCAAGGTGTCGATGTGGTACATACAATGACCGATAAAACTCGTGAGCGTGTATTACTCCCAATTCGAATTCCTCTAGATAAAGGTTTAATTGGTGTTCGATTAATTATGGTAAATAAATCAGAACAAGATAAATTTTTGAATGTTAAGCAAACTAGCGACCTTAAACGATACACTTTTGGGCAAGGTCATGATTGGCCAGATACAGAAATCTTACGTTTTAATGATGTTAAAGTGAATACAGCGCCAGAGTATGGGCAATTATTCAAAATGCTACAAGCAAAAAACTTTGATGGATTTCCAAGGGCAGTGTTTGAAATTTGGGACGAAATTGAAAATCACAAAGATAAAAACCTTACTGTTGCTGAAGGTTTCTACATCTACTATCCAGCTGCTATGTACTTTTTTGTGAGAAAAGATATAAATGGTGCAGCGGTTGGTCGTAGATTGGAAGCTGGTTTAAAAATTGCTTTAAAAGATGGCTCGTTCGACAAATTGTTTAATACGGCAATGATGCCATATATTAACAAAGCGAAATTAAAAGAGCGGATTGGTATTAAATTAAAAAATCCATTATTGCCTGAGGAAACACCGCTTAGCGATTCTTCCTTGTGGTATCTGAATTTATAAAAACCATTAATAGGTTGGTTTGGTCTTAAGCCAGTACCCGGAAGGTACTGGCTTTTGTTTTTTAAAATTTCCTGTATTGTTATTAAAATGGTGATATTTTATATATATTGTTAAATGTTAACGTTAACATTTAATATAAGGCAATTTAGCATGGCTACTCTAATTAAGGCACAACGGCAAATTTTTATAGCTCTACTCCTAACTGTAACTAATTTTTTATCAATCAGTTATGCCCAAACTCCTTCACCACTTATTGTACGATATTTACCATCAATTAACGATGATGTTTATTCTAGTAATCAATACTATCATAACTTGTTAAAATTGGCTCTTGATAAAACGGTTGCTACTTACGGATCCTATCAACTTGAACCTGCACCAGCTGCAAAAACGGTACTAGATGCCATGAAATTAATGATGCAGAATTCAGGTATTGATATTGTTCATACCAATACAGATAAAACTCGAGAGCGAGTATTACTTCCAATTCGAATTCCACTTGATAAAGGATTAATTGGAGTTCGGTTAGTAATGATAAATGATAAAGACAATGATAAATTTAAAGGTGTAAAAGAGTTTAATGATCTTAAAAAATTTAAATTTGGACAAGGTGATTTTTGGCCAGATACTGAAATACTAAAATTTAACAACTTGTCTGTACATTCAACTAAAGAATACAGTGATTTATTCGATCAATTAAACAAAGGAACTTTTCAAGGTTTTCCAAGAGCCGTTTTTGAAATATGGGATGAGATTAAAGATAGGCCGGGCAAAAATTTAGCTATTGCAGATAGTTTTTATATTTATTACCCAGCAGCAATATATTTCTTTGTTAGAAAAGATTCTAACGGAGTGTTACTTGCAAAAAGAATTGAAGAAGGTCTCTTAATGGCAATTGAAGACGGTTCGTTTGATAAATTATTTTCAGTAGCTATGAAAAGTTATTTAGATAAAGCAAATCTAAATAATAGAGTCGGAATTAAATTAAGAAATCCTCTTTTATCTGATGAAACTCCATTAGACAATCCACTGTTGTGGTATCTGAAAAATTAAATTAAATAAGTACACTTGTTAAAGCTGATTAATTTATTTGATCAGCTTTTTACTTTCCGATACAGAAGCGTGAAAAAATGGAATCAAGAATGTCTTCGTTTGTTATTTCACCAGTAATAGTGCCTAG
Organism: uncultured Chitinophagales bacterium; assembly: GCA_964575925.1. GTDB lineage: Bacteria > Bacteroidota > Rhodothermia > Balneolales > M1805 > M1805. The sequence goes on from CAZNTR010000073.1 coordinate 17,454, forward strand.
GAAATGCAAGGCAGAGCGGAGATTTATAGCCAAAAAATCGCCACTTTCTCCTTGTTGAATCATATTTAAGGCTTCTAGTACACTTTCTTGCGTTTTTTCTAAAGCGTCTTTGTGTCGGCTTGAGGTAATGAGCAGAGATTTTGCATCGTAATGTTTATTCTCTAAAGCTTTTTCTTTCATTAGTGATTTTAAAGCTTGAATATGCGTACCGTTTTTGGCAGAAATTTTTAAATCAAAGGATAAATTTGATTCATCAGATCCCGGCAAATCTGATTTCGTTCCGATAACCAAAAGAGGCGATTCTACAAGTTTTTTCATTTCTTCAAACGCAAGTTTTTCTTCTTGATCAAGAACTGTCGATAAATCCTTTAGGTAAATGATTAGATCTGCTGAGTTAATGGCAGATTTTGATCTACGAACGCCTTCTGCTTCAATTAAATCTTTTGTTTCTCTGATTCCTGCTGTATCGATAAGTTTGAAAAGTAAGCCATCATGAGACCAATCTGCATCGATAGTATCTCGAGTTGTTCCAGCTATTTCTGTTACTATTGCACGTTCTTGCCCTAAAATGGTATTTAATAGAGTTGATTTTCCAGCATTTGGTGAGCCAACAAAAACGGTTTTAACCCCATCTTTTATAATCCGACCTGCTTCATAGGTTGCAAGTAATTCATCAATAGAGTTTGAAACTTCAGTTAATAAGTGAATTAACTGATCTCTATTGGCAAATTCAACATCTTCTTCAACGAAATCGAGTTCTAATTCAATCATTGCGGTTGCATCAATAATTTGTTGCCGAAAATTAGAAACCATTTTTCCTAATTCTCCACTAAGTTGCTGATTGGCAGCTTCAACAGCTTTTTTTGATTTAGCATGAATTAAGTCTGCAACCGCTTCAGCTTGAGAGAGTTCTAATTTTCCATTTAAAAATGCTCTGTACGTAAATTCACCCGGTTCGGCAGATCGAGCTCCTGTTTTCAAAATAGTTTCTAAAACGGTTTGAGTTACTAAAACTCCACCATGACAAGAGATTTCGACAGTATCTTCACCTGTG